>NZ_JASGBI010000001.1:1341407-1667110 GCF_030053425.1 Lysobacter stagni | reverse complement strand
GAAGAGGACGAATGCGATTGCCACGCCGGCGAACTGGTGCCGCGCGATCCGGACGCAAGCGATCTGGCGCGTGCCGACGGCACCTACAGCAACGACCCCGGTGCGGGACGCTGCGTGGACTTCACCCGTCCCGACCGCACGCTGGAGGAGTTCAGCTTCAGCTACGTGGTGCGCACCACCGAGCCCGCCATCAAGGGGCTCACTCTCAGCGAACCGGCGAAGATCGACCTGTCGAAGATCGTCGGGCTCCTGCCGCAGGCGACGCTGTCCGCGCAGGCGCGCGAAGTCGATGCCGCGGGTGCCAACGTGAGTGCGATGGCCGCCACGCGCACGCCGACGCTCGCCACCGACCGGCTCGACGCGAACATCCTGCAGACCCTCGCGCGCGACCCCGATGGATTCAGTCTGACCAAAGTCGCGGCCGCCGCGGAGCTCACGGTGCATGGCGACCTGCTGCGCGTAATCGGCCAACACCTGGGGCTGCAGCCCGGACGCCAGCCGATGAGCTGCCGCAATCCGGCCGACTGGGATCACGAAGCGACGCTCTACCAGGCCTGCACGATCGCGCACGGCCATGTGCTGCGGTTCAAGCAGGAATGGGTCGCCGACGGCTATTCGATGGGCAACCTGCTCTACAGCCTGCCGCTGGCGCCCGGACAGAAGAAGCAGATCGCCGTGGTCGACTGGGAACGTCGCGAGAGTTCGTCACGAACCGAAGCACTCGAAGCCCGCGACGCGCTCGAGGCGTCGATCAGCCGCGACCGCGACATCAACGAGATCGTCAACGGCACGGTCAGCGAGAACGTGCGTGGCGGATCCAGTTCGTCCACCGGCAGTATCGCCGGCGGCCTGGGCGTCAGCGCGATCCTGGGACCGGTCGGCGGCCTGCTGGGCATCGGCGGCGGCTTCGCCAGCGCCGGCACCGAGTCGTGGCAGGATTCGTCGCGGCGCACCGCCGCCAGCGCGCTGAACCAGCTGCGCGACCGCACCATCCAGAGCGCCTCGTCGCTGCGCAGCCAGCGCTCGACCGTCGTCCAGACGGTTCGCCAGGGCGAGCGCGTGGTCGCCACGACCGAATCCGTGGCCAACTACAACCACTGCCACGCGGTCACCATCCAGTACTTCGAAGTGCTGCGCCACCTGCTGGTACGCCAGCGCCTGACCGACGTGCAGGAATGCCTGTTCGTTCCGCTGCTCATGAGCCGCTTCGATTCGGGAAAGGCATTGCGCTGGCGCAACACGCTGCGCAACGTGGTGGGTGACCGTCGCCTGCGACCGGGATTCGATGCGCTGGAGCGCATCCGCAACCAGTACGTCGGCAGCGATTTCCCCGACGGCACCTATGCGGACCAGCTGCTCGAGCATCTGGAGGGCGACATCACGCTGCGCTTCGAGATCGCGCGCCCAAGGGACGCGGACGACGACTTCGACGCGAATGCGTGGCTGTTCCTCGGCACGCTGTTCCCGTCCATCTCCGCTTCCGACTTCTATCGCCAGCACCTGAAGGGACAGGCATTGAAGGACCGGATCTTCCAGGAACAGCTGGCACCGAAGATCGCCGAGCGCTTCGTCCAGCACCTGCAGTTCTTTGCGGTCAGCCCGAACGGCACGCGCACGCGCTTGCCGGTGGACACGACGCTGGTCAGCGATTTCATCAACGACCGACCGCTGTTCGTGTCGGTGAACCTCGCCGGCGCGTTGCCGCCGGTGCGACGCCGCGACATCCAGTACATCGAGATCAGCGACATCAGCGGGCTGCTCAACATCCCATTCCTGCAGATCCTGCCCACCGGCTCGAAAGTGATCGTCGAGTCGGGAACCTTGCGCTATCGCACGCATTACTCCAGCGGACACCTGTTCCAGGGCGCCCGCATCCTCAACGACGTCGTCGGCGGGGATGCCGCGCGCGTCTTCGCGCCGCTGAGCCGTGAAGAGCTGCGCAACCCGAAGCAGGAGGACAAGGAGTTGTCGCGCAACCTGCTCGATCATCTCAACGAGCACCTGGAGCAGTACCACCATTGCCTGTGGTACGCCATGAGCGAGCACCGCCGCTACATGCTGCTCGACGGTTTCCAGGCGCCCAACGCCGATGGCCGCAGCGTTGCGTCGGTGGTGGAGAACGAACTGATCGGCATCGTCGGCAACTGCCTGGTGATGCCGGTCGCGCGCGGATTCCATCTGGATCCGACCTATCGGCAGGACATCGAGAATCCCGTCGACCTGCTCGAGCACTACCAGCCCAACACGCCCATCGAGCCGTCACGCATCGCCGTGCCCACCCGCGGTGTATACGCCGAGGCGGTCATGGGTGCCTGCAATTCCTGCGAACGCAAGGAAGAGGAACGCTTCTGGCGCTGGGAGGAATCGCCACTGCCCGACCAGCCACCGCCGATCCTTCCGGTCAGTACCGACACGCGGCGCGCCGAGGTGCCGGACCTCACGGCGAAGGATTTCGCCGCTCCGATCATCAACCTGCAGAACGCGCCGGCCGCGCCCGATCCCACCGGGCTGGCTGCCGCCATGCAGCTGCTGGGAACACCGAACCTGTTCAAGGACATCACCGGCCTGGAAGGCACGCAGAAGAACGCCGCGGCCGCGCTCCAGGGCGCGTTCGACACGGCGCAGTTCTTTGGCGGCAAGGCCGCCGATCTCGCCCTGCAGGCGAAGATGGCGCGCGACATCGACAAGGCGGTCAAGACGATCGATTCGGCCAAGCAACGCGGTCTCATCAGCGACGCGCAGGCGCAGGATCTCACCAAGAACGCGATCAGCGGAATGATCGGGGGCGGGGCCAAGCCGGAAGAGCAGTCGCTCAACGCATCGCCCGAGGTGAAGCAGGCGATCAAGCGCGCGACCGGTCCGGGCGGCGAGGTCAACATGTCGCGCGTCAGTGGTGGCGAACGCGAGGATCTCGCGCTGCGCATGCCGCCGGAAGGCGGGCGCTCGTGGATCATCGAGCCCGCCGATGCGCTGGCGTGGGCGCGCTCGCGCTCGTTCAGTCCGAGCGCCACGAACCCGAGCAAGACCGGGCGCACCGTGCTCAAGGTCACCACGCGGCCGATTCCCGAAGGCGGCTCGGTCCGCTGGAGCGTTCCGCCGGACCAGAAGGGCCGCTACACGCTGGGCAACGGGCAGACCGTGCAGAACGGACTCAAGGCCGACGTGGCGGGACTGCGCCCCGGCCTGGCGAAGATCGATTTCGACGTCTTCGATGCCGACGGTACGTCGGTGGAGAGCCAGAAGTACGATCTGAGCATTCCCCAGTTCGTCAGCATCACCGAGAACAGCGCGTTCGACACCGTGCTGACGCGTTTCGGCCTGACAACGTTGAAGGCCGACGTGCTGGTCGTGGCCAAGGCGACCGCCGAGGACCTGCTGAGCGATGCGAACGTGCGCCTGGTGTGGACGATCGCGCCGTTCACCGAGAAAGTGCCCACGCACCTGCCCAACGAGTTCCTCACGCACTGCGACATCGGCGGCGATCCGAGCGGTGCGGTGGCGTCGCTCAACGGCCTGTTGGGCATCACGCGCGACCGCAATGGCAATTTCAACGCCGGCGCGGCAGTCGGGCCGAACGACTTCGACGAGGTCATCGACGTCTTCCCCGGTGCGATGACCGATCCGAACGCCACCGACATCGACGACAGCGTGATCGCGACGATCCAGGCGGCGATCAATGCCCCGCCGGGCACCAGCAATCCGCAGAATGCGCTGGCGGTGATGGTCGTCGGACGCATCCTCGGCGCTTCGCTGGCGCACGAGGTGGCGCACGCGCTGGTCGGCTTCATGTTCCCGGGCGGAGCGTCGCACACCAATGCGCAGCGCGATCTGCTGCGTCGTGGCTCGGCTTTCACCTTCGAGCACCTGACCGGAATCCAGGTCACGCAACCGGCGACGTTCCCGGATGCGGGTAGCTTCGTCGACCTGGGCATCGGCAGCATCAACCGTCCGCAGGTGGACGGCACGCTGCCGGGCCTCCAGGCGAACTTCCCGGTACCGCCTACGTTCCGGTGAGGCGACGACGCATGAGGCGACGGCGCGTGCCGTCGCCTCTCAGACCGGTCAGCCCACCCACACCCGCGCGTTGCGGAACATGCGCATCCACGGCGAGTCGCCGCTCCAGTCGGCCGGGGCCCAGCTGAAGTTGGCGCTGCGCAGCGTGCGCTCCGGGTGCGGCATCAGGATGGTGGCGCGGCCGTCGGCGCTGGTCAGGCCGGTGATGCCATCGGGCGAGCCGTTCGGATTGAGCGGGTAGCGCGAGGCGGTCTGGCCGTTGCCGTCGATGTAGCGCAACGACACATTCGCGGCGGCCTGGTCGAGTGCGCTGTCGAAGTCGGCGCGGCCTTCGCCATGCGCGACCGCCACCGGGATGCGCGAACCGGCCATGCCGCGGAAGAACAGCGACGGCGATTCGATCACTTCCAGCAGGCCGACGCGGGCTTCGAACTGCTCGCTGCGGTTGCGCAGGAACTTCGGCCAGTGTTCGGCACCCGGGATGATCGGCTTGAGCTGCGAGAGCATCTGGCAGCCGTTGCACACGCCCAGCGAGAAGCTGTCGGTGCGCGCGAAGAACGCAGCGAATGCGTCGCGCAGCGCACTGCGCTCGAGCACGGACGTCGCCCAGCCGCGACCCGCGCCGAGCACGTCGCCATAACTGAACCCACCGCACGCGGCGATGCCCTTGAAATCGGCCAGGTTGAAGCGGCCGGCGATGAGGTCGCTCATGTGCACGTCGACGGCCTCGAAGCCCGCACGATCGAACGCAACGGCCATTTCGACCTGACCGTTGACGCCCTGCTCGCGCAGGATCGCGACCTTCGGGCGCACGCCGGTGTTCACGAACGGCGCGGCGACGTCATCGGCCGCGTCGAAGGTGAGCTTCGGCTTCAGGCCCGGCGCGTTGAAGTCGCGCGCGACCGTGCGTTCCTCGTCGGCGCATTCCGGGTTGTCGCGCAGTTTCTGCAACGCGTGACTGGTGGACCACCACGCATCGAACAGTTCGTCCCAGCGCCATTCGACCAGCGTCTTGCCTTCGTCGCGCACGCGGATGGCGGGCGCCGTGGTCGGGCGCGCGATGCGCTGGGCGCAGTCGATCAGGCCGTGACGCGCGACGAGGTCGGCGAACTCCGCACGATCCTCCGCATTCACCTGCACGATCGCGCCGAGTTCCTCGTTGAACAGCGTGCGGAACGGATCATCGCCCCAGCCGTCGAGGTTGATGTCCAGGCCCGTGCGCGAGCAGAACGCCATTTCGCACAGCGCCGCGAATGCGCCGCCGTCGGAACGGTCGTGGTAGGCCTTGATGATGCCGGCCTCGCGCGCATCGCGGATCAGTTCGAAGAAGTCGCGCAGGCGCTGCGGGTTGTCCAGGTCCGGCACGCCGAGCGCGCCCGCGAAGGCAGGCAGGGACGATTCGCCATCGACGGCATCGGGATGGCATTGCGCGAGCACCGAACCACCCAACCGCTGCTTGCCGGCGCCCAGGCCGATCAGCCACAGCTCCGATTCCTCATCGCGCTGCAGCAGCGGGGTGAGCTGCTGGCGCACGTCGACCACCGGCGCGAACGCGCTGACGATCAACGACACCGGCGACACCGACTTGGCCGTCGTGCCGTTGCCATGCCACTGCGCCTGCATCGACAAGGAGTCCTTGCCGACCGGGATGCTCAGGTCCAGTTCCGGGCACAGCTCCAGACCCACGGCCTTCACCGCGTCGAACAGGCGCGCGTCCTCGCCGGCGTGGCCGGCGGCGGCCATCCAGTTGGCGGACAGCTTGATGCGGTTGAGCGATTCGACCGGTGCGGCGCACAGGTTGGTGATGGCTTCGCCCACGGCCATGCGCGCGGCGGCAGCGGCGTCGATCAGCGCCAGCGGCGTGCGCTCGCCGATCGCCATCGCCTCACCGACGTAACCATCGAAACCGGCGAACGTGATCGCGCAATCGGCCAGCGGCAGCTGCCACGGACCGATCATCTGGTCGCGTACGGTCAGGCCGCCGACGGTGCGGTCGCCGATGGTGACCAGGAAGTTCTTCGATGCGACCGCCGGGTGCGCCATCACGCGCAGCGCGGCATCGCGCAGTTCCAGTCCGTCCCAGTCCAGCGCCGGCCACGGCGCGACCGCCGGACGGCGCGCGTCGCGGTGCATCTTCGGCGGCTTGCCGAACAGCACGTCCATCGGGAAATCGATCGGCCAGTCGCGGCCGGGCTCGCGCGCGTTCTCGCGCGTGGCGCCGTAGCCGACGACCAGGTGCTCCTCGGCGGTGGCATGTCCGACGACCGCGAACGGGCAACGCTCGCGCGCGCAGATATCGGCGAATTCCTGCACGCGGTCGGCAGGCACGCCGAGCACGTAGCGTTCCTGCGATTCGTTGCACCACAGCTGCATCGGCGACAGCGAGGGATCGTCGCTGGGCACCTTGGCCAGGTCGATGATGCCGCCCAGGCCCGAGTCGTGCAGCAGTTCGGGGATGGCGTTGGACAGGCCGCCGGCGCCGACGTCGTGCGCGGTGTGGATCGGGTTGTTCTCGCCACGCGCGACGCAACGGTCGATCACTTCCTGGCAGCGGCGCTCCATCTCCGGGTTGTCGCGCTGCACGCTGGCGAAGTCGAGCGCCTCATGGCTGTCGCCCGAGGCCACCGAACTGGCGGCGCCGCCGCCCAGGCCGATCAGCATGGCCGGGCCGCCCAGCACGATCACCGCATCGCCTGGCTGCAGGCCGAGTTTCTTCACCTGGTTGCGGTCGATCGCACCCAGGCCACCGGCCAGCATGATCGGCTTGTCGTAGGCGCGCGCGTGCGTGCCTTCGTCCAGCTCGAAGCTGCGGAAATAGCCGGTGAGGTTGGGGCGGCCGAATTCGTTGTTGAACGCCGCCGCGCCGATCGGGCCTTCGAGCATGATCTCCAGCGCGGAGGCCATGCGCGGGTTGAGCGCGCGCGGGCGTTCCCACGGCTGCGGCAACGTCGGGATGCGCAGGTGCGAAACCGAGAAACCGCACAGGCCGGCCTTGGGACGACCACCGCGTCCGGTCGCGCCTTCGTCGCGGATCTCGCCGCCGGCACCCGTGGAGGCGCCCGGGAACGGCGCGATGGCGGTCGGATGGTTGTGGGTCTCGACCTTGATCGCGAACGCGGAGTCGACCTGCGCTTCCGAACGGTACGCATGCGTGACCGGATCGGGGCGGAAACGGCGGCTGGCATAGCCCTCCACCACCGCCGCGTTGTCGCTGTACGCCGAGAGCGTGTGCTCGGGCGTCATCGCGTGCGTGTGCTTGATCATCTTGAACAGCGACGTGGTCTGCTCGACGCCGTCGATGGTCCAGGACGCGTTGAAGATCTTGTGGCGGCAGTGCTCGGAGTTCGCCTGCGCGAACATCATCAGCTCGACGTCGGAGGGCTCGCGGCCCAGCGCGGCATAGCGCTCGCGCAGGTAGGCGATCTCGTCGTCGGCCAGGGCCAGGCCCAGGCGCGTGTTGGCCAGTTCCAGCTCGGCCAGCGGGATGCGCTCCAGCTCGCCGCGGGTGGGCACGGAGAACAGCGCGACGGCGTCCTCGCGCGCGTCCAGCAGCGACTGCGTCATCGGGTCGTGCAGCACCTTCGCCAGCACGCCCTGCGTGGTCGCGTCGGTCGGCCAGCCGATCAGGTCGTAACGGGTGCCGCGTTCGACGCGGTGCACCGGCAGGCCGGCGCCGTGCAGCAGCTCGGTGGCCTTGCTGGCCCAGGGCGACAGCGTGCCCAGGCGCGGCGTGACATAGCGCGATACCGCCTCGGCCGCGCGCGGCGCCTCGGCCAGGTCGGCCTGGAGGATGCGGCGGAGTGCGTCGGGATCCGGCGTGGCGTCGGTCTCCGGCTCGACCCAGTACACGGGCCAGGCGCCAAGGAGGCGGACGGACGGATGGAGGGCTTGCAGGCGGGCTTGGAGCCGTTCCAGTCGGAACGGCGACAGGGCGGATGCGCCCTCGAGGACGATCATGTCCGGGGAACCGTGCAACGTCGGGCCCGACATTGTACCCAAAGCGCCTGCCTGCCCGCCGGAATGGCGATTCACGATGTCGCCAGACGATGACGCCGCCCGGAGGCGGCGTCATGGGCCCATGGCGTAAGGCCGGTCAGGCGCCCGGCTTGGCCGTGGCGACCGGGGCCTGCTCGGCGGCCAGCTTGTCCAGCGCCTGGCGCAGCGCGGCCGGCGGCAGGTAACCGCCCACCTCGACGCCCTCGGCCGTCAGGATCATCGGCGTGCCGGTCAGACCGGCACGCCGGCCGACGTCGTACTGCTGGTTCACGCTGGTCTTGCAGCTGGCGTTGGTCGGCCCGCGACCGTTCTTGGCGTCGGTCAGCGCCTTGCGGCGGTCCGGCGCGCACCAGACCGCGACCATCTTCTTGTAGTCGTCGCTGCCGATGCCCATCCGCGGGAACGCGAGGTACTCGATGGCGATGCCCTGGCGGTTGTACTCGGCGATGTCGCTGTGCAGCTTGCGGCAATAGCCGCATTCCACGTCGGTGAAGACGGAGACGGTGTACTTCGGGTTGGTGGGCGCGAAGACGATGCGCTCGCTGCGGGGAATGGTCTGCAGCAGTTGCTTGCGCACGACATTCATCGCGTCTTCGCTGAGGTTCTTCTGCGCCTGGACGTCGAACAGCGCACCGCCCGAGCCGGGCAGGAACAGGTAGCGGCCGTCGTCGCTGACATAAACCACCTGTCCGGCCACGATCGCCTCGCGGAAGCCGGGCATCGGCGCCGCGCCGACGCGCTCGACCTTCACCTTCGGGTTGAGCACGCGCACGGCTTCGATCGCCCGGGCATCCGGCGTTCCCGCCTTCGCCTGGGCGGCGGCGACGGTCGGCTTGGCGACCGGGGCGGAGGCGGTCGCGCCCGGGGCCTGGCCGCCACCCGGCGCCTGTGCGCAGGCGGAGAGACTGATGGCGCCAAGGGCGGCGAGGAGGATTCGCTTCATCGGGGGTCCTGACGGAGCAGCCATGGGCCGCGTATGGGGGATGCCGGGGATTGTGGCATGGCATTCCCGGGCAGCCAGTGGATGAAGTCCCGGAACGGTGGGGCGTTGGGGCGTGGTTGGGGATTGGGGTGCTGCGGAACCCCCCGGCCGCCCCGCCCAGCGGTTTTCGGGCGGACATTCCTTTGCCATCCATGGCGGTACGCAGCCGGCTTCGGAGCGCCCGGCCCGGCCATCCATGGCCGGGCGTTCGGCAGGTCACGCGGCAGTGCCGCGCAAGCGGCCTGCCTCATCCCCTCGGATGGTGCTTCGCGTGGAGTTGCTTGAGTTGTTCGCGCGCTACCAGCGTGTAGATCTGCGTGGTCGACAGCGAGCTGTGGCCCAGCAGCATCTGCAGCGCGCGCAGGTCGGCGCCGCGGTTGAGCAGGTGCGTGGCGAAGCTGTGGCGCAGGCCGTGCGGGCTGATGCGGACAGGGTCGATGCCGGCAAGCACGGCATATCGCTTCACCAGCTGCCAGAACTGCTGGCGCGAGGGCGCTTCGCCGTTGGCCGACAGGAACAGCGGGGCCAGCGCGCGCTTGCCGGCCAGTTGCGGGCGCGACTGGGCGAGGTAACGCTCGAGCCAGTGCTGGGCTTCTTCGCCCAGGGGCACCAGACGCTCCTTGCTGCCCTTGCCCATCACACGCAGCACGCCCTGACGCAGGTTCACCGCCGTGGAGGGCAGATTGACCAGCTCGCTCACGCGCAGTCCGGCGGCATACATCAGTTCCAGCATCGCGCGATCGCGCAGCCCCAGCGGCGAGGCCACATCCGGCGCGGCCAGCAGCGCGTCGATCTGGCTTTCGGCCAGGGCCTTGGGCAGCGAGCGCGGCAGCTTGGGCGGCTCCAGCAGCGCGGTCGGATCGTCGACACGGTCGCCCTTGCGTACCAGCCATGCATAGAAGGCGCGCAGCGCCGACAACAGACGCGCGTTGCTGCGCGGCGAATAGCCGTGCTGCGAACGCCAGGCCAGGTAATCGAACAATGCGGCGCGATCGGCGCCAGCCAATCCTCCGGACTTTCCACTACGAAAGCGCGCGAGCAGTTCCAGGTCGCGGCGATAGCTGTCCAGCGTGGGTTGGGCGAGGCCGTTTTCGGCCCAGATCGCGTCGAGGAAACGGCCGATCACGCCCGCGTCGTCGTCGCCGAGTTCGGGCAACGCCATGGCGATCGCACGACGTTCCGCGGGTGTTCTGACTCTCATGACGCGAGCTTAGCGGCTATCCTGATGCGATGGCATCGCCCTCTCCTTCCCGTCCCACCGCGCTGATCGGCTGGCGCCTGGCCGCGCTGGTCTACGACCTGCTGCCCGCGATCGCACTGTGGATGCTCGCATCGGTTGTGTTCACCGTCGCCTTCACGTTGAGCGGGCATGGCAGCCGCGAGAACATCGCGCCGTTCAGCGCGTTGCAGTGGCTGCTGTGGCTGGTGTGCTGGCTGCTCACCGGCGCATACGCGCTGCTCAGCTGGCGCCGCGGCGGACAGACGTTGGGCATGCGCCCGTGGCGATTGAAGGTGGTTGGCGCCGACGGCGGCATGCCCGACTGGCGCGCGCTTGCGATCCGCTACGCGGTGGGCAGCGCATCGCTGCTGCTGGCTGGTCTGGGCTTCTGGTGGGCGTGGATCGATCGCGAACGCCTGACCTGGCACGATCGCGCGAGTGGGACGCGGATGGTGCGGTTGCCGAAGCGGGCAAAATAGCGCGCGTCGCTGCGCCATTAAGCGCCGCGGGCAGACCGGTTTCACGAGATCTGGTTCGACAAGCCACGCGGCAATGCCGCGTAGGCATCAACTTCGAATGGTGATTGCGTGCCGTCCATGGCGGTGCGTCATTGGCTTCGGGTCGCCCTGCCCGGCCATCCATGGCCGGGCGTTCGGCAAGCCACGCGGCAATGCCGCGTAGGCATCAACTTCGAATGGTGATTGCGTGCCGTCCATGGCGGTGCGTCATTGGCTTCGGGTCGCCCTGCCCGGCCATCCATGGCCGGGCGTTCGGCAAGCCACGCGGCAATGCCGCGTAAGCGGCTTGCCTCACCCACTCCGTTTCTTGAAGAGGTAGGCGGAGGCTCCCAGCATGATCACCGTGGGCAACAGGTACGCAACGCGGTAGTCGAACTTGTAGACCGCGGCGAGTTTCACGAACTGCGTCTGCAGCAGCCAGAAGCCCAGCGCGAAGACGATGCCGATGAACAACCGTTTGCCCATGCCGCCACTGCGCAGCGTGCCGAAGGCGAAGGGCACGGCGGCCAGGCACAGGGCCAGCACGTTGATCGGATAGAACCAGCGCCCCCAGTAGTGTTCTTCGAACTCCGACGCGTCCAGGTCGTTGCGCCGGCGGTAGTCGATGGCCCTGCGCAGGTCGCCCGCCGACAGATAGCGCGGCCGATCGGAGCCACTGGTCAGCATCGTGGCGTCCAGACGCGACGTCCACGGCATCGTGGGCAGGCGTTCCTGCTCCACCGAGTTGGCGCCGATGCGGGTGCGTGTCACGTCGCGCAGCGTCCAGCCATTCGCGCGCCGGTCGGCGGTCTGTGCGTGCACGATTTCCTGGAGGCGCCCATCCGCGCCGACGCGATACAGCGAGACGCTTCGCAGCTGCAGCCAGCGTTCGGCACCGCGCGACATTTCCTGCCCGCTGTCGGCGTTGAGGATGGTCTCACCGTCGCGAGCCCAAAGACCTTGCGTGTACTGCGGCACGGCGCGTCCCGACTTGGCCGCGCTCTTCAGCGCATCGGCACGCTGCTGCGTCCACGGCGCGATCTTCTCGCCGTTGAGCACCATCAGCGCGGTCAGGATGGCCAGGGCTCCCGCCACGGCGAACCCCAGACGTCGTCGCGACAGGCCCACCGCGCGCAGCGCGGTCAGTTCGGAGGTCGCCGCCAGTTGGCCCAGCGCCATCAGCGAACCGATCACGGCCGCGTACGGGAACAGGTAATACAGCCGGCGCGGCACGCTGAGCGCCATGTAGACGAAGGCTTCCGACAGGCCATAGCGGCCCTTGCCGATGTCGCCGAATTCGCTGACCAGCCCCAGCATGACGTCCAGACCGGCGAGCACCGCCCAGGTCAGGACCACCGTGCCCAGCACGGTGCGGCCGACGTAGGTGTCGTGGATCTTGGGCAGCAGCCTCATGGCGCCGCTCCAGCGGCGCGCACGCCCGAGCGTGGCCTACCCAGACTGCCGTCGGTGAAATACAGCCACAGCGCGATGGCCATCACCGGGATCAACAGCCACCACAGGCCCAGCTGTATGGCGATCTTGCCGTCCTCCAGCCAGCCCAGGCCGGCAGTCATCAGGTTCTGCCCGATCAGGTACGCCAGGAAACCGACCACGATGCGGCCATAGCGGGCCTGCCGCGGCATGCTCCGCGCCAGCGGCACCGCCATCAGCGCGAAGGCCAGCGCCAGCAGCGGTGGCGCGATGCGGTAGTGCAGCTGCGCCTTCGCCTCGCGCCGGCTGTCGCCGAACAGCGCGGTGGTGGGCAGCATCTCGGGGGCGCGCGGGTCGAACTTCGCTTCGACCGCGGGCAACAGGATCTCGTTGCTGGCGTAGGTGACCAGGCGGAAATCCTTGCCACCGGCCAGCGGCCCTTCGACCTGATGGCCCTGGCGCAGGGTCAGATAGCGGTTGCCGCCCGGCTCGACGATGAGCTCACCCTGATTGGCGGTGACCACATCGACGCGCCCGTCCTCGCCGTAGCGGTGGACGAACACACGCCCCAGCTGGCTACCGTCCTTGGACATGCTCGCCACATAGATCACCCCGCCGCCGTTGGGGATGCCGGTGAACGTGCCCGGCTCAAGGCCCGCGAGGATCAGGTTGCGGTTGGCATCGTTGATCATCTGCTTGGACACGCGGTCGGCCCACGGGCCCAGCCACAGCGAGCAGGCCGCGACCACCGCCACCAGCGGACCCACCACCATCAGCAACGGGCGCAGCATCCGGCGCGGGCCGACGCCGATCGAGGCGATCACCGGCATTTCGGAATCGCGGTAGAGGCGTCCCACGCCGAGCATCAGGCCGAGCATCATCGCCAGCGGCAGGATCAGCGGCAGCCACTTCAGCAGCACCAGGCCCAGCTGGGCCAGCATCAGCCCCGCCGGCACGCGGCCGCGGGCGATGTCCTGCAGTACGTCGGTGAACGCGCCACCCACGGTGACGATCAGAAGCACGACCAGCGTGGCCAGGATGGCCAGGGCGAATTCGCTGATCAGGTAGCGGTCCAGCTTGGGCATCGGTCGGCTTCGTGCGGCGTTGCGTCACAGGGTAAGGGAACGGGCGCGTGCGGCATGTCGACCGGCCCGGCCCATCGCCGGCTCCGGCCCGACCCGCCGGACCCCCGCTTGCGCGGCCGCCGGCGCGCCCGTCGACCGGCAGGGCCCGGACAGCGGCCTGCTAGAATCGGGGGTTCGTCCGAGGGCGTGAGGCGGCTGCGCAATGCGCGGCCCGGGACTTCGCATCCCCCTCACAGCCGCTCGATTGTACGGAACTGCTTCCTCAAATCTGCTTCGGGAATCTGTTGGATGGCCCTCGAATTCGACCTGAACCGCGACGCACCTGCCGCCGCACAGACTGATTGCGTCGTGATCGGCGCCTTCGCCGACAACAGCCTGACGCCTGCGGCGAAGGCTGTTGATGAGGCCAGTGGTGGCCGCCTGCGCGCCCTGCTCGAGCGCGGCGACGCCAGCGGCAAGACCGGCAAGACCGCGCTGCTGCACGACCTGCCGGGCGTGGCCGCGCCGCGCGTGCTGGTGATCGGCCTGGGCGATGCCGCCAAGTTCGGCGTGCCGCAGTACCTCAAGGCCGTGGGCGATGCCGCGCGCACGCTCAAAGGCGGACCGGTCGCCAAGGCACTGTTCACCCTGTCCGAAGTCGCGGTCGCCGGTCGCGACCAGGCCTGGAACATCCGCCAGGCGGTGATCGCCGCGGACCACGCCTGCTACCGCTATACCGCCACGCTCGGCGCCTCGCGCAAGAAGGACGAGCCGGGCCTGCGCACGCTGTCGATCCTGGGCGAGGACGCGTCGGCCCTCGCACACGGCCAGGCCATCGCCGCCGGCGTGCAGTTCTCGCGCGAGCTGGGCAACCTGCCGCCGAACATCTGCAACCCGGCCTACCTGGCCTCGCAGGCACAGGAATTCGCCGGCCGCTTCCCCACCACCTCCTGCGACGTGCTCGACGTGGCGCAGATGACCGAGCTGGGCATGGGCTCGCTGCTGGCCGTGGGCCGCGGTTCGGCCAATCCGCCCAAGCTCATCGTCCTGAAGTACAGCAATGGCGGCGACGCCAAGCCGTACGTGCTGGTCGGCAAGGGCATCACCTTCGACACCGGCGGCATCAACCTCAAGACGCAGGGCGGCATCGAGGAGATGAAGTACGACATGTGCGGTGGCGCCACCGTCATGGGCACCTTCGTCGCCGCCGTCGGCATGCAGCTGCCGATCAACCTCGTGGTGGTGGTTCCGGCCGTGGAGAACATGCCCGACGCCGATGCCTACCGTCCGTCCGACGTGCTCACCAGCATGTCCGGCAAGACCATCGAAGTCGGCAACACCGACGCCGAGGGCCGCCTGATCCTGTGCGACGCGATGACCTACGCCCAGCGCTTCGAGCCGCAGGCGCTGGTGGACGTGGCCACGCTGACCGGCGCCTGCATGGTCGCGCTGGGCAAGTTCGCCTCGGGCCTGATGAGCAAGCACGACGACCTGGCCAACGAGCTGCTCGAGGCCGGCGAAAATGTCTTCGACCGCGCCTGGCGCCTACCGCTGTGGGACGAGTACCAGACCCTGCTGGAATCCAGCTTCGCCGACGTCTACAACATCGGCGGCCGCTGGGCCGGCGCGATCACCGCCGGCTGCTTCCTCTCGCGCTTCGCCGAAGGCCAGCGCTGGGCGCACCTGGACATCGCCGGTTCGGCCTCGGACGAAGGCAAGCGGGGCATGGCGACCGGCCGCCCGGTCGGCCTGCTGAGCCAGTGGCTGCTGGACCGCGTGGCCTGACCGCGTGGCGCGCGCCGATTTCTACCTGATCCAGAAGGAGCGGTTCCGCGAGGAGCCGCTTTTGCTGGTGTGCGAGCTGGCACGCAAGGCGCACGACGCCAACCTGTGGACCCTGGTGCTGGCGCGCGACGCCGAGCAGGCCGAGCGCCTGGACGAGCTGCTGTGGGAGTTCGACGCAGACGCCTACATCCCGCACCAGATGGCCGGCGACGATGAGGACGAGCTCAGCCCCGTGCTCATCGCCACGCCCGAGACCGACACGCCGATGCGCGCACTGGTGATCAACCTGCGCGACGAGCCGGTGGACGGCACCTTCGAGCGCGTGCTCGAAGTCGTTCCCGCCGACGACTCCGCACGCGGCCCGCTGCGCGAGCGCTGGAAGCAGTACCAGTCGCGCGGGCTGGAACTGAAGAAGTACGACATGTAAGCGCCGGGATTCGGGATTGGGGATTCGAGATTCGCCCCACCCGGCCGGCGCTCTTACGAATCCCGAACCACGAATCACGAATCCCTGCTCCCATGTCCCTCGCCTCCTCCTACGATCCCAAGCAGTTCGAAACCCGCCTGTACGAAGCGTGGGAGCGCAGCGGCGTATTCCAGCCGCGCGGAGAAGGCGAACCGTATTCCATCCTGCTGCCGCCGCCGAACGTCACCGGCACGCTGCACATGGGCCATGCGTTCCAGCACACGCTGATGGATGCGCTGATCCGCTACCACCGCATGCGCGGCTTCGACACCCTGTGGCAGATGGGTACCGACCACGCCGGCATCGCGACCGAGATGGTGGTCTCGCGCAACCTGGCCGCCGAAGGCAAGGGTGAAACGCGCGACTCGCTGGGCCGCGAGGGCTTCGTCGAGAAGGTGTGGGAGTGGAAGCAGCAGTCCGGCGACACCATCGAGCGCCAGATGCGCCGCATCGGCACGTCGGGCGACTGGACGCGCAGCGTCTTCACCATGGACCCGATGGCCGCCGACGCGGTGATCGAGGCGTTCGTGCGCCTGCACGAGGACGGCCTGATCTACCGTGGCCAGCGCCTGGTCAACTGGGATCCGGTGCTGAAGACCGCGATCTCCGACCTGGAGGTCGTCAACGAAGAGGAAGACGGCTTCCTGTGGTCGATCAGCTACCCGCTGAGCGACGGCAGTGGTGAACTCACGGTGGCGACGACGCGCCCGGAAACCATGCTCGGCGACGTCGCCGTGATGGTGCATCCGCAGGACGAGCGCTACACGCACCTCGTCGGCAAGACCGTCACGCTGCCGCTCACGGGCCGCGAGATTCCCGTCATCGCCGACGATTACGTCGACCGCGAGTTCGGCACCGGCGTGGTCAAGGTCACGACCGCACACGACTTCAACGACTACGCCGTCGGCCAGCGCCACAACCTCCCGCTGATCAACATCTTCACACCGGTCGCCGCAGTCAACGACAACGCGCCGGAAAAGTACCGCGGCCTGGACCGCTACGAAGCGCGCAAGGTCGTGCTCGCCGACCTGGAGGCCGAAGGTCGCCTGGTCGACACCAAGCCGCACAAGCTGCAGGTTCCGCGTGGCGATCGCACCGGCCAGGTGATCGAGCCCTACCTCACCGACCAGTGGTTCGTGAAGATGGACACGCTCGCCGCGCGCGGGCTGGAGCTGGTCGAGCAGGGCGACGTGAAGTTCGTCCCCGCCAACTGGATCAACACCTACCGCCACTGGATGGAGAACATCCAGGACTGGTGCATCAGCCGCCAGCTCTGGTGGGGCCATCGCATTCCGGCGTGGTACGACGATGAGGGCAACATCTACGTCGGCCGCAACGAGGACGATGTCCGCACGAAGCACGGCCTCGGCGGCAACGTGACGCTATCGCAGGACAGCGACGTGCTGGAGACCTGGTTCTCCTCGCAGCTGTGGCCGTTCTCGACGATGGGCTGGCCGAACGAACCGGCGATGGCGCAGCGCGGCTTCGACCGCTACGTGCCGTCGAGCGTGCTGGTCACCGGCTTCGACATCATCTTCTTCTGGGTCGCGCGCATGATCATGGCGACCGACCATTTCACCGGCCGCGTGCCGTTCCGCGATGTGTACGTCACCGGTCTGATCCGTGACGCGCACGGCCAGAAGATGTCCAAGTCCAAGGGCAACGTGCTCGACCCGCTGGACCTGATCGACGGCATTTCGCTGGACGACCTGGTCGCCAAGCGCACCGGCGGCCTGATGCAGCCGAAGATGGCGGAGAAGATCGAGAAGGCCACGCGCAAGGAATTCCCGGAAGGCATTCCGGCATTCGGTGCCGATGCGCTGCGCTTCACCATCGCCGCGCTGGCCACGCACGGCCGCGACATCAAGTTCGACCTCGGCCGCGCCGAGGGCTACAAGAACTTCTGCAACAAGCTGTGGAACGCCACGCGCTTCGTGCTGATGAACACGGAGGGCGCGAACTTCATCGGCACGCCGCAGCCGAAGACCGACGCCGAGCGCTGGATCCTCTCGCGCCTGGCCACGGTCGCGACGGAAGCCGAAACGCACTTCGCCTCGTACCGTTTCGACCTGCTCTCGCAGGCGCTGTACGAATTCGCCTGGAACGAGTTCTGCGACTGGTTCGTCGAACTGGCCAAGCCCGCGCTGCAGGGCGATGACGCCGAGGCCGCGAGCAGCACGCGCCACACGCTGCTGTACGTGCTCGAACGCCTGCTGTCGCTGCTGCACCCGCTGGTGCCGTTCGTGACGGAAGAGCTGTGGCAGCAGATCGCGCCGAAACTCCGCGTTGCCGAGACCACGATCATGCTGCGCCCCTATCCGCAGGCGGCCGATTACGCCGGGCAGGATTACGCCGCGGCAGATGCCGACGTGGAGTGGCTCAAGGCGATGGTCACCGGCCTGCGCAAGATCCGCAGCGAACTGAACGTCGCGCCCTCGAAGGCCGTCCCGCTACTGCTGGCGGACTGCAGCGCCAGCGACCGCGAGCGCGTCGCGCGTTTCGATTCGCAGCTGCGCTTCCTGACGAAGCTGGAATCGATCGCCGTCCTCGCCGACGGCGAGGCTTCGCCGGCCGCCGCCACGGGCCTGGTCGGCGGGCTGAAGTTGCTGGTGCCGCTGGAAGGCCTCGTCGACCTGGGCGCCGAACGCACGCGCCTGGACAAGGAGATCAAGCGCGTCGACGGCGAGATCGCCAAGTGCCACAACAAGCTGGCCAGCGAGACCTTCGTCGCCAATGCGCCGCCGGCCGTGGTCGAACAGGAGCGCAAGCGCCTGGCCGACTGGAACCTGCAGCGTGAGGCGCTGGCGGCGCAGCGCGCGAAGCTGGGGTGAGGGCACGCGCTTGCGCGGCACTGCCGCGCGCGTGACAGAACGCCCGGCCAGGATGGCCGGGCTGGGCGACCCGAAGCCCGCTACGTGACGCTATGGATGGCCGTGACATGCCCAGCGAAGGCTGCAGCTGTATTGCGTGGCACTACCGCGAGCCTCTGACAGAGATGCCGCGATCACGCCTCCGGCGGCAACAGCTCGATCGCCATCACCAGCGCGTCCTCGCGACCCTCGCGCGCGGGGTAGTAGCGCGGGCGGCGGCCGATCTCGTTGAACCCTTCGGAGTGATACAGCGCAATCGCGCCACGGTTGGAAGGCCGCACTTCCAGGAACACGCGTTCCGCGCCGCGTCCCCGCGCGATGTGCACCAGCGCGCGCAGCAGGTGGCGGCCGTGACCCTGGCCCTGGAACGCGGGGTCGATGCAGATGTTGAGCACGTGCGCTTCGCCGGCGGCCACGCTCATCAGGAAGTAACCAATGATCTGGCCGCCCCGCTGCATCACCCAGGCGGGGTAATCGGCACGCAGGCAGTCACGGAAGATGCCGACGGTCCACGGGAACTCGTACGCGCGGATCTCTACGGCATGTACCGACTCGAGGTCGTCCTCGCGCATGGGCCGCAACGCGCCGAAGGACGCGCGGGTTCCGGCGTCGGCGGCGAGCGCGTTCATGGCGTGCCCACGCTCCGGCGCAGTCCGCGAAGGCGCGGCCACAGCGCGCGTTTGGCCGCAGCATTGCCGCGCAGGGCGGCGGCGTCGGGCACCAGCGCGAGCACGGCGGCGGAGTCCGCCCCTGCACCGGCCGCGCGCAACACCGCCTGGATCAGGCGGTCGCCGTTGCCGGCTGGCCGCGCGGCCTCGGCGCGACGCACCGGACGTGCGGATTCCGGCACCAGCCCGGCCGCTTCGCGCAGCGCGTCCGGCGTGCGCGCAGGCGCTTCATCCGGTGCGTCCACACCGGCCAGCTGAAACACGCTGTGGCCCATCGCCTGCAGCCATTCGCGTTGCTGCGCGCTCCACGTGCCGTTCATGAGGTCGCCTCGGGCGTGGACGTGCGGCGCAGTCGGCGCACGATCGCATGTACCGGTCCGGACAGCGCATACAGCGCGCCGATCGCGAGCAGCACGCGCGGCGGGTCGATGGCGATGGCGACGACCGTCGCCAACACCACGATGATCGCCAGGAACGGCACGCGGTCGTGGCGCGGACCGCCGCCCTTGAAGCTGAAGTAGCGTACGCGGCTGACCATCAGCAGGCCCGCCGCGACCGTCACGGCCAGCGCGAGGTAGCGCAGTTGTTCGCCGGTGTACCCCAGGTCGTCGCAGGTCCACACGAAGCTGGCCACCAGGCCCGCGGCCGCCGGACTCGCCAGCCCGATGAACCAGCGCTTGTCGACCTGCCCGACCTGCGAGTTGAACCGCGCCAGTCGCAGCGCCGCGCAGGCGGCATACAGGAACGCCGCAACCCAGCCGATCTTGCCGGGGATGGCACCGTCGAGCTTCGTCGTGGACAGCGCCCAGTGGTACATCACCAGCGCTGGCGCAAGCCCGAAGCTCACCAGGTCGGCCAGCGAGTCGTACTGCACGCCGAACTCGCTCTGCGTGTTGGTCAGGCGCGCCACGCGTCCGTCCAGTCCGTCGAGGATGCCGGCCACGAACACCGCGATGCAGGCATCGTCGAAGCGTCCCTGGGTGGCGGCGATGATCGCGTAGAAACCGGCGAACAGGCCGCCGGTGGTGAACAGGTTCGGCAACAGGTAGATGCCGCGGCCGCGCGGGCGCGGGGGCTGCTGGGTCGGATCGATGGAGGACGGGGTCGGCATGGGCTCTTGGGGGTGGCCGGCGTCGCGGCGCGGGCGCCGGGGACCTTAGAGTGTAAGTCGATCCGCGCGCCGAGCCGATTCCCCCGTCCCGTTTCCGCCGCTCCGCCCGGGCGGACAACGAGACGCCCACCACATATGTCGACGCCCCGCGACGGTGGCGCTTGCCTCGGCGCCGGCACGGTGCTGCAATCGCCGGAATTCCCCCGCGCGTCGACCACCCGGAGCCCGCATGTCGCCCAAGTCGTTCCGCCTGCTGCCCGGCCTTGTCGCCGGCCTGTGCCTGGTCCTCGCCGCGCCTGCCTTCGCGCAGAAGGTGTACCAGTGGAAGGACGCCCAGGGCGTCACGCACTATTCCGACTCGCCGCCGCCGGACCAGGTCATCAAGGGCCGCGCGATGCAGAACAAGGACGGCCAGCCCGCGCAGGCGCCCATCGTCAAGCCGGTGGCCAACGCCAACTGCAGCAACGCGCGCAGCAACCTGGCCGTGCTCCAGGGCACGGGCGCGGTGGGCGTGGACGAGGACAAGGACGGCAAGCCCGACCGCAACCTCACCGACAGCGAGCGCGGCAACCGCACCGAGCTGGCGCAGGCGCAGATCAAGACCTACTGCGGCGACGCCGCGGTCGCCAGCGGCGGCTGAACCACCGCGCAGGCCTTCGGCCTGCGCCTTTCCGAACCGCACGCCCCGGCCACATGGCCGGAAACGCGGTGCGCGCATGGCAGAATGGCTGCTTCCCTACGTCCGAAGCTCCGCCGATGCGCCTGTCGCAGTTTCACCTCCACACCAGCAAGGAAACCCCCGCCGAAGCCGAGATCATCAGCCACAAGCTGATGCTGAAGGCCGGCATGATCCGCAAGCTCGCCGCCGGCCTGTACACCTGGTCGCCGCTGGGCCTGCGCGTGCTGCGCAAGGTCGAACGCGCGGTGCGCGAGGAGATGAACGCCGCCGGCGCCATCGAAGTGCTGATGCCGGCCGTGCAGCCGAAGGAGCTGTGGGAAGAAACCGGCCGCTGGGAGAAGTTCGGCGGCCAGCTGCTGAAGATGCAGGACCGCAAGGAAGCCTGGTACTGCTACGGCCCCACGCATGAGGAAGTCATCACCGACTTCGCGCGCAACGAGCTGTCCAGCTACAAGCAGCTGCCGGTCAACTTCTACCAGATCCAGACCAAGTTCCGCGACGAAATCCGCCCGCGCTTCGGCGTGATGCGCGCGCGCGAGTTCCTGATGAAGGACGCCTACTCCTTCCACGTCACCGACGAGGACCTGGGGCGCGAATACCGCAGCATGTACGACACCTACGGCCGCATCTTCACCCGCCTGGGCCTGAAGTTCCGCGCGGTGTCGGCCGACAGCGGCGCCATCGGCGGCGCGGTGTCGCACGAATTCCAGGTGCTCGCCGACTCGGGCGAGGACGCGATCTTCTTCTCCACCGGTTCGGACTACGCCGCCAACGTCGAGCTGGCCGAGGCGATCTCGCCCGGCCCGCGCGCCGATGCGCGCGAGACGATGCACAAGGTCGACACGCCACACCAGAAGACCTGCGAGGACGTCGCCGCGCTGATGGGCATCGCGCTGGACCGCACGGTGAAGTCGGTCGCCGTCGTCGGTACCAATGCGCAGGGCGAGGCTCAGTTCGTGCTGGCGCTGGTGCGTGGCGACCACATGGTCAACGAGGTGAAGCTCGGCAAGCTCGAAGGCCTGGCCGGCTACCGCGCGGCGCACGAGGCGGAAATCCTCGAACACCTGGGCAGCGAACCGGGCTTCCTCGGCCCGGTGAACGCCAAGAAGAAGGTTCGCGTGATCGCCGACCGCAGCGTCGCGGCGATGGCCGACTTCGTGGTCGGCGCGAACGAAAAGGGCTTCCACCTGGCCGGCGTGAACTGGGGGCGCGACCTGCCCGAACCCGACGAGGTTGCCGACATCCGCAACGTCGTCGAGGGCGATCCCTCGCCCGACGGCAAGGGCACGCTGCAGATCGCGCGCGGCATCGAGGTCGGCCATGTGTTCCAGCTGGGCAGCAAATACGCCGAAGCCCTGAAGCTCACCGTGCTCGATTCCAGCGGAAAGGCCACCACGCCCGTGATGGGCTGCTACGGCATCGGCGTGTCGCGCATCGTCGCGGCGGCGATCGAGCAGAACCACGACGACAACGGCATCGTCTGGCCGGAGCCCATGGCGCCGTGGCAGGCAGTGGTGTGCGTGATCAATCCAAAGGGCGATGCCGCCGTCACCGAAGCGGCCGAGTCGCTGTACCGCGAACTCAATGCCGCCGGCATCGAGACCGCGCTGGACGACCGTGGCCTGCGCCCGGGCGCGATGTTCGCCGACATGGAACTGGTCGGCATTCCGCACCGCGTCGTCGTGTCAGAGCGCGGCCTGGCGGCGGGCACGTTCGAATACCGCCACCGTCGTGCCAGCGAGGCGGAAAACCTCGACCGCGCGGGCGTGTTCGCGAAACTGGCCAAGTAAACCCCAAAACCCCTCTCCCGACGGGAGAGGGGTTGGATCGCCAGTATTGTCGGAAGCGTCCGAAAACCGCGGAATCCGGCCGTTCGAGAGTGGATCCACGCCTGCGCGGACCTGCGCAGGCCCAAGCCCCATGGCGGCGCTTCGTTTACGCCGCGCGAGCCCGGCGACTATCATCGGGAACATGCGCCCGCCCAGGGCCGCGATCAGTCCCTGATTACCCCGCTCCGGAGGTTTTTATGTCGATCAATCTCGATTCGCTTTCCGCGAAGGAACTCGACGCGCTCATCAACCAGGCGAAGAAGCGCAAGACCACGCTGAGCAAGCGCAAGCCGGTTGCCGTCATACGCAAGAAACTGACCCAACTGGCCCGGGCCGAGGGATACACCATCGCCGAACTCTTCGGCGGCGGCAGCGCACCCGCGCCGCGCGCCGCGAAGCCGGCAAAAAAGGCCGTTTCGCGCAGGGCCGGCAAGCCGCTGGGCAAGGTCGCTCCGAAATACCGCAACCCGGCCAATGCCGCAGAAACCTGGGCCGGTCGTGGCAAGCAGCCGCGCTGGCTGGCCGCCTATACCGACGCCGGTCGCAAGCTCGAGGATTTCCTCATCAGGTAAGCGCCGGCCACAACGCCTGCAGAAACCCCGGCCATGCCGGGGTTTTTTCTTTTTGGGCTACAGATTCCGTCGCGCAGGCAGCAGCAGGTTGCCGAACAGCAACCCGGCGATGAGGGCCAGCAGGATGTTCAGCACCGCCAGCAGCGCGGCCTGCCCTGCGTCCACGTCCTGCTGCTGGATGAGCGTCAGCAACCCACGCAGGCTGGTGCTGCCCGGCACCAGCATGATGATGCCCGGCACGCGCAGGATGGCTCCGGGGCGATGCCACCAGCGCGCATAGGCGTTGCCGGCCGCGGTCAGCACCAGCGCGGCGAGGAAGATGCCCGCGGGACTGCCAAACGCCTGGCCGCCAAAGCGCGAGATCAGATAACCACCGGCAGCGGCGGCCATCACTTTCGGGTAATCGCGCCGATGCGCGCGGAACAGCACCGCGAAGGCGAACGAGGCCAGCACGAGGGCGCCCCACTCCACCCAGTCCGGTTGCGGTCGCGACGCGCGCACCTGCGCGTGCAGGCCGATCAGGTCGGCCAGGTACAACGCGATCACGGTGCCGATGGCGAGCTTGAGCACCGTCGTCAGTGCGCCGGCAAAACGGGCCGTGCCCGACACCAGGTGCTGGCTGGTGAGCTCGTTCACCGCGTTCGTCAGCCCCATGCCCGGCAGCAGCACGATCAGCGAGGCGATGATGACGGTGTTCTGGTTGAGCGGCGCGACGAATGCCGACACCAGCAACGTGACGCCGGAGGCGATCATCGCCGTCACCGCTTCCAGCGGTTCCTTGAAGCGCACTTTCCAGTCGGACAATTGCACGAACAGTCCGATCAGCAATCCGTTGATGCCGGCCACGGCGATGTCGAGCCACGGCAACCGCAGCACGCCGCCGATCGCGGTCGCCGCCAGGCCGTACGCCAGCACCTGCATCGCGCGCGAGCGACGCGTGGGCGGACGGTCGAGCGCGCTCATCTGCGCATGCGCTTCGGCCAGTCCGAGGCGACCGGCCATCACGTCCTCGGCGATGCGGTCGGTTTCGGCCAGACGGTACAGGTCGGTGTCGCCGGGCGGCAGGCGGATCACGCGCGTGGTGTCGCTCTCGCCCGGCCCGCGCTGTGGATCGGAAAAGGTCAGGATCAGCCCGGTCGGGTTCGACCACGGTTCGCATTCCAGACGCAGGCGTTGCGCGACGGCGCTGATGGCCCCTTCCAGGCGCTGCGCGGTGGTGCCGTAGGCGTGCAGCCGCTCGGCCAGCTCGATCAGGAAGTTGATGCGTGCCGCGTAGCTGGCCGCGCTCAAGGGGGGCGGGTTCGACATCCGCGAAGCATCGCACGGGGCGCGTCGTGTGACAGCAGGCGCGCCACCGTCCTGCAACGGCCTTCGCGTCCCGTTCGCGCGGGTCCGGTTACGCAAGGCTGGTATCCTCCTGCAAGGCCCAGAGCCGCTCGATGACCGAACCGACCGCGCACCCGCCGCAGATCGCCACCGACGGACAGGCGCCGTCGCGCCTGCGCTTGTCCGGCCGCTGGACCCTCGACCACGCCGGCCAGATCGCCGACGCGCTGCTCGACACGCCCGAATCGATCGAATCGGTCGACGCCACCGGCATCGAGCGCCTGGACTCGGTCGGCGTGCTGCAACTGCTGCGCTTCGCGCGGCGACACGGCATCGACCTGGACGCCTTCACCTTCCACGCGTCGCATCAGGCACTGGTCAGCGCGATCGAGGACGTCGCCGACGACCGCCCGCGCAGGAAGCGCGAGTACGGCGTCAGCGCCGCACTGGAGCGCCTGGGTCGCGCCGTGCACAACAACTGGAAGGAAGCGCTGGCGCTGGTCGGCTTCCTCGGCGAGGCGCAGATGAAACTGCTGCGCATGTTCAAGGAACCGCAGCGCTTCCGCCCCACCGCCACCGTCCACCACATGGAGCAGGTCGGCCTGGATGCGGTGCCGCTGGTCGCGCTGCTGTGTTTCCTGGTCGGCGCGGTGGTTGCGTTCCTGGGCGCCAACATCCTGCGCGACTTCGGCGCGCAGATCTTCGTGGTCGAACTGGTCAGCATTTCCTTCCTGCGCGAGTTCGCGGTGCTGCTCACCGCCATCGTGCTGGCCGGCCGTACCGCCAGCGCGTTCACCGCGCAGATCGGCGCGATGAAGAGCCGCGAGGAGATCGACGCCATCCGCACGCTGGGCATGGATCCGATCGACCTGCTGGTGATCCCGCGCATGCTCGCGCTGCTGGTGATGTTGCCGCTGCTGACCTTTGTCGCGATGATCTTCGGCCTGCTCGGCGGCCTCACCGTGGGCGCGTACAGCCTGGACATCCCGCCGCAGCAGTACCTGGCGCGCATGCACGAGACGATCGAGCTGCGCCACTTCCTGGTCGGCCTGGCCAAGGCTCCGGTGTTCGCACTTCTGATCAGCCTGATCGGGTGCCTGGAAGGCCTGCAGGTGGAAGGAACCGCGCAGTCGGTGGGCGAGCGCACCACGTCCAGCGTGGTGCAGTCGATCTCGATGGTGATCGTGCTCGATGCCTTCTTCGCGATCTGGTTCATGGAGATGAACGTTTGAACGCCGTCGCGCCCATGCGGCCCGATGTCGACGAAGCCACGCCCATCGTGCGCGTGCGCGGCCTGGTCAACCGGTTCGGCGAACAGGTCGTGCACGACGACCTGGACCTGGACGTGAGGCCCGGCGAAATCCTCGGCATCGTCGGCGGTTCCGGCACCGGCAAGTCGGTGCTGATGCGCGCCATCCTCGGGCTGCGCAAGCCGGAGGCGGGCGAGATCGAGGTGCTGGGCATGGACGCGCTCAGCGACGATCCCTTGCAGCGTCGCGCGATCGAACGCAACACCGGCGTGCTGTTCCAGGACGGCGCGCTGTTCTCCTCGCTGACCGTGGGCGAGAACGTGCAGGTGCCGCTGAAGGAATACCACGGCGACCTGCCCGACTCTCTGCGTTACGAACTGGCACTGCTGAAGGTGAAGCTGGCCGGCCTGCCGGCGGACGCGCTCAACAAGCTGCCCTCGCAGCTCTCCGGCGGCATGCGCAAGCGTGCCGGACTGGCGCGCGCACTGGCGCTCGACCCGCCCCTGCTGTTCCTCGACGAACCCACGGCCGGCCTGGACCCGATCGGCGCGGCAGCCTTCGACCGGCTGATCCGCACCCTGCAGGAAGCACTGGGCCTGACCGTCTTCCTCATCACACACGACCTCGACACGCTTTACGCTATCTGTGACCGCGTCGCTGTGCTGGCCGATCGCAAGGTGATCGTCTGCGCGCCGTTGGCCGAGGTCGAGCGTTTCGATCATCCGTGGGTACAGGACTACTTCCACGGTCCGCGTGCGCGTGCCGCACGCAATACCCGCGAGTCGGCGAGCTGAATCATGGAAACCCGGGCCAATTACGTCCTCATCGGCGCCTTCACCATCCTGGTCACGCTGCTGCTGCTGCTGTTCGCGCTGTGGGCGGCGAAGTACTCCTCCGAAAAGGAATGGCGCACGTACGCGGTGCTGTTCAACGAACCCGTCACCGGCCTGACCGAAGGCAGCTCGGTGCAGTACAACGGCATTTCCGTGGGCACGGTGCAGCGCCTGAGCCTGGCACCGGACGACCCGCGCCGCGTGATCGCGCTGCTGCGCCTGCAGGCCAACGCGCCGGTGAAGACCGACACGCGCGCCAAGCTGTCGATCCAGGGCATCACCGGCAGCCCCTTCATCCAGCTCACCGGCGGCAGTCCCGGCAGCCCGATGCTGGCCAGCGTCGATCACCGTGAAGTGCCCGTCATCCAGACCGAGGCCTCGGCGCTGCAGAACATCGCCGACACCGCCAACCGCCTGGTCGCCCGCCTGGACCAGGTGCTCAGCGACGAGAACGTCAAGCGCGTGTCCAACACGCTGGCCAACGTGGAAGCGATGACCGGTTCGATCGCCGACCAGCGCGAGGACCTGCGCACGCTCATCGTCAGCGCGCGCAAGTCCAGCGAACAGCTGTCGGCCACGCTGGACACCACCAACCGCGCGGTGGAAAGCGTCGATCGCGAGCTCGTCGCCAAGCTGCCCGGCCTGATCGCCAAGCTGGACAGCACCCTCACGCGACTGGATTCGGCCGCCAACAATGCCAACGGCGTGCTGTCCGAGAACCGCGCCGCGATCCACAGCTTCGCCAACGATGGCCTTGCGCAACTCGGCCCGACGCTGACCGAGCTGCGCTCGCTGGTGCGCGACCTGCGCCGCATCAGCGACCGCCTGGACGGCAACCCCACGCGCTACCTGCTCGGTCGCGACGCACCCAAGGAGTTCGAACCCGAATGATGCGCGCACGACACCTGTTGGCTGCCGGGCTGGCCATCGTCCTCGCCGGCTGCTCGATCCTCAGCGACAAGCCCAAGAGCACCAGCACCATCTATGCGCCCGATCCCCGCGTACAGGCCGACGCGAACTGGCCGCGCGTGGACTGGCAGCTGGTGCTGGCGCCCCCGAACGCGGCGCGCATCGTCGACAGCCTGCGCATCGCCGTACGGCCGACGCCGGGCGAACTGCAGGTCTACCGTGGCGCGCAATGGGCGCGCACGCCGTCGGACATGCTGCAGGACACGCTGCTGCGCACGCTGGAGGATTCGGGCCGCATCGCGGGCGTGGCGCGCCAGGGCAGCGGCATGGCCGGCGATTTCCGGCTCGTGCTCGACATCCGCCGCTTCGAGGCCGATTACGCCCAGGCGGCCATACCCTCGGCCACGATCGAGGTGAGCGCGAAGCTGCTGAACGTGAGCGACCAGCGGGTCGCCGCATCGAGAGTGTTCGTGCAGGCGCAGCCCGCCGCGACGACGGCGGTGCCCGACGTGGCGCATGCGTTCGAGCAATCGCTGCAGAACATCGGCCACGACATCGCCGGCTGGACGCTCACCAGCGGCGAGTCCTACCGGCGCAACCGGCCGCCCGCGCAGGGCTGAGCGGCTCAGCGGGACAGGATCCGGCGGAACGTCAGGTTGATGCGCACCCCGAGGGGTCGCGTGGTGCGCGGCAATGCGTGCCGGTAGTTGCGCTGCGTCGCACCCGACATCACCAGCAGGCTGCCGTGCGGGAGTTCCAGCGCCAGCGCGCGCTCCGGCTGACGGCGGTGTTTCAGCGCGAACCGGCGGGTCGCGCCCAGGCTGATCGAGGCGATCACCGGCTCCGGACCGAGCTCGGGCTCGTCATCGCTGTGCCAGCCCATCGCATCGCGACCGTCCCGGTACTGGTTGGCCAGCACGCTGTTGAACCGCACGCCGAGCGTTTCCTGCAGGCGCTCGCGGATCGGCTGTAATGGCGCCGGCCACGGATGCGGCGCGAAATCGGCGCCGGAATAGCGGTAATGCGCCTGCGGATCGCCAATCCAGCAGCTCAGCCGCGGCGAATCCACGTCCCGACCGAAGATGCGGATCCGATGGACGCTCCAGGGCACCTGCGCCTGGAGGCCCTCCAGCAGCGCGTCGGCCTCGACCGGGCCCAGCCAGTGCGGATCGAAGCGCAGTTCGGCATCGGGCAGCGGCACGGGCGAGAGAACCATACGCCACGCTAGCACGGCGTATTTGGCGCTCGCGAGCCAAACCCGCGACAATCTGCAGCGAAGACATCAGCCCGCCGCGGAAGCCAGCATGAGCCAGCCCGATCACAACGCCGAAACCCCTGCCGTCGAACGCGACGTGATGGAGTACGACGTCGTCACCGTCGGCGCCGGTCCGGCCGGCCTGTCGTTCGCGATCCGCCTGAAGCAGCTCAACCCGGACATCTCGGTCTGCGTGATCGAGAAGGCGTCCACCATCGGTGCGCACATCCTGTCGGGCGCGGTGATCGAACCGGCGCCGCTCGATGCGCTGCTGCCGGGCTGGCGCGACAATCCGCCGCCGATCTGCGTGCCGGTGCAGAAGGACGAGTTCTGGATGCTCTCCAGGGAGGGCGGAACGAAGCTGATGGTGCCGCCGGGCATGCACAACCACGGCAACTTCATCGTCAGCCTCGGCGCGATGTGCGCGTGGCTCGCACCGCAGGCCGAGGCACTGGGCGTGGAGATCTACCCGGGCTTCGCCGCGGCCGAAACGCTGCACGACGAGAACGGCGCCGTGGTGGGCGTGCGCATCGGCGACATGGGCGTGGCGAAGGACGGTTCGCACAAGCCCGGCTTCACCGCCGGCATCGACATCCGCGCCAGGGTCACGGTGCTTGCCGAAGGTGCGCGCGGTCATCTCACCAAGCGCCTGGTCAGGCAGTTCAAGCTGGACGAAGGCCACGATCCGCAGGGCTACTCGATCGGCATCAAGGAGTTGTGGCAGGTGCCGGAGGATCGCGTGGAGCCCGGCAAGGTCGTGCACAGCGTGGGCTGGCCGGCCGACAACCAGACCTACGGCGGCAGCTTCCTGTATCACCTGGACAAGGGCCGCATCGCACTGGGCTATGTCAGCGGTCTCGACTACAAGGATCCGGAGTACAAGCCGTGGGAGGCCTTCCAGCAATGGAAGAACCATCCCAGCGTGAAGGCCCTGCTGGAAGGCGGCACCATTCTTTCCGCCGGCGCGCGCGCGATCGTCACCGGCGGCTGGCAGTCGCTGCCGACGTGCGAGATGCCGGGCGCCCTGCTCATCGGCGACACCGCCGGCCTGCTCAACGTGCCCAAGATCAAGGGCACGCACCAGGCGATCCGTTCCGGCATGCTCGCCGCCGAACACCTGGCGGGTTCGCAACTGGCGCCGCAGGGTTTCGACGCGAAGCTGCGTGCGTCCGATGCGATGGCCGAGCTGAAGAAGGTGCGCAACATCAAGCCGGGCTTCAAGCGCGGCTTCTGGTTCGGCATGGCCAACGCCGCATGGGAAACCCTCACGGGCGGACTGTCGCCGTGGACGCTGAAGAACAAGGCCGACTGGAGCTCGCTGGACAAGGTCGGCGAGCACGAGGAACCCAGGCGCGAATACGTGGACCGCACACTGGCACCGCGCGACCGCCTGCAGGGCGTGTACTACGCCGCGACCGAGCACGATGAGGACCAGCCGGTCCATCTGAAGGTGCGCGACACCGCCATCTGCATCACGCGTTGCGTCGAGGAGTACGACAACCCGTGCACGCGCTTCTGCCCGGCCAACGTCTACGAGATCGTGCAGGACGAAGCGGGCAAGCGCCTGCAGATCAACGCCGCCAACTGCGTGCACTGCAAGACCTGCGACATCAAGGATCCGTACGAGATCATCGACTGGGTGACGCCGGAAGGCGGCTCCGGGCCGAATTACCAGAACCTGTGATCGCCGCATGACGTCGCGCCTGCAAGAGGGCCTTCGCACCGCAGTGTTCAACGGCCTGCGCGCGGCGTTCCGCATCACGCCGATGCCGGAACGCATGCGCGACCGGCTGCGCCAGTCGTACCTGGAACGCTTCGCCGACACGCTCCCGCAGGGACCGCGCGGAAAGAAGGCCGATACCACGAAGGCCGCGCACCGCCCTCGCGCACGCTCCGATGCTCCCGCACTCGGCCACGTGCCTCGCCGGCAGGAGCCCCTACCCTCGCCCTTGCCCGCCACGCTTGTCGCGTTCTACCTGCCGCAGTTCCACACCATTGCCGAGAACGACGCGTGGTGGGGCAAGGGTTTCACCGAGTGGCGCAATGTGTCGCGCGCGCTTCCGCAGTTCGAAGGCCATGCGCAGCCGCGTCTTCCCGGCGACCTTGGCTTCTACGACCTGCGCAACCCGCACGTCATGCGCGACCAGGCGGCGCTCGCGCGCGAGTACGGTATCGGCGCGTTCTGCTTCTACTACTACTGGTTTGGCGGGAAAACCCTGCTGGAAGCCCCGCTGCAGCAATGGCTGCAGGACGACTCGATCGATCTTCCGTTCTGCCTGTGCTGGGCCAACGAGAACTGGTCGCGTCGCTGGGACGGCCGCGCGGACGACATCCTCATCGGACAGCAGCACAGCGCCGAGGACGACCTCGCGTTCATCGCGCATATCGCGCCGTATCTGCGCGACCGTCGCTACCTGCGTGTCGATGGGAAGCCGCTGCTGCTGGTGTATCGCCCGGGCCTGCTTCCCGAGCCCAAGGCCACCGCCGCGCGCTGGCGGGCGTGGTGCAACGAGCACGGCATCGGCGAGATCTTCATCGCCTACACCCAGAGTTTCGATCGCGCCGATCCGACCGATTATGGCTTCGACGCCGCGGTCGAATTCCCGCCGAACCTCGCCACGCCCGCCAACATCACCGCCGACCAGCAGCTGATCAACCCGGATTTCCGCGGCCAGGTGCTCGACTGGCGTGAGCTCGCCAACGACTATCGGCAGCGCCCGCTGCCGGGCTACCGCCTGTTTCCCGGTGTGAACTGCGGCTGGGACAACGAGGCGCGTCGTCCCGGCGCGGGGCGTACGTACCTGCACTCGGCACCGCGCCGCTATCGCGATTGGCTGGGCGATACGATCCATCGACGCCTTGCGGGCCGACCCGCGTCGGACCGGCTCGTGTTCGTCAACGCATGGAACGAGTGGGCCGAAGGCGCCGTGCTCGAACCCGATGCCCGCCTGGGACATGCGTGGCTTCAGGCCACGCGCGATGCGCTGACGCGGTCGGTCACGCCAACGTCCACGGACACAACCTTGCTGCGCCCCTGCCTTGTGGTCCACGCGTGGTATCCGGATGTGCTCGACGAGATCATCGGGATGCTCGTATCCGGTGCACACCGTTTCCGCGTGATCGTCACAACGTCGGCGGAGAAGGTCGCGCAGGTTCGCGCAATGATCGACAAGCACGGCATCGAGGCGGAGATCGAGGCCGTGGAGAACCGCGGACGCGACATCCTGCCGTTCCTGCGCGTGGCGGATCGCCTGCTCAACGAAGGCGAGCAACTGGTGCTGAAACTGCACACCAAGAAATCGCCGCACCGCCATGACGGCGACGCATGGCGAAGCCAGCTCATCGGGCACCTTCTGTCGCCCTCGCGGGTCGATGGCATCGTGCGTGCCTATCGCGAGGACTCCGGCCTCGGACTGGTGGCGCCGGAAGGCCACGTGCAGCCCTTGGGGTTTTACTGGGGCGCGAACGAAGGCAACGTGCGTTATCTGGCCAGCCGCCTCGGCATCGCGGCCCCAGAGGTGGACTCCGACGACTTCATCTCCGGGAGCATGTTCTGGGCGCGCCTGGAGGCGCTTCGTCCGCTACTGGACGCGCACCTCGACGACTGGGAATTCGAGGCGGAGGCCGGCCAGGTCGACGGGACCTTCGCGCATGCGATCGAGCGCGTCTTTGCGCTTGCAGCGCGCGACGCGGGTTACCGCGTGCGCAGCGCCGCTGGCGTCTGCGGCGAGCCCGAACCTCCCGCCTCCCAGCCGTACGCGTTCGCCCGTCGCGGCTGAGAGGTCGCGGCCTCAGGCGCGACTGAACTCCACGCCGGTCTTCTCGCGCAGTTCTTCTTCGGTGATATCGGGCGCGAGCTCGACGAGCCTGAGACCCTGCTCCGTCACGTCCATCACCGCCAGGTCGGTGATGATTCGGTTGACCACGCCCACGCCGGTCAGCGGCAGCGTGCATTGCGGCAGAATCTTGTGTTCGCCACCCTTCGCGGTGTGCTCCATCAACACCACCACGCGCTTCACGCCGGCGACCAGGTCCATCGCACCGCCCATGCCCTTCACCATCTTGCCGGGCACCATCCAGTTGGCGAGATCGCCGCGGTCAGTCACCTGCATCGCACCGAGGATGGCCAGGTCGATGTGGCCGCCGCGGATCATCGCGAAGGAATCGTGGCTGCCGAAGTAGCTGGCGCCGGCACGCGCGGTGACGGTCTGCTTGCCGGCGTTGATGAGGTCGGCATCGACTTCGGCCTCCGTCGGGAACGGGCCGATGCCGAGCAGGCCGTTCTCGCTCTGCAGCCACACGTCCATTCCCTCGGGAATGAAGTTGGCCACCAGCGTCGGCAGGCCGATGCCGAGGTTGACGTAGGCGCCGTCGGTGAGTTCCTGCGCGGCGCGCTGCGCCATCTGGTCGCGGGTCCAAGCCATGTTCGTTCTTCCTGTATTTCGAAGGACTGTTCGTCGGGTCAGGCGACGCGCACGGTGCGCTGTTCGATGCGCTTCTCGGGCGTGGCGTTGACGACGATGCGATCGACGTAGATGCCCGGCAGGTGCACCTGGTCGGGATCGATCTGTCCGATCTCCACCAGTTGCTCGACTTCGACGATGCAGGTTGCACCGGCCATCGCACAGGCGGGGTTGAAGTTGCGTGCGGTCTTGCGGAACACCAGGTTGCCGGCCTTGTCGGCCTTCCATGCCTTCACCAGCGAGACGTCGGCCTTGAGCGCGGTTTCCATCACGTAATGGTGGCCGTCGAACTCGCGCGTCTCCTTGCCTTCGGCCACCACCGTGCCGTAGCCGGTGCGCGTGAAGAAGGCGGGGATACCCGCACCGCCGGCGCGCAGGCGTTCGGCCAGCGTGCCCTGCGGATTGAACTCCAGCTCGAGTTCGCCGGAGAGGAACTGGCGCTCGAATTCCTTGTTCTCGCCGACGTAGGACGAAATCATCTTGCGGATCTGCCGCGTTTCCAGCAGCAGGCCCAGGCCGAAGCCATCGACGCCGGCGTTGTTGGAGATGGCGGTCAGGCCCTTCACGCCGCTGTCGCGCAACGCGGCGATCAGCGCCTCGGGAATGCCGCACAGGCCGAAGCCGCCGACGGCCAGCGTCTGCCCGTCGGCGACGATGCCGTCGAGCGCCGCGGCGGCGCTGGGAAAGAGCTTGTTCTTGTGGGCGCCGGTTTGCGTCGCGGCCATGACGGACTCCCTTCGGATCTGCGCAATGCCCGGCAGTTTACCGCGCCCATGCGGCCCGGCCACCGTACCTTCGGGCATGGCGCACGCCGCAACCGCAAGACGACCGTCTAGACTTCCGCCATGACCCGAATCGCCCTTGTCACCGCGATCGCCGCCACCGGACTGGATGACGACCTCGCACCGCTGCTGGATGCCTGTGCCGCCAGGGGATTCGCGGTACAGGTGCGCGCCTGGGACGACCCCACGGTCGCCTGGAGTCGCTTCGATGCGGCGCTGCTCCGCTCACCGTGGGATTACACCCAGCGACTCGACGAGTTCCTCGCATGGTGCACGCGGGTGTCCACGCAGACGCGGCTGATCAATCCGCTGCCGGTGGTGCGCTGGAATACCGACAAGCATTACCTGGCCGAGCTGGAGGCGCGCGGTGTGCCGGTCGTTGCGACACGCTTCGTCGAACCGGAGGTGGAGCCGCTTCCCGAGTTGCAGGCGTTCCTTGCAGCGCATGCGGATGCGGCGGAGTTCGTGGTGAAACCAACCGTGGGCGCAGGATCGAAGGACGCGCAACGCTATTCACGCACGCAGGAATTCGCTGCGGCCAATCACATGGCCCGGCTGCTCGATGCCGACCGCAGCGCCATGCTGCAACCCTACCTGGCCTCGGTCGACGAGCTGGGCGAGACCGCACTGATGTATTTCGCCGGGGAGTTCAGCCATGCGATCCGCAAGGGTCCGTTGCTGCGGCCGGACGAGGGCCCGACGCCGCATCTGTTCGCTGCGGAGGCGATCACCGCACGCAGCCCGGAACCGGACGAGTTCGCACTGGCGCAGCGCGTGATGGATGCGGGAGTCGACGCCCTGCAGCTGGACGCGCCGCCGCTGTACGCGCGCGTGGACCTCATCCGCGATGCGGACGGTCACCCGCGGTTGCTGGAACTGGAACTCTGCGAGCCGTCGCTGTTCTTCGCGCATGCGCCCGGCAGTGCCGGGCGCTTCGCGGACCGGTTGGCGGAGTGCGTGGGCCGCATCTCCGCCTGATGCCGCGGCCGCTCAGGAGCGGCCGTACACGTCCTCGAGGCGCACGATGTCGTCCTCGCCCAAGTAACTGCCGGACTGCACTTCGATCAGCTCCACCGGCTCGGTGCCGCGGTTGCGCAACCGGTGCACGCTGCCCAGCGGGATGTAGGTGCTCTCGTTCTCGTGCAGGTCGAACACGCGGTCGTCGCAGGTGACTTCGGCGACGCCGGAAACCACGATCCAATGCTCGGCACGGTGCGCATGCTTCTGCAGGCTCAGTGCCGCACCGGGCTTCACGACGATGCGCTTGACCTGGAAGCGCTCACCCATGTCGATCGAGTCGTAGCTGCCCCACGGACGGTAGACCTTGCGGTGGAACAGGTGCTCCTGGCGGCCGGCCGCCTTGAGGTGGTCGACGACGGTCTTGACGTCCTGCACGCGATCCTTGCGCGCGACCAGCGTCGCGTCCGGCGTGTCGATGATGACCAGGTCTTCCACGCCGATCGTGGCGATCATGCGGCGGTCCGAGGCGCGCACGAGGCTGCGCTTGGTGTCGACCGAGATGACATCGCCCTCGTGGCGGTTGTCGTCGTCGTCGCGTTGGGCGACCGACCACAGCGACGACCAGGAACCGATGTCGCTCCATCCGCAACTCACGGGAACGACCGCGGCGCGCTCGGTCTTCTCCATCACGGCGTAGTCGATGGAGTCGTTGGGGTTTGCGGCGAAGGCGTCCTTGGCGACGCGGATGAAGTCCAGGTCCTTGTTGGACGTGGCGTAGGCGGCACGGGTCGCCTCCAGCACCGCCGGGGCATGGCGTGCCAGCTCGTCCAGGTAAGCACTGGCGTTGAACAGGAACATGCCGGAATTCCAGGCATAGCGGCCTTCGGCGACGTAGCGCTCGGCGGTAGCAAGGTCAGGCTTCTCGACGAAACGCTGCACGCGATAACCATCGGCGCCCAACGCGTCGCCGCGCAGGATGTAGCCGTACCCGGTCTCCGGGTAATCGGGCGTGATACCGAAGGTGACCAGCCAACCCTGCTCCGCCAGGCCAGTCGCCGCGGCGACCGCCACGCGGAATGCGTTTTCGTCCTCGATCAGGTGATCGGCCGGCATCACCAGCAGGGAGCCTTCGGGATCGGTCGCCATGACGTGAAGCGCTGCCCATGCGATCGCCGGCGCCGTGTTGCGCGCGATGGGTTCCAGCAGGATGCCGCCGCTCGCGATGGCCACTTCCTGCAGCTGCTCACCGATCATGAAGCGGTGATCCTCGCTGCATACGGTGACCGGTGGCTGGGCGTCAGGCAGCTTGTTCGCGCGGATCACGGTCTCCTGGTAGAGCGAGTGGTCACCGATCAGACGCAGGAACTGCTTGGGCTGGTTCTGACGCGAAAGGGGCCACAGGCGGGAACCGCTGCCGCCACTGAGGACTACGGGGTGAAGCATCCTGGCTCCGGGACTTCTTAAACGGGATGCCAAGAATAACTGAGCGTATGGGGGCCGGCTGAACCCGGAGTCCGATGGAGATGTCCGGACATGGCCCCACCATCCGCCTGCGTAGGGAGGCCCACTCGGCTAGAATTGATGGTTCTCGGCCCGCTTCCGGCCGCGCAACCATAGGAACCCCCGCACGATGAAGATTCTCGTCGGCTACAAGCGCGTGGTGGACTTCAATGTCCGCATCCAGGTCAAGCCGGACGGGTCCGGCGTGGTCACCGACGGCGTCAAGCTGTCGGCCAATCCCTTCGACGAGATCGCCCTGGAAGAGGCCCTGCGCCTGCGCGACAAGGGCATCGCGACCGAGGTCGTGGTCGCCACGATCGCCCCGGCCGACGCCCAGGCGCACCTGCGCAACGGCCTGGCCATGGGCGCCAACCGAGCCATCCACGTCGTTTCCGACCAGCCGATCCAGCCGCTGACCGCCGCGCGCACCCTGCTCAAGCTGATCGAGAAGGAACAGCCGGACCTGGTCATCCTGGGCAAGCAGGCCATCGACGACGACGCCAACCAGACCGGCCAGATGCTGGCCACGCTGTGGGGCCGCCCGCAGGCAACTTTCGCTTCCAAGCTCGAGATCGCCGACGGCAAGGCCACCGTGACGCGTGAAGTCGACGCGGGCCTGGAGACGCTGCAGGTGGATCTGCCGGCCGTGGTCACCACCGACCTTCGCCTGAATGAGCCGCGCTTCATCAAGCTGCCGGACATCATGAAGGCCAAGAGCAAGCCGCTGGAGACCCTCCAGTTCGCCGACCTGGGCGTGGACACCGGCGACACCCTCAAGACCACCCACTACGCCGCGCCGGCCAAGCGCACCAAGGGCGTGATGGTGAAGGACGCGGCCGAACTGGTCGCCGCACTCAAGCAAAAGGGGCTGCTGTGATGAGCAAGGTTCTGATCGTCGCCGAACACCTGGACGGCAAGCTCAACGCCTCCACCGCCAAGTGCGTCTCCGCCGCGCAGGCGCTGAAGCCGGAATCCATCGACATCGTCGTGCTGGCTGCCGACCCGGCCGCCGTCGCAGGTGATGCCGCGCAGATCGCCGGCGTGGGCAAGGTGCTCACCGTCGCCAACGCCGCCAACGCAAACGCCATCGCCCAGGTGCTGGCACCGCAGATCGCGAAGGTCGCGGCCGGCTACAGCCATGTCTTCGGCCCCAGCACCACCTTCGGCAAGGACCTGATGCCGTGCGTCGCCGCCCTGCTGGGCGTGGCGCAGGTGTCGGACGTGATGGCCGTGGAAGGCAGCCACACCTTCAAGCGCCCGATCTACGCCGGTAACGCCATCATCAACGTCGAAGCGCCGACCGATCACACCGTCGTCGCCACCGTGCGCACGGCGTCTTGGCCGGAAGCGGCGAAGGGCGGCAGCGCTGCGATCGAAGCGGTGTCCGTCGACGCCACCCTGCCCTCGCACACGCGCCATGTCGGCCTCGCCGCCGGCAAGTCCGACCGTCCGGACCTGCAGAGCGCGAAGCGCGTCGTCTCCGGCGGCCGCGGTGTCGGCTCGGCCGAGAACTTCAAGGTGATCTACGCGCTCGCCGACAAGCTCGGCGCCGCCGTCGGTGCCTCGCGCGCGGCAGTCGATGCCGGCTACGTGCCGAACGAACTGCAGGTCGGCCAGACCGGCAAGATCATCGCGCCGGAGCTGTACATCGCCGTCGGCATCAGCGGTGCCATCCAGCACCTGACCGGCATCAAGGACGCCGGCACCATCGTGGCGATCAACAAGGATGGCGACGCGCCGATCTTCGAGATCGCGGATATCGGGCTGGTGGGGGATTTGTTCCAGCTGCTGCCGGAGCTGGAGAAGTCGTTGAGCTGAAGGTCCCAGTCTCTGCTTACGGAATCCAGAGCACACATGGCACGATGCGTTGATTGGAACAGCGGTATCGCTGTCGTCATCCCTAGTTACAAGGTCGTGAAGCACATCGAGGCGGTCATCGCCTCGATCGGGCCGGAGGTCGATGTGATCTATTGCGTCGATGACGCCTGCCCGGCCGGCAGCGGCGATTTCATCGAGCGGGAAATCAAGGACCTCCGCGTTCGCGTGCTGCGAAACTCGACCAATCTCGGAGTCGGTGGCGCGGTCATGACGGGATATCGCCAGGCGGTTGTCGATGGAGCACGGGTTATTGTCAAGATCGACGGCGACGGGCAGATGGATCCCGCCTTGCTTCCCGGCTTCGTGGCTCCGATTCTCGCGGGTGAAGCCGACTACACCAAGGGCAATCGTTTCTGGGATCTCAGCGAGATAACCCGCATGCCGGCGCTGAGGCGCATTGGCAATCTCGGCCTGAGCTTCATGGCAAAAGCCAGTACGGGCTACTGGGATGTCTTCGACCCGACCAACGGCTACACGGCGATACATGCTTCTGTCGCCGAACGATTGCCTTACGATTCGATTAGCCGGCGCTACTTTTTCGAAACCGACATCCTGTTCCGCCTCAACACGATGCGCGCGGTTGTTGTGGACATCCCGATGGATGCAAAGTACGGCGATGAAGTCAGCGGCCTCAAGATCTCGAATATTGTGTTCGAGTTCGCCTTCAAACATATGCGCAACTTCGGGAAGCGCATCGCCTATAACTACTTCCTTCGCGACCTTTCCATCGCATCCCTCGAACTTATCGCCGCAGCGGTTCTTCTTAGCTTCGGCCTCGCCTTTGGCGCGTGGAGTTGGTTCCAGTCGTTTTCGACGGACGTCCCTGCAAGCACCGGAACGATCATGATTAGCGTGTTGTCGATGCTAGTTGGAATTCAGTTCCTGCTGGCGTTCCTCGGCTATGACATTGCCAACATGCCTCGTCGAGCTCTGCACACTCGGCTGTCAACACGCTTGCGGCCGCGCCACAAGGAATCTGCATGAGCATCACCGACTGGCTATTGGAACCAGAAGTAGCGGGCTGCCCCGTCGACGGGCTGGCGCGATTCGAAGCGCACCGATCCGTACTGCGACGCAAGCAGATGATCCGTAGCGTGTTCGACGAGTTCCATCAGGTCTTCACTGACCTCGATCGAAAGCACCTCGACAGCGAAGGGTTGCTTGTCGAGCTGGGGGCTGGAGTCTATCCCGTTCGTGAAACTGTCCCGGAAGTGCTCGCGACGGACGTAGTCGCGGCACCGCATCTCGACAAAGTCATCGATGCAGGAGCGATGGATTTTCCGAACGAGAGCGTGCATGCGTTCTATCTACAGAACGTCTTTCACCATTTCCCCGATCCTGATCGCTTCTTCGCTGAGCTCGAGCGCACGCTCGCTCCCGGCGGCGGCGCCATCCTCATAGAGCCTGCCAGTGGCCCGGTCGCGTCCTGGTTATATCCTCGCCTGTTCGCGACCGAAGGTTATGACAAGACGGCATCTGACTGGCGGACGCCGGTGGGCGGCCCAATGAGCGGCGCTAACCAGGCGTTGAGCTACCTAGTATTCGACCGTGACCGCGCTCGATTCGAGGCATCCCACCCTGCTCTTGAGATTGTGCATCGCGACGCACTCCCCAACTGGCCCCGATACCTGGTGTCGGGTGGGCTCAACTTTCGACCATTACTCCCCTCCTTCATGACATTACCCTTGCGCTGGATGGAGTCAGTGTTGTCTCCGCTGCGCTCCCTGCTCGGACTCCACCGCGTGATCGTCCTGCGCAAGCGCAACCAGAGCTAAGCAATGATTGCGATGTTCTCGCGCTACGTTGCAGTTCAGATCGTGGCGTACGCCGCCGACATGGGGAGCTTCCTGCTCGCGACTAGCCTCTTGGGCTGGCAGCCATTACCCGCGAATGTTCTGGCGAAACTCGTTGCAGGCTCACTTGCCTTCGTCGCACATCGGCGGATTACTTTCGGCGTTCACGGCAAGGGACGCGAGCGCACGCAACTGTTCCGTTACATAGCACTGCTTGCGTTGAATGTCCCGATGTCGAGCGGTGCTCTGGCAGTACTGTTACATGTGGTGCACATGGAAGTGCTCGCCAAGTTTCTAGCCGACGTAGTTTGCGTAGGCGTGACGTTTCTACTTTCGCGTCATCTGGTTTTTGTTAGCACCACATCGGAACGCGATTCATGACAGCCACCCTGGGCGTCACGGGTGCATCCGGATATCTCGGGCAAGCCCTCCTGCCGTTGGCGCTTGCAGCGGGATGGAGAGTCATTGCGCTTGGCCGACGTCCCGTCGAAGGGCCGCACGGGTTTCGTCGCGTCGACTTGCGCGAAGCATTGCCGGCGGACACATTGGCGGGACTGACCGCCGTCATTCACCTAGCCGCCGACACCTCGGGGCAGGAACTGCCACCAGGCAGGGAAGTCGCATTCTGCACGGAGCTTGCCCGAGCCTGCCATGAACGTGGCTTGCCGTTACTCATCACGTCGAGCCAAGCCGCTTCGCCCACCGCACCAAACCAGTATGGTCGGACAAAAGCCGCCATAGAAGCGGAAACGCAGCAGTACGGCGCCATCCTCATTCGCCCCGGACAGGTGATTGGTGGAAGGGAAGCGGGGCTGTTCGGCCTTCTGGTCTCTCTCGTTCGCCAATCGCCTGTGCAACCGATGCTCATTCCGCGCCCGGATGTGCAGCCCATCCATGTCGACGATTTGGCCACCGTTATTCTTGCGGCCATCGCACGGCGCGACTTGGCAGGCGAGTGCATTTTCGCAGCGGGTGAACCGATTCCCTTTGATCAATTGCTATTGCATATTGGCTATCACCGCCTGCATCTTCGGCGAGTACGCGTCCCTGTTCCTGCCAGCCTGCTTCGAGCCGCACTGACCGTCGCAAGTCGCTTCCTAGGTCCGCGGCTGTCCCCCGAACGGCTCGATTCGCTGACGAGATTGCCGCGGCTTCATGCCGAGAACGACCTCCGTCGCCTGGGCATCAAGCTGCGGCCGTTAGCCGAAGCGCTGGATCGCCGCGGGAGTGCGCGACGCGTGCTCCTACACGAGGCTCGAACCCTTGCTCTCGCTACCGTCGGACGTGCGCCACGGGGCTCTCTTATGCGCCGATATGTTCGCGTGCTCAACTCGCTGGACGTACGAGACAGCCTAGGTCTTGCGCCGGCGGTACTGATGTCCGCCACTGCGGTGGCGTCACTAGACATGGCGTCCGCTAGACGCTCATCTCAACGCGGCGATCTTGCCTGGCGCATGGACGTGATATCGCGGCTGGCAGAGGCCGACCCCCAATGGGCCGATGGGTATCTACCACTTGCCGGTCGTGCAGGGGTCCTGCGTGCGGTGACAGACTTGGCCCACTCAGCCGGTCGCGAGGTTCTGGTTCGCGCCGTAGCTCCATGGGCTCGCCGCGTGGGAAGGCGGTCTACGTGAGCGTTTCCAGTCCCGTTATTGTCATTGGCGCAGGTCCGGCGGGTACAAGCGCCGCCCTCGCACTCGTCGAGCGAGGGATTCCCGTCCTCGTGCTCGAAGCCGGGACAGCCCAGGTGACGCCACCGCCACCGGGTCAGTATCTGAACCTTCGGTTTGGCGATCCACACCAATGGCGCTGGCAGATCGGCCGGCATGGCGAGGCATTTCATTCGCAAGGGAGCGTGTCGCCCAAGCTGAGGGTCCCCGGTCTTCGGTCAGTATTTGAGGGATATGCCGAGAAAAATCGGATCGATGCGATGCACGGATTCCACCTGGTCGGAGCAATTGCGCCAGGAGGACTCTCGAATGCATGGGGATGCGGAGTCGCAACCTTCGACGAGGAGGAACTCGGTCCGCTCGCCGGCGAGCTCAACGGAATGCGCGAAGCCTATGCTCGAGTGGCCGCGCGGGTTGGCATCAGTGGGGCGTCCGAGGATAGCCTACGAGAAGTCATAGGCCTCGACGAACATGCCGCACCGGCCATTGCGCTGGATTCGCTTCACGCCCGACTATGGAAGCGTAGGCACCACGTCGATGCGTTGAGCGACTTCTCGATCGGTCGCGCGCGCGTCGCTGTCCTGACCGAACCACGACCCAATCGCTCGGTATGCGATCTATCCGGCACCTGTCTGTGGGGCTGCGCCAACCGGGCAACATGGTCTGCTTCGTTCGACGTCGAGACGCTACGGCGACATCGTTTGGCGCAGTTCCTGCCGGGCACGCTTGTACGGGCAATCGAACCGGATGGGAACGGCGGATGGAGCGTCCTTGCGGAAACCGCTAGAGGAAGGGAACGCTTCCATGCCCGACGGGTCGTGCTGGCAGCCGGCACGATAGCCAGCACACGACTGGCGCTTGCGGCATTGCCTACGCCGCCAGATCAGATTCGGCTTCAATCGAACCCGATGGCTGCCTTTCTTCTGTGGCAGCCTCGCGCTCTCGGGACGCCTCGCTCGGCCTCCTTCGGACTTGCGCAGTTGTCTTTCACGGTTTCCACGCCACACAACGGCAACGCATTCGGAAATCTCTTCTCAACCTGCGGGTTGCCAATGAGCGAGTTTCTCGGTCACCTGCCGGTGTCCCGGCGCGCAGGATTGCCCCTGTTGCGAGGCTTGATGTCTTCAGTGGTGGTCGGCAACGTGTTCCTGCCCGGGAACTTGTCAGACCATAGGATTCGTGTGCGTTCGGACGGATCACTCCAGATCGAGGGCGGCGCTGATCCAGACCTGCCTGAGGCGATTGCGCACGCCAGAAGGACACTGAGCTTGGCCTTCCGCAAATTGGGCGCATGGATGCTGCCGGGAAGCTTCGTGGAGGGAGCGAAGGGTGCGGACTTGCACTACGCCTCCACCATGCCGATACGCATTGATCCCGCACCGCATGAATGTCGACTCGACGGCGAGGTTGCCGGACTACCCGGGGTTTACGTCGTTGATGGCGCCAGCCTGCCCTCACTACCTGCCAAGGCACACACGCTCACTTTGATGGCCAATGCAGACCGCATCGCGCGGCGGTTAGCGGCCGCATTCCCAGACGACCGATGATGTAGTTAGGGCACGCGTCGTGCGATCACAGTGCCGCATTACAGCCGAGCTTTCGCTAGGAACTCAGAGAGACATTCAAAAACGGCACGGCGCAAGCCAAACACTCGCGTTCACCCCTCAGCGCACGGTAATCGTGTTCGCCTCGCCCAATGCACAGGAGCCGGCCTGTCCCGAGTCCCCCACCACGAACGACATCGCGTAGACGCCCGGCGGCAACGCGCTTCCGGCCACATCGGCGGTTACACCCGCCAGACGAGGCGCCAGCTTCTCGAACTGCGGTGCAGCCGCCACGTCCGGACGATCGTTTCGGGTTCCCGTGAAGACGTACGCGTGCCCGGGGCTGGACAGGACCACGTAGACAGCACGTTGTGTGGCCTGCTGGCCCGTCGTTTCAACCGACCAGCCCAGGATGCGCATGTTCCCGGCACCGGTGAACGACCACCCCCCTGACTCGCGGGTCGCCCCTTCCACCAGGTCCAAATAGCACGCCAGCCCTTCCGCAGGGCGCGCGCCGAGGATCCACGAAGGTGGCGAAGCAAGCGCGGTACCCGCCTCCACGGTCGCGATGTCCGGAGTCAGGCTTGGTCCCACGTCTTCGCGCGCGCAGGCCACAAGCGCCAGGCCGAGCAGCAGCGATGCGCTGCGCGGCAGGTTCAACCGGCCACCTCGACCAGGCGCCTGAAAAGGTCAACGTGACGCTCGACCTGTCGTTCAAGACGGAACTCGTAGGCGCGTTCACTGCCTCGCCTGCGCAGATCCTCCGCATATGCGGTGTCCTGCGCGACGCGAAGCAGCTGCTCGCGCAGTTCTGAATCGTTGCCTGGTTCGTCGAGCAAGACGCCTGCGTCCACGGCGATCTCCGCCAGCGAGCTGTTGTTCGATGTGATGACGGGAGCGCCACAAGCCATGGCTTCCGCCACCGGCAACCCAAAGCCTTCGTACAGCGAGGGGTACACGAACGCAGTCGCCATTGAATAGAGGGCGGGGAGATCGTCGAACGGTACGTAGCCGAGCACCTTCACGCGGCTGCCTGCGGCAGACATCAGCTTCTTGATGTCGTCGTTCAGCCAACCGGACGCGCCGACGACGACCAGGGTCTCTTCGCCACCGTACCCCTTCATGGCCTTCAGCAGCGTCCGCAGGTTCTTCCTGGGCTCGATGCTGCCGACATACAGGAAGTACTTGTCAGGCAGCGCGTGCCGTTGGCGCACGCTGGAACGGCGCAGCTCGGAGGCCGGCTTGAACACGCTCAGGTCGATGCCGCAATGGATGACGTCGATGCGCGCTGGATCCAGGCGGTAGTGCTGGATGAAATCCTTTCGGGAGTTCTCCGAGACCGCCACAAAGCGTGCCCCGGCCGACACCGCGCGATCGAACGCGGAGGAACACAGGGCAATGTTCTCCGAGGTGTGAAACTGCGGGTGCGACAGGAACGTGGTGTCATGCACCACTACGACCGCCGGCCCGTCGAACTTGTCCGGGAAGGCGTTGCCTGGGCAATACAACGCACTGAGTCCCGGCACATGGCGATCGGCATCCTTGAACGCCGGAAGCGGCCCCTTGTACATCGTGATACCGCTGGCAGGCGTGACGGAGAACTCGCCGTTGGCGCCCGGCACGTAGTTCGGGTGCACGAAGTCGCCGAAGCCGGGCAGCATCAGGTAATCGAACTCGCGCCCGGTTTCCGATTGCCAGCGCGACAAGCCCTTCATCAGCGATGCCGTGTAGCGACCAACGCCGGACACCTCGCTGCCGATCGCGCGCGACACGTCCACGCCGATCCGGAGTCGCCCCGCCTGCGCACTACTCGAGCGCGCGGGTTGCTTGGCGTCGCTCGAGATCTCCGCGATGCGGTCGTGCATCCGTTGCGCACTCTGCGTCAGCGACCAGCGCTCCTCGACGTCGGCTGCGGCGCGCCGGCCTTTCTCGCGTGCTTCCTGCTGGTTCTCGAAGACATGCCGGAAAAGGCGCATCAGGTGATCTTCGTCGGGCAGCGCCCACTTGAAGCCGGTGTAATACGGACACTTGGCCTCGGCATCCACCAGCGAAACCTGCAACGGATAGCTGTTACCGTCGTCCAGGAATGCCTGCTGCGCACTCCAGTAGCTGGCGATGACCGGCACGCCGCACGCCATGGCCTCCAGAATGGGCATGCCCCATCCTTCGCCGCGCGTGGGCAGCACGAAACAGTCTGCCGACCTGTACAACTGCGCGATCTGGTAATACGGAACGGACTCGTTCTCGGAATAGACGATCCTCCCGCCGTCGGGATCAAGGCCGAGCGAGCGGATGATCGCAGGCGGATCAACCCCCGGGTCGCGATTGGAGTACTTGCAGATCAGCACCACCGGATCGTCCTTGGTGAACGCGCGGTTGAAGGCGCGGATCAGGATCTCCGGGGACTTTCGTTCGCCCCACTCGAATACCGACAGGAACGTGTAGACGCCATCGAGTTTCAGCGCCTCGATTTCCGGATTGAAATAGTCCGTGTCCACCAGGCCCAGCGGCATGACATGAATTGGCGCAGTGACGCCACTACGCTGGAACGTCCACTTGTTGAACTCCGTAGGCACCCACAGCTCGTCCAGGCTGTTGCATCCGGCCGCCCACTCTTTCGGGATGCCCGTGGTCTCGAGCATGGTGTAGCCGATGCGGTACCCGTCGCCCGTTACAGTCTCGAACGCGTCGGCCTGCCCGTAGATGAGGGTCGGCACGCCGGTCTGCGCGGGACGCTGGCGGATGACCTCAAGCTGGTAGACGCCCGTGCTCTGCTCGGCGGACTCCGCCACGGGGTACACCGTCCCCGGGCCATACAGGTATTCGTACGAGATTTTCACGCCGTTACGTTCCAGCCCAAGCGCGATCTGACGCGCGGTCATCGCGTAACCGACAGGCTGGAAGAACGTCGAACGCAGATGGAGCTCCTGGGTGTAGCGTGCATCCAGCACTGTCTGCCACTTGCCCAGGAAGGTCTCGCGCGACTTGAGGAACATGTCGCTGTGGCTGACCTTGTTGACGGAGGTTGATCCGTGCTCGCGATGACGCACCGTGAGCGAACCGCAGTTCATCACCCGGAAACCCGCCTGCCTGGCCTTGAAGCAGTAATCGGAATCCTCGTAGTAGGAGAAGAAGTCCTCATCGAGAAAACCGATGGCATCGAGCACCGCGCGCCGGATGTAGACGCAGGCGAAAACAACGCCCTCCACCTCGCGGTCGTACGGATACTGATTGATGTCCTTCTCGCCGGATCCAAGCTGCTGGCCCCAGAAGCTGCGATCCGGGATATAGGTGCCGGCATGCTGGAGCATGCCTCCTGTGAGCCGACGGATCCGGCAGCCGGCGATTCCGATATCGTCCTGCGAGGACACCGTGGCCTGGAGCTTCTCGATCCACTGCGGATCGTCGATCTCGGTGTCGTTGTTGAGAAGGATGACGTCGTGCGTCGGGTCTATGAGCTTCAGGGCTGCATTGTTCCCGCGGACGAATCCCAGGTTCTCCCCATTGAACAGGGTGACGATGCCCGGGATGCCCGACAGGTACTCCACGGTCCCATCGGTGCTTCCATTGTCCACGACGATGACATCGGCCTTCGCCGGATCGGTGTGCTTGAGGACGCTTGCCAGACAGGGCTTGGTGAACTCCAAACCGTTCCACGTCAGGATGACGACGGACACGCGGGTCACCGAAGGAGTTTCGACCGACCGCATGGGATCGACCGCAGCATTAGCGTTCATGTTCACTCACCTTGTATATCCTGCAAAGGCCGGTTCCCGACACCCGGGTCGCGTCCCTGATCGTCACACCCGAATCGGCGAGGATATATCGCGCATTTGCCAGCTGATGAGCGCTCAGCTCGCTGTTTGCATCGACCATCCTGGTCGTGACGGGAAAGGCAGGAAGCCAGAAGACATTGTCGACCAGCCCCTTCCTGCCGCTTACGACGACAGCTACCGGCCCCGGATTTCGCGATAGTAGCTCAGCCGCAACAGCGCCACAGTGAGAGTCGCTCGCACCCGGACTACGATCGCGCAGTTCTCGCCAGGTCCCGTAGTTGGCCAGCAGCAGCCACACACCGATGACGGCCAGTGCCGCGGCGGACTGGCTCCTGTTTAGTTTCAGGTACGCGGCCAGTAGCGCACCCACGGCCAACACGACCAGCCAGCGGGCGTGCGCCCGATACCAGTGCGCCTCCATGCTGTCCACGGTCGCGCCAAACCAGGGGTCCGCACTGAACTTGTGGACGACGACGAACAACACGGGCGCCAGCAGGAACACACCCAGCGTCAGCCAGTACAGCCAGCGCCCAGGCCCTCCGACGCGAGCCCGGTCCAGCGGCGCCATGCAGGCCACCAGGAGCAAGGGGAACACGCTGAAGTAATAGCGGCTGTGCCAGCGCCCCAGCCCTCCCAGATCCACCTTCGAAACGCCCAGGGTGAAGACGAGCGCCATCGCTACCGCACCCGCCGCGGCCAGCAGAAGGAACATGTGCAGGCGCCAGCGTGTCGACTCTTCCGAGTTTCCGACTGGCATCGCAATCATGGCCATCAACGTCGCGATACCCAGCGCGAAAGGGAAGGCCAGGATGGTGAGATGCCCCAGCAGCAGCTTCCACACGCCCCGTGGATCGGAGATCGCCGCTGACCACGCGGAAGAGAGCCAACCACCGGAGTGGTTCTCGTACATCCCCAATCCCGCCGTTCCGGAGATCGAGATCAGCGATCTGATCGCAAGATAGGCGACCAGCATCGAAGCCAGCATGGCAGCCGCCGACTTGGCCAATGCAACCATGCGCCCTCGCGAGGAGGCACGCATCACGAGTGCGAGGGAGATCAGATACGCCGGCAGCAGGATGATCCCGTTGAGGCGCACATTCAGCAGCGCGCCCACCAGCAATCCCAGGGTCGCCGCGCGGCCCCATGCTTCGGGTCGCTCCAGCGAGCTGAGGCCAACTGCCACGCACAACAGGAACAACGGGAAGTACAGGACCTCGGTGACCGCGTAGGCCGAGATGAAGACAGCGGGAAGCACTACCGAGGCCGCTGCGACCACCAGCGATGCACGCAGCGGAAGAAACCGCCGGGCAATCGCATAGGCCGGGAACACGGCGCTGGACACCAGTACGGCATTGATGAAACGGATGCCCGTGTAGAAGGACTCACCCATCGCGAATGCCGGAGCGATCAGGTACGGATACAGCATGTTCGGCAGGTTGGTGGCGTGCTGGATCTGGTCGGACAACGGAATCCCTTCCTTGCCCCCCTGCCACAATCCCATCGCGATGGCCTTGTAGACGTATTCGTCCCCCGACCAGTAGGGCAACGCGAGCGAGACACAGAACCGCAGGGCGACGCTCGCCACAAAGATGAGCCCCAACGCGACGACCGGAGTTGCCACGCGAGCGGGTTGACGTTCTTCGCCCCGAACCACCCAACCGCCGAACAGCCATGCTGACCACAACGTCGCGACGATGAGCGCGATCGTCGCCAGGTGCTGCCCCCACAGCCGCCACGCGTTCAATCGACCGATGCGGATGTTCTCGATGACCACACCTGGCGGACCGGAATGAAGGATCCGGAACGACACATCCGGTGGGACCTCGTCGCCACTCTCGATCACGCCACGCAACTCGACGGGCGCCGGCCCGCCGAGGACCGTCAGGTTCTGTTCCTGCCTGGGGCTGTCATATCCGGGGCCGAACAGGTCGACGGTCAACGCGACGGCCGCCGAATCGACGGGGCGCACGGTGAATGAGTACACGTACCCATGATCCGCGGCCACGGGTATATGCCCTTCCAGCACGCGCGATACGCTGCTCTCGACGGCCTTGAACCCATCGCGTCCTTCGGGGACGAAACCGGTCGCGCGAACCGACGTGGCCATCACCGCATCGCCGCGGAGTGGATCGGCGTTCAACGCCCAGAATGCCCCGAAGGCAAGGAAGGTCAGCAACAGCGCCAGCGCGGCCACCGACGGATGTTCCAGCCAGGTCATCGCCGCTCGAAGGCGGCCCGGCCCGAATGCTTCGCGCGAGCGGATCAGTCGTCGTTCCATGACACCCTTGACTGTCAGGCCTTCAGACGGCGCAGGTCCGCGTCGACCATCATCACGATGAGCTCCTCCAGCGAGGTCTTCGGCTTCCAACCGAGCACACGCTCCGCCTTCGCCGGATTGCCCAACAGTACATCGACCTCGGCGGGACGCATGAACTTCTCGTCGGTAACGACATGGTCTTCAGGATTCAGCCCGACGTGGGCGAAGGCGATACGGCACATGTCACGGACCGTGGTGGTGACCCCGGTCGCGATGACGTAGTCATCCGCCTGGTCCTGCTGCAGCATCATCCACATCGCCTCGACGTAATCTCCGGCGAAGCCCCAGTCGCGCTTGGCATCGACATTACCCAGGTGCAACTTGCTGGAAAGCCCGAGCTTGATGCGCGCGACGCCGTCGGTCACCTTCCGGGTGACGAACTCGATACCGCGCAGCGGCGACTCGTGATTGAACAGGATGCCGCTGGAGGCGTGCATCCCGTGGCTTTCGCGATAGTTGACGGTCGCCCAATGCCCCATCAGCTTGGCGACACCATAGGGACTGCGCGGATAGAAGGGTGTCTTCTCATCCTGCCGGTCGGCCTGGATCAGGCCAAACATCTCGCTCGTCGACGCCTGATAGAAGCGCGCCTCCGGATTGATGAGGCGCACGGCCTCCAGGATGTTCAGCACACCGACGCCGTCGATCTGCGCGGTGACCACAGGTTGCTGCCAGGAACTTCCGACGAAGCTCTGCGCACCCAGGTTATAGACCTCGTCCGCTTGCGACTTCTGCATCGCACGGATCAGGGAAGCCATGTCGGTGAGGTCGCCGTCGATCAGCTCGACGTCTCGATCGATCCCCAGCTCGCGCAGCCGCCAGAGGGTATCCGTGCTGCGTCGCGCGAGCACGCCATGCACGCGATACCCCTTCTCGAGGAGGAGCTGCGACAGGTAGGCGCCGTCCTGTCCAGTAATGCCAGTGATCAACGCCGCTTTACGATTGCTCATCGCCAACCTCATACCTTCAGAATGTCTTTCAAAGTCGTCTGGAATTCGATCCCGGGGCTCCAGCCGGTGTCGCGACGCGTTTCCGACGCATCCGCGACCATCCTGCGCTGTTCCGAAGGACGGTACCTGGCGGGATCCCGCTTCACCTCGACCTGCAAGCCGAGCATGTCCACCATGGTCTCGATGATGTCGCGCACCCGTCGCTCGACCCCCGAGGCAACGATGTAGCGCTTTCCGGGTACGCCGGATTCGAGAATCCTGCCATAGGCTTCCACGACATCGCGCACATCGGTGAAGTCCCGCGAGCTGTCGATATCACCGACCTCGAGAACGGGAGGCAGCGTACCCGCACGAATCGACAGCAGTTGCGCCGCCAGCGATGGCACCACGAAGCGCTCGCTCTGCCCGGGGCCTATGTGATTGAACGGCCGTGCGATCACCACGTCATGGCCCAGCCTGCGGCCCCACTGCAAGCACAGCTCCTCCGCTGCCAGCTTGCTGGAGGCATAGGGGTTGAGCGGGCACGCAGGCGTGGAAGGATTGACGGGAAGCGCCGGCTCTTCGACCCGACCGTAGACATCGCCGGAACTCACGTAGAGCAACCGCCCTGCGAAGCCGGCGCTCGACAAAGCCTCGAGCAGGTGGAGCGTTCCCATCACGTTGACCTGATAGGTCTCTTCAGGGTCCGATATCGAGCGTGGTACAAAACTCTGGGCGGCCAGGTGCACGACGACATCCGCCGGGTTGGCCGTCACGAAAGACCGGACGGCCTCGGCATCCCGAAGGTCCAGACCAGCCGGCAGCGGCATGACCGAGTCGACCGGGAAGCGACCTTGATCGATGGCCTGCAGCACATGGCTGCCAACGAATCCTCCCGCCCCTGTGATCAGCGCGCGTCGACTCACAGCGCGGACACCGACTTTCTCGCGACGATCGCGTAGTCCAGGGACGCGCGCGTCGGCTCCGCCAGGGCATTGATGGTGGCCGCGCCGGCCATCTCTGCCGGCACCGCTTCCAACGCGGTCGGGGTCCTCGCCTCGAAGAGCCTGACGATGTCCGACTGGACGAACCCCCGCGAGTTCACCATCCAACGCAGCATCTCGGGCGGGAGTGGATTACGGTGCGTCGGATCCATATAGAAGGCCCACTGGGCCACGAGTGCATTCTCCGGATTCGGCGTCTCGATGATCATGCCGCCCCCTGGCACCAGCACCCTCAGCGCTTCGTCGAAGAGGTCGATCATCACCTCGAACGGGAGGTGTTCGACGAGATGGAACGAGGTGACCAGGCCTACCGAGCGCGCCGGCAAACTGCGCAGCATGGCAATGGCATCTTGCGCGGCAACGTTCAGACCCTTCGCCTGACAGGTCTGGACGAATACCTCGTTGAGGTCCACGCCTGATGCGGTAAGCCCTCGGTCGCGCAGCATCTGCAACCACTCGCCGCGGCCGCAGCCCAGGTCCACCACCGGCGTATCCGGCGTGCCTACACCAAGGTCCGAAACGAACTTGAGGTAGGGTTCGAGACGTTGGCGGATCTGTTCTTCGGGGCCGCGGAACTGTTCCTCGAAGTCTGCATAGAGCTGGTCAAGATCCTTGCGCAGACTCTCGCCCACCGCCGGACCGCGCGACGTCTTCATAACCTCGATTTCTGCCGAGATACGTTCGGCCTGGGCGTCCATGCGCGACTGCAGATCTTCGATGGCCTCCATGCTGGGCAGTGCCGTCACGGCTTTCTCGAGCGATACGATTCGCTCACTGTTGGTCGCGGAAACGCGTCCGAGCGCCTCATGCATCGCCTGCGCATCGCCGCTCACATGCCCCAGTTGCGTTTCCAGGCGCCGCAACAGCGTTGGCAGGCGGATCGCATCCAGGCCCCATCCGAGTACACGGCCCACGACGGGGAGACGGCGCCACACCTGAAGCTTGTAAGGGATGAGCAACCCGTCGACGTGGACCGATCGGGAAAGGCCTTCCGGGGACCAGCGGATGGCGCCAATCACCTCGACCTTTGAAATGCTACCCGCGCGCAGTTCGCGCAGGTAACCGCCAGCGCCACCATCGGGCTCGCGTACGAGCACGGCTCGATAGACGTTGGTTACGAACTCGGCGTCATCGTAACGCAGCAGATCACCCAGCGCGTACTCCCCTTTCCGTTGGAAATCCCGCTGTGCGGCGGCAGACAGGAGCGGGCCCTGCCCATTGATCCCTTCCTGCGCGGACAGCGTTGGCGTGCTCCCTGCATGGGGAAGCCCCAGCTTGACGCGCACCCGACGCATCACCTCTTCGGCCGAGATCAGATGCTCATTCCTGCCAGACATGTATGCTCCAAGAACTTCCAGAACCGTTGATGAGCTGCGGACAGCAGGTCATTGTGCCGCCTGAAGGGACGACTTGATGGCGATCTTCGGCGGCAGCCAGCAGCTTCCGATGAAGTAGTCGCGGCTCGCATTCACCACCGCGAACATCAGCGCCATATCCTTCCATTGATAGTTGCGGCCGATGTGATCCTGCGCATCGGCAAGCGCGATCGAGATCGAATAGCTGCCTGGCCCGAGCGCTGCGGCGAAGCGCGCTTCAAAGACCAGCTCCTCACCTGCCTGCAAGCTTGTGAGCCCCTGATCCGAGTAGTGAGTGTTGGTGCCGAACATGACCTGCCCCAAACGGTCACGGACCATGTAACCAAACACAAGATTCTCAAGGGGATCGCGGACCCGCACCCGCACACTCAGGGTGACAATCTCGCCGACTTCGAGATATTCGGTCGCCTCTCCCCGCTCGTTCAGCAGCGCGACTCCCTCCACCGACGCTTCGTAGCTACCCGACTCGACCGAGACGCCACCCTGCTCAAGCGTGGACACCGTGATCGCCGCCTGCTCCTTCTTGGCGATCAACGCATTGTAGTAATCGATGACCTGCTTGGGTTCCGCGTCGAGGATGAGACTGCCCGCCTCGATGAGGATCGCCCGGTCGCATAGCGCCTGCACGGCGGTCGGGTCGTGCGAGACGAACAACAGGGTGGTTCCTTGCTCCCGGAACTCCTTGATGCGATCGAAGCACTTGTGCACGAAGTACGTGTCGCCGACCGACAAAGCCTCGTCGACGATCAGAAGGTCCGGTCGAAACGCTGTGGCGACGCTGAAGGCCACGCGCATCTGCATGCCGCTGGAATAGGTACGCACCGGCTCATCGAAGTAGTCCCCGATCTCGGCGAATCGCTCGATATCGGCAATGACCGCCGCCACCTCAGCTTGTGAGCGCCCCATCAATCCTGCCGCGTGGAACACGTTCTGGCGTCCGGTCAGGTCAAGGTTGAAGCCCATGCCCAGTTCGAGGATCGCCGAAACACTGCCCGTCCTGGTCACGCGGCCCGACGTCGGTTGCAATGTGCCGGTGATCAGCTTCAGCAGCGTGCTCTTACCCGCGCCGTTCTGACCGACGATGCCCACGCACTCGCCGGGCCGGACAGTAAAGCTGATGTTGCGCAGCACGTTGTGCTGCTCAACAGGCTTCACCGGCAGGCCGAACCAGGAAAGTACGCGCAGCCATTCGTTCGACCAGCGAGCGTACGACTTGCTCAAACCTTCGACATGCAACTGCGCACTCATAGGGAGTCCACCATTTCCGCCGAGGCCTGTCGGAACACGAAGAGCGCCGTCAGGGACAACACCATGGTCCCGAGGATGAGCACCAGCAAGCCACCCCACGCGGGCGCTTTTCCGTACACAAGCACGTTCTGGTAGCTCGTCACGAGGGGATGCAGCGGATTCAACGCAAACCAGCGCTGGAATCGCTCAGGCAGCACGTTGATGTTGTAGACAATGGGCGTCAGCCAGAAGAGTGCCGACAGCACGACCGGGACCACCTGTCCAAGGTCGCGCATGAACACATTGAGTATTCCAAGCAGCATTCCCAGCGACATCGCCAGCAGCAGGTTGGCCACGATGAGCAGCGGCAACCACACGATCTGGTGATCAGGAAAGTGCCCCAGCACTGCGAAAACTCCGAAGATCGCCAGGCACAACAGGACGTTGTTCACCAGCATTGTCCCGCCCGCGATGATCGGCAGACAGATGCGGGGAAAGGCCATCTTCTTCATCAGATTGCCGTTGTCGATGAACAACGTCAGGAACTTTCCGATGGTTTCGACGAAAAGTGACCAGAACAGCATGCCTGCAAGCAGGTACAGCGCGTAGGCGTACTTGTTGTCGACGCCCGGCAGTTTCGCCGACAGCACTTCGGACAGGATAAGGGCGAAGATGAGCACCTGGGAAAGCGGATGAATCACCATCCACAGCCCGCCCAGCTTGCTCCGCGTGAAGCGCACCCTCAACTCGTTCCTGATCGACACGAGGATGAAATAGCGATAAGCCCAGATGGCTCGCAGGAACTTCATGACTGCTGTTGTCCGTGAGGGTGGACACCCGAGGTGTCCACGGTGGTCAACCAACGCATCATCGCGTCGGCGCTGCGAGCGGGTGACAGCGTCTCGGCGATGTCCACAGCGGCTCGCCGACCGATATTGCGGCCCCATTCGCGATCGTCTGCGAGCTTTCTCATCAGGCTCGCAGCAGAGTCGAGGTTGGGCTCGGCCCAGAGCATGCCGGTGGCGTTCGGGTATTGCCCTGCCTCTACCTGCGTCAGTGTGTAGTCGACGAGCAGGCTGTTGCGCTCGTTCATGAAGGCCATGTTGCCGGACCAGCCGGTTGCGACGACCGGCTTGCCGATCCTCATGGACTCAGCCATGCCCAGTCCAAGGCCCTCCGCGCGGTGCAGCGACACATAAGCGTCGCACGCGTGCTGAAGCGCATGAAGGTGATGGCCTTCGATCACATCATCACGCACCTGGATGCGCTGGTCGTCGCCGATCTCGTCCAGCAGCCGGCGCAGCTGGTCCGGTTGACGCCCCCCATTGGAGGATTTGATCATCAGAAAGAAGTCGTCACGCCCGGAAGCGAAGGCGGCGCGGAATGCGCGGACGACAGCCATCGGGTTCTTGCGCTCGATGGCGGAGTTGAAATCGAATGTGCACAGGAAGGCATATGCGTTCTCGGGGATGCCGAAATCGGAACGCGCCAGGCGACTCGAGATGGGAATCTGCAGCGGGTAGTTGATCGTAGTTACCGGCTTGTCCGTCACCGCGCGGAAGGCATCGGCGACGAACTCCGTCGCCACCATGATCTCGTCGACTGCCTCAATGGCGGGCAACCACTGGCGCGGCACCTCGGCAAGCTCCCAGAACCAGAACCCGACAATCCTCGGACGGCGCGAACCAACCGGCATCCGTTCGAGTGCGGACGCAAAGTGATCCGGATTCACGAACACGATGTCGACGCCATGACGCGCGCCAGCGCCCATCAAGGACCGCATGGTCCGGTCACCCATGCTGTGCGGCACATCGATGTCCGCTTCGTGCAGGCTGATGGGGCAGCCGGCATCGATCAGGGCCTTGGCATAGGCGCGCGCGCTTTCCGCAAGCCCGAACTGACCGCTGAAATACCCAACGAGGTTCACGCCGATACCGTCATCCGAAGGTGCCGACGGTTCTCGTTCCGGTCGCCAGAAGGCAACGTCCTCATCCCAGCGCGCGGTGCGTTCGAACCCCAAGCTGCGCTGGACGTGCGCACCGAACGTTGAAGAAACGCCTTGGCGAATGCGCATTGGCATCAACTTATAGGCAGCAAGCAGCCAGGACTGACTGGCAGCCCATCTGCCCGCACGACTCACGGTCGCGCTCAGACTTCTGCCGGATCGCCCATTCTTTTTCACTTGCAGTTCCAACGGCGCTGCAATCGGTTCACGGTTGACCAAGGGCGTGATCAACATCCGCCTTCAGGTCTTCGAGGTCCTCCACACCGACGCTCAGCCGCACCAGATTGTCGGCGATGCCCAGCTGCGCACGCCGCTCCGCCGGTACCGACGCATGCGTCATGATTGCCGGGTGGTTGATGAGGCTTTCCACGCCGCCGAGTGACTCGGCCACGGTGAAGTATTCGCAACGCTCCATCATGCGGCGCGCGGCGGCTTCGCCGCCCTTGATGTAGATGCTGATCATGCCGCCGGGGCCGTGCATCTGGCGCTTGGCCAGTTCGTACTGCGGGTGCGACTTCAGGCCGGGGTAGAGCACTTTCTCGATGGCCGGATGGGTTTCCAGCCACTCGGCCAGCGCCTGCGCGTTCTCGCAGTGCGCCTTCATGCGCAGGTGCAGGGTCTTGAGGCCGCGCAGGGCGAGGAAGCTGTCGAAGGGGCCCTGCACGCCACCGATGGCGTTCTGCAGGAAGGCCATGCGGTCGGCGATCTCGGCATCGTCGCCGACCACCGCCATGCCGCCGACGATGTCGGAGTGGCCGTTGAGGTACTTCGTCGCCGAGTGCATGACGATGTGCGCGCCCAGTTCGAGCGGGCGCTGCAGGATCGGCGAAGAGAACGTGTTGTCGACCACCACGATCAGGCCGCGCTTGCGCGCGATGGCGGCGATCTGCGCGATGTCCACCAGCTTGAGCAGCGGGTTGGTCGGCGTCTCGATCCAGACCATCTTCGTTTCGGGACGGATCGCGGCCTCGAACGCGCTGACGTCGCTCAGGTCGACCCAGCTGAAATCCAGGCCGGCAGACCGGCGGCGCACGCGCTCGAACAGGCGATACGTGCCGCCGTAGACATCGTCCATGGCAACCACGTGGCTGCCGGAATCCAGCAGTTCGAGGATCGTCGAGGTGGCCGCCAGGCCCGAGGCAAAGGCGAAACCGCGCGTGCCACCTTCCAGGCCGGCGACGCAGCGCTCATAGGCGAACCGGGTGGGATTGTGGCTGCGCGAGTACTCGAACCCCTGGTGCACGCCCGGGCTGGACTGTGCGTAGGTCGAGGTGGCGTAGATCGGCGTCATGACCGCACCCGTGCTCGGGTCCGGCGACTGTCCGGCGTGGATCGCAAGGGTTCCCAGACCGGGCTTCCGAGCCCCGCCTTCCGCGTGTCGTTCGCTCATCAAATCCTTCCTGTTCCGCATGGATGGCGGCCGCCGATTCTAGCACCGCCCCCCTGTATGCAACGGGCTCGGCAAGGTGCGGACGCAGCTTCGGCAAAGGCCCGAACGAGGGCTGAATCAACGACGCGCCCGGGTGATGCGGGGCGGGATCGGGCGCCCCTGCGCCCGTCCCGCGGCCAGGGTCACTGCACCCGGCGACGCAGATAGTTGAGCAGGTCGATCCGGGTGATCAGGCCGATGAACCTGTCGCCGTCCACCACGATCGCGACATGCCCGCGATCGAACACCGGAAGCAGCGATTCGATCGGCGAACGCACGTCGATCTTGTCGAGCTTGCTGACCATCGCGGTGGAGACCGGGTCGCGGAAGCGCGACTCGTCGCCGTAGACGTGCAGCAGCACGTCGCTCTCGTCGACGATGCCCACGATGTTGTCGCCATCCATCACCGGCAGCTGCGAGACGTCGTAGAGCTTCATGCGCTGGTACGCGGTCACCAGCAGGTCGTTGGGGCCGACCACCACCGTGTCGCGCTGCGAGAACGGTCGCAGGATCAGGTCGCGCAGGTCGCCGCTGGGCTGGCGCGCGAGGAAGCCGTTGTCCAGCATCCAGTAGTCGTTGTACATCTTCGACAGGTACTTGTTGCCCGTGTCGGGCACCAGCGTCAGCACCTTCTTCGGGCTGGTCTGCTCGCGGCAGTACTTCAGCGCCGCTGCGAGCAGTGTGCCGGTCGAGGAGCCGCCGAGAATGCCCTCTTTTTCCAGCAGCTCGCGCGCGGTGAGGAAGCTTTCCTTGTCGCTGATGGCGTAGGCCTTCTTCACGCGGGTGAAGTCGGAGATCGGCGGCAGGAAATCCTCGCCGATGCCCTCCACCATCCAGCTGGCGGACTTGTCGCTGAGCGTGCCGCGGTTGATGTACTCCTCGAGGATGGAGCCCACCGGGTCGGCCAGCACCAGTTCGGTGTGCGGCGACTTCTCGGCGAAGCAGCGCGACAGGCCGGTCATCGTGCCGGAGCTGCCGCAGCCGAAGACGATGGCGTCGATACCACCCACGCTCTCCATCTGCGCGAGGATTTCCGGGCCCGTGCCGAACTCATGCGCGGCCGGGTTGTCCGGATTGCCGAACTGGTTGATGAAGTACGCGCCCGGCGTTTCGCGGGCCAGGCGTTCGGCCAGGTCCTGGTAGTAGTCGGGATGGCCCTTGGCGACGTCGGAGCGCGTCAGCACCACCTGCGCACCCATGGCCTTGAGGTTGAAGATCTTCTCGCGGCTCATCTTGTCGGGCACCACCAGGATGAGCTTGTAGCCCTTCTGCTGCGCGACCAGCGCCAGGCCGATGCCGGTATTGCCCGCGGTGCCTTCGACCAGCGTGTCGCCGGGGTGGATCCTCCCGGCCTTCTCGGCCGCTTCGATCATCGACAGGCCGATGCGGTCCTTGATGGAGCCGCCCGGGTTCTGCGATTCGAGCTTGAGGTAGAGCTCGCATACGCCGGTGTCCAGACGCTGCGCCTTGATGATCGGCGTGCCGCCGATCAGTTCGAGTACGGATTGGTGGATGCTCATCCGCGCAGTTTAGCCGCGCAGGAGGACGTGGGTGGATGCTCCGGATGCTTACGCATCGGCATACGCACCCGTATTTCCGCCATTGGACAGAGAGCGGTCCGGCCTTCGCACCGGGGCGGCTGCTGGACGCAGCCGCCCCGGTTCCGGGAGACGCGGGCGGGGAGACCGACGAGGAAGTCACCGCCCGCGGCGAGGAAGTCTGTGGGAGAGCGTCAGTGTCGTTGCGTGTCGTACATCCGGACCAGGCGGTCCTTCGCAGCCAGTTTCTCGCGCTTCATCTGCGCCAGGGTGATGTCATCGATCGGCAGAACGCCCAGTTCGGCGTCCATCACCCTCTTGTCGAGATCCTTGTGGCGCTGGTACAGCTGCCGGAATTCCGGGTTGGCCTTCATCAGCGCTTCGATCTCTGGCTGCGGTCGTTCTTCGAACATGTAGTGCCTCCTTCAGCGATTGGGGAAGCCCGGGCATCAGGCCCGTGCCCTTGCGGAAGGCCCCGAAAACGAAAACGCCCCGGTCGTGGGACCAGGGCGTCGCTCGGGGTCGTGGGGGAGCAGATCGGATCCGGCGCCGGCTTCACACAGCCCGGCCACCAACTTGCGTGGGGCGGCGGGGTCCTGCGAGAGGGGCGTTGACGTCATCGACCTTGCTCATCGCCAAGCGGAAAACAGGCCGCTTGGAGACTTGACCCTACTCCTCCCTCCCACGGTCGGCAAGGGTGTCGTCGGCGAGGTGTGAGCTCGGTCCCGAAGGAGGCAACGGGCGGGCACCGGCCATGGCCGTGCCCGCCCAAGTCATTGTTTTACTTGGACTGAACGACCACTTCGTTGCGGTCAGCCTTGCCCGCGCGACCGCTCACCTGGACCTTCGCCTGGGGCACGCCACCGGCGACCAGCGCATCGCGAACGGACTCGGCGCGGCGCTGCGCCAGCTTGGCGTCGGCAGCCGTCACCTCGACCCGGACGCCCGAGGCGGACGAGAACGCCTGCACGTACGCGGCGATGGTCTTGGCCGTCGATTGGGCACCACTGCCCAGGCTGGCCTTGCCCGCACCGAAGCTGTCCTTGCCCAGGGTGAACACCTCGCCGCGACTGTCGCGCTTGGAGGCGGGCAGCTTGCCGCCGGCAACCAGTTCGGCCTCCTCGCGGGCCAGCTTCGACTCGCGCTCGCGCGCGGCGTTGAGGCGCGCCGTCTGCGCACCGGCGACACCCTTGAGGGCCGTTTCCACGTCCTGCAGGGCGACCGCATCGGCCTCACTCTGCTGGCGCAGGCGCTCGGCCTCCTCGGCCTGCATCTGCGCCTGGAGGCGCAGGCGCTCGTTCTCGGCACGGGCACGGGCGGCATCCTGGCGGCTGGCTTCGACCAGCAATTCGCTGCGCTCGCGCTCCAGGCGGTCGATATCGCGCTGCATCGCCTGGGTCCGCGCGGAAACCTCCGCGATCTGGACGCGACGCTCGGCCACGTACAGCGCGTCCGGACGCTGCTTGCCCGAGGCCTGGGCCAGCGTGTCCACGGCCTGGCGCGCCTGGAGGCGCTCGTATGCAGCCAACGTGTTGAGTTGGGAATTGGCTTCCAGCGTCGTCAGTCGCTGGGTCAGGCGAACGACGTCGGGATTGTCCGCGGCCCACGCCGGTTGCACGGCGAAAACCGCGACAAGGGCCATCGGCAGGATCAGGTGGCGCAGGCTCATGGCTGACCCTCCGTCTGCAGGCGGCGGTGCAACTCGTCGACCTCGCCCTGGCGCTGGCCCAGTTGGGCCGTCGCCAGCGCCTCCCGACTCTTGGCGTAGGCCAGGTCGGCGTCGGCCGCGGCGGCCAGGGACAGCCGGCGGGCAGCGTCCTCGTCACCGGCGCTCATCGCCGACTGGGCCCGGGACAGCTCGCCGCGGGCCGTGTTGAGCTCCTGGAGGGCGTACTGGTCGCCATCCGCGTCCTCGGCCCGGCTCACCGCCTGGCGGGCCGCCGCCAGCTCGCCCGTGGGCGGCGGCAGGGAGGCGCAGGAGGAGAGTACGGAAGCGAGAACTGCAGCCAGCAGCGGAAATCGGATTTGTGCGAAGCTTGGATGCATTGGGGAGGCCGGGCCTGAGGGTCGCGCGGCCATTGTCGTAAAGGGGCACGCACGCTGGCAATGGCTGGCCGCGGCCGAAGGGCCAAGAAGGGGTTGTTGCATGGACATCGGCTATTTCCTGAAGCTGATGACGGAAAAGAATGCGTCGGACATGTTCCTGACGACCGGCGCGCCGGTGTACATCAAGGTCGAAGGCAAGCTTTACCCGCTGGGTAACACTGGCCTGCCGCCCGGGATGGTCAAGAAGATCGCCTATTCGCTGATGGACGAGGGACAGGTTCCGCTGTTCGAGCGTGACCTCGAACTGAACATGGCGCTTGCCCTGCCCGAAGCCGGCCGCTTCCGCATCAACGTGTTCAAGCAACGCGGCGAAGTCGGCATGGTGATCCGCGCCATCCGCAGCGTGATTCCGTCGATCGAGGAACTGCAGCTGCCACAGGTGCTGAAGGACATCATCATGGCCCCGCGCGGCCTGGTGCTGATCGTCGGCTCCACCGGCTCGGGCAAGTCGACCACGCTCGCGTCGATGATCGACTACCGCAACAGCAACATCTCGGGCCACGTCCTCACCATCGAGGATCCGATCGAATACCTGCACAAGCACAAGAAGTCGATCGTGAACCAGCGCGAGGTCGGCCTGGACACGCACGCCTTCCACAACGCGCTGAAGAACGCGATGCGCGAGGCGCCGGACGTCATCCTCATCGGCGAAATCCTCGACGCCACGACGATGGAAGCGGCCATCGCCTTCGCCGAAACCGGCCACCTGTGCCTGGCCACGCTGCACTCCAACAACGCCGACCAGACGCTGGAGCGCATCCTCAACTTCTTCCCGGAAGCGGCGCACAAGAACGTGCTGATGAACCTCGCGCTGAACCTGCGCGCGGTGGTCAGCCAGCGCCTGGTGGTGGGTACCGATGGTCGTCGCGTGCCGGCGGCGGAAGTGCTGATCAACACCCCGCACATCCGCGACCTGATGCGCCGCGGCCAGGTGCACGAGATCAAGCAGGCGATGGAAGAGTCGCTGGAAGAAGGCATGGAGTCGTTCGACCAGTGCCTGTTCCGCCTCTACAAGGAAGGCAAGATCGACATGGAAGAAGCGCTCAAGGCCGCCGACTCGCGCGAAGGCCTGTCGTTGAAGTTCCGCCTGTCGGAAGGCTCCACGGGCGAACACGACCCGTATGCCGACGTGTACGCCGCCACCTGATCTTCGCGACAAGTGCTCCACACCCGACGGCCTGCGCCTCACCGCGCAGGCCGTCTGCGTTATGGGCTCAGCTGGCTTCCGGCGCGTCGGGTTGGCGTTCGGGCCGTGCGGCCTCGAATGCCGGTAACGCGAGGCAGGCCTTCTCGATCCTCAGGATCGTGGGATAGGGCGAAAGGTCCACCGCGAAGCGGCGCGCGTTGTAGACCTGCGGCACCAGGCAGCAGTCTGCGATGGTGGGCGTATTGCCCTCGCAGAACGTGCCGGTGGACGGATGGTCCGCCAGCATCGCTTCGAGCGCGGCGAAGCCGTCCTGGATCCAGTGCTGCACCCACGCATCGCGCTCGGGCTGCGGCACGTGCCAGCCGTGGCTGAAGTACTGCAGCACACGCAGGTTGTTGAGCGGGTGGATGTCGCACGCGATCGCCTGCGCGATGGCACGTACGCGTTGGCGGTCTCGGGCCGCCGTCGGTAGCAGCGGCGGCTCCGGCCACGTCTCGTCGAGGTATTCCAGGATCGCCACCGACTGCCGCATCAGCCGCTCGCCATGCTGCAGCACCGGCACCAAGCCTTGCGGGTTGACGTCGCGGAAGGCTTCGGTGCGCTGCTCCCCGCCATCGCGCAGCAGGTGCACGGGCACGGTCTCGTAGGGCAATTGCTTCAGGTTCAGGCCGATGCGCACGCGATACGCCGCGCTCGAACGCCAGTACGAATACAACCGCAGGTGCTCAGCCGACATCGATCCCCTCCCCCGGATACCCTGCCGCGCGGCACGAAAGCCGCGCGGCGCCCATTACTCGACGCGTTCGATGCGCTGCTCGATCGCCCCGAAGATGTCGCCACCGTCGCGCGCGCGCATCTCGATGCGCACGGTGTCGCCAAAACTCATGAACGGCGTCGACGGCTTGCCATGCTCCAGCGTCTCGACGGTGCGCTTCTCGGCGAAGCACGACGCACCCAACGACGTGTCCTGATTGGCCACGGTGCCCGAGCCCACGATGGTGCCGGCAGACAACGGACGCGTCTTCGCCGCATGCGCGACCAGTTGCGCGAAGTCGAACTGCATGTCGATGCCCGCCTCCGGCGCGCCGAACCATTCGCCGTTGATGTGCGTGAGCAGCGGCAGATGCACCTTGTTGCCCTTCCAGGCGTCGCCCAGCTCGTCCGGTGTCACGAACACCGGGCTCAGTGCCGAACGCGGCTTGGATTGCAGGAAGCCGAAACCTTTCGCCAGTTCGTTCGGAATCAGGTTGCGCAGCGAGACATCGTTGACCAGACCGACCAGCTGGATGTGCGCGGCCGCCTGCTCGGGCGTGGCGGCCATCGGTACGTCGTCGGTGACGATGACGACTTCAGCCTCCAGGTCGATGCCGTATTCCTCGCTGGGCACGCGCACCGGATCGCGCGGACCGTAGAAACCGGCGCTGACTGCCTGGTACATCAGCGGATCGGTGTAGAAGCTTTCCGGCACCTCGGCGCCACGCGCGCGGCGCACGCGTTCGACATGCGGCAGATAGGCCGACCCGTCGACGAATTCGTACGCACGCGGCAGCGGCGCGGCGAGCGCCCCCATCTCGAGCTCGAAGGCATCTTCGGCGGTGCAGGCATTAAGCGCATCCGACAGGGCATTCAGTCGCGGCGCGGCGTTCGACCAGTCTTCCAGCGCGCGCTGCATCGTCGGCGCGATGCCGGTGGCGCGCACGGCGCGACGCAGGTCGCGCGAGACCACGATGAGGGTGCCGTCGCGGCCGCCTTCCTTCAGTGAACCAAGCTTCATCGAAACTCCGTGAGTTCAGCGCTGCCGCGCGATGGTTTCAATTGTAACGAGTGCGCACGGCGGCGAGACATGAACGAGAACGTAAAACCGCTCCGCATTCTGACAACGTCCGTCCGGCGGGGTCGCGGGACGCATCGCGTATTCGGCGTCTGGCAGCGCGCAGGCAACAAAAAACCCGCCTTGCGGCGGGTTCTTTGTTTGATATGGCAGCCCCGGATGGATTCGAACCACCGAATGCCTGAGTCAGAGTCAGGTGCCTTACCGCTTGGCGACGGGGCTATGCGATCAATTTTAGCGCAGAAATTAGCGCTTGGAGAACTGGGTAGCGCGACGTGCCTTGTGCAGGCCGACCTTCTTGCGCTCGACCTCGCGGGCGTCACGGGTCATGAAGCCGGCCTTGCGCAGCTCGGACTTCAGCGACTCGTCGTACTCGACCAGCGCGCGGGCGATGCCGAGGCGGATCGCACCGGCCTGGCCGGTGATGCCGCCGCCGGCGACGGTGACCACGACGTCGAACTTGTCGGTCGACTGGGTCAGCTCGAGCGGCTGGCGCACGATCATGCGCGCGGTCTCGCGACCGAAGAACTCATCCAGCGGACGCTGGTTGACGGTGATGTTGCCAGCGCCCTTGCGCAGGAAAACGCGGGCGGTGGAGGACTTGCGGCGGCCGGTGCCGTAGTTCTGCTGGAGTGCCATGGGATGTCTCTAAGAAAGGGTCCGAATCAGAAGTCCAGCGGCTGCGGCTGCTGGGCGGCGTGCGGGTGCTCGGAGCCCTTGTAGACCTTGAGCTTGCGGTACATGGCGCGGCCGAGCGGATTCTTCGGCAGCATGCCCTTCACGGCGATCTCGATGACGCGCTCGGGATGGCGCTCAAGCGCCTGGGCGAGGGTCTCGGTCTTGAGGTTGCCGATGTAGCCGGTGAAGCGGTGGTACTGCTTGTCCTGCAGCTTCTTGCCGGTGACGGCAATCTTCTCGGCGTTGATCACGATGAGGTAGTCACCCGTGTCGACGTGCGGGGTGAAAACCGGCTTGTGCTTGCCGCGCAGACGGCGCGCGAGTTCGGAGCACAGGCGGCCGAGGGTCTTGCCGTCGGCGTCTACGACGTACCAGTCACGCTGGACGGTCTCGTTCTTGGCGGTGAAAGTCTTCATGACTGGTCTGTATGGGTGCTTTGTCGGGCTGATTCCGTTCTCGGGCGGCAGGGCCGCGCCGGCGGAATTTCGCCTCGCGCTGTGGAGGGTGGAACGAAAGAAGCGGAATCATAGCGGGCCAGGCCGGTCGCCGCAAGTCGCAGGGTCGCCACGCTAGAATCGGCCCATGCCGACCGCCTCGCGTTCGCCCCAGCCCGGACCGACCGACCCGCTGGTGGCCCTGGCCGACCGCTGCGTCCAGTGCGGGCTGTGCCTCCCCACCTGCCCCACCTACGGCCTGGAGCGGAACGAGGCCGAGTCGCCGCGCGGCCGCATCGCCCTGGCCCGGGCCTGGGCCCTGGATGCGCTTGACCCCACGCCGACGGGCGACCGCCACCTCGACCAGTGCCTGGGCTGCCGCAGCTGCGAGAGCGTGTGTCCGGCGGGCGTGCAGTATGGCGAACTGCTGGTCACGGCGCGCGCGCGTCAGCGCACACGTCGGGGCGCGGGCTGGCGCCGCCGCGCGATCGAATTCCTCGTGGCGCGGCCGCCGCTCTTGCGGTCGCTGTTGTCGGCCTATCGGGTCACCTACCGTTTCCTGCCGGGCCGCTTGCGCACACTGCCGCCCCCGCCGTCCCACGACAGCGCCCCGGAAATGACGACGCGCGGGGCGCGGGTCTCCGTGTTCGTGGGCTGCGTGGCCGATTCGTACGAAACCGGGGTACGGGACGCGCTCGCACGATGCTGTCAGGCCCTGGGCATCGAGCTGGCCGTGCCTGCCGGGCAGGCCTGTTGCGGCACCCTCCATGCGCACGGTGGCGATGTCGACGGCGCGCAACGACTCGCCACACGCAACCGTGACGCCTTCGCCTCATCGGCGACCGTACTGACGCTCGCGAGCGGCTGCCACGATGCGGTGGCCCAGGCGCTGCCTGGCCCGCGCCGGGTGGTCGATGCCATCGCGTTCCTCGCCGACCGCATTGCCGAGGCGCCGGACGCACTGCGGTGGCGCCCCAGCCAGGCGCGCGTGGCATTGCACCTGCCCTGCACGCAGCGCAGCGTGGTGCGCTCGGCGCCCGCGCTGCGCCGGTTGCTCGCGGCCGTCCCGGGACTGGAGGTGATCGAACTCGATGCGGGGTACGGCTGCTGCGGCGCCGCCGGCCTGCAGATGCTGGACGACCCGGCGCGTGCGGCCGAGTTCCGCGCGCCGCTCCTGCGCCAGCTGGAATCCAGTGGCGCCACACGCCTGCTCAGCGCCAACATCGGCTGCCGCCTGCATTTCGCAGGCGGCACTGCCGTGCCCGTGCAGCATCCCCTCGAATTCCTGGCCGAGCTGCTCGACGCCCCGCCTTCACCGCCACGCGCGGTGGGCCACACGTAAAATCGACGCATGAACGCACGCGCCCTCACGCCGCTGGACCGCCTCCTCGCCGACACCCAGCGCGCGCTCGACACCGTCTTCGGCGCCCCTTCGGCGGACCGCGCGAATCCCGCCGACGGAGTGGCCCAGATCGAACTGGACGACGAGGAGCGCCGCCATTCGGCCGGCCTGATGCGCATCAACCACGTCGGCGAGGTCTGCGCGCAGGCGCTCTACTGCGGGCAGGCCGCGGTCGCGCGCGACCCGGCCACGCGCGCGCATCTGCTGGAAGCGGCCCAGGAAGAGACCGACCACCTGGCCTGGTGCGCGGACCGCCTGCGCGAACTCGACAGCCGACCCAGCCTGCTGAACCCCGTCTGGTACGCCGGAAGTTTCGCCATCGGCGCGTTGGCGGGCCTGCGTGGCGACGGCTGGAACCTGGGTTTCGTGGTCGAGACCGAGCGCCAGGTCGAGGCGCACATCGACGAGCACCTGGATTCGCTTCCCGTCGCCGACGCGCGCAGCCGCGCCATCCTGGAAGTGATGAAGACCGACGAAGCCCGCCACGCCGACCATGCTGAAGCCGCGGGTGCGCGCATCCTGCCGCCACCGGTGCCGGCGGTGATGGCAGCGGCCTCGAAGCTGATGAAGGCCGTGGCCTACCGCATCTGACGTCGTCGCAGGCACAAAAAAGGCCGGCAATGCCGGCCTTTTTCATTCACGACGCGAGGCGACCTCAGTCGGCCAGGTTGCGACCGTGGTAGAGCTCCTCGATCTCGCGCTTCAGGCGCGCCTCGATCTTCATGCGCTCCTTGAACGAGAGGTTCTTGGCCTTCTCCTCGAACAGGTAGGTGTCGAGGTCGAACTCCTTCAGGTGCATCTTCGTGTGGAAGATGTTCTCCTGGTAGACGTTCACGTCGATCATCTCGTAGCGCGACTTGATGTTCTTCGCCAAGTAATCCTGGATCGAGTTGATCTTGTGGTCGATGAAGTGCTTCTTGCCCTTGATGTCGCGGGTGAAACCGCGCACGCGGTAGTCCATCACCACGATGTCGGATTCCAGGCTCTCGATCAGGTAATTCAAGGCCTTAAGCGGCGAGATCACGCCGCAGGTCGCCACGTCGATGTCGGCGCGGAAGGTCGCGATGCCGCTGTCCGGATGGGTTTCCGGATAGGTGTGCACCGTGATGTGCGACTTGTCCATGTGGGCGACGACGGCGTCGGAGATGATCTCCTTCCCAGCTGCCTTCTTGTCGATCACCGGTTCCTCGGAGATGAGGATGGTCACCGACGCGCCCTGCGGGTCGTAGTCCTGGCGGGCGATGTTGAGGATGTTCGCGCCGATGATCTCGGCCACATCCGTCAGGATCTGGGTCAGCCGGTCGGCGTTGTACGCCTCGTCGATGTACTCGATGTAACGACGACGCTCGTCCTCCGACGCCGCGAAGCAGACGTCATAGATGTTGAACGAGAGGGCCTTGGTGAGGTTGTTGAATCCCTGCAACCTCAGGCGAGGCAACGGCTTGACCACGGCAGTAGGTATCCCGGTAGGGCGGCGAGGGCCGGAATTATGAGGCACAAAACCCCGGGGGGGAACGCGCGGGACCGCCAGGGCCGCCAGAAGGCCTGAAGAGGTGAACCAGACCGCCATCACAGGTTAGAGTTCGGCGGGTGACGTACTACGGCGAATATTTGCCCAACGCGTTACTTCGGCCTAAGCTCGACCGATCACAAAACCTTCACGCCCATGTCCGCCAATCCGGTTGCCTCCTCTGTCCGCCGTACCAACAGCCCGCTGCTGCCGGACGCCGCTACCATCGAGCGCTTCCTGGCGCACTGCCACCGTCGCCGCTACCCGTCGCGCACCGACGTGTTCCGGCCCGGTGATCCGGCCAGCACGCTGTACTACATCATCTCCGGCTCGGTCAGCATCATCACCGAGGAGGAAGACGGTCGTGAGCTGGTGCTGGGTTACTTCGGTCCCGGTGAGTTCGTGGGCGAGCTGGGGCTGTTCATCGCCAGCGACCAGCGCGAGGTCATCCTGCGCACGCGCAGCACCTGCGAACTGGCCGAGATCGGCCATGAGCGTCTCTACGACCTGCTGCTGACCCGCCTGTCGCTGGACGCGCCCAAGCTGCTGTACGCCATCGGCGCGCAGATCTCGCGGCGTCTGCTCGACACCAGTAGGAAAGCCGGCCGCCTGGCATTCCTCGACGTGACCGACCGCATCGTGCGCGCCCTGCACGACCTGGCCAAGGAGCCGGAGGCGATGAGCCATCCGCAGGGCACCCAGATCCGCGTCTCGCGCCAGGAGCTCTCGCGCCTGGTCGGTTGCTCGCGCGAAATGGCCGGCCGCGTGCTCAAGAAGCTGCAGGCCGACGGCAAGCTCCACGCCCGCGGCAAGACCGTCGTCCTGTACGGGACGCGCTGACCTTCGCATGGGCCGCGTCGCCGGATCCGACGAGGCGGCGGTCCGCGTCCGCGCGGCGGAACTGGGCGACGCGAGCGACGTCGCCCATCTGCTGGCCGAGCTGGGCTATCCCTGCAGTCGCGACGAAGCCGCCGAACGCATCGCGGTGGTCCGGCACGACCCACGCCAGCACCTGCTGCTGGCCGAAGACGACGGCGACGCCTGCGGGCTCGTGTCGCTCTATACCCTCTACTCGGTGGTCCACGGCTGCGAACTGGCGCGGATCACGGGCCTGGTCGTGCTGCCCGACCGGCATGGCCGCGGCATCGGCCGGCGCCTGCTGAAGGAAGTGGAATCGATCTCACGCCGCAGTGGCGTGCGCCGCATCGAGATCACCAGCAGCCCCAACCGTACCGGCGCGCAGGCGTTCTATCGCCGCTGCGGCTATCTCGACGGATCGATGCGCTTCATCAAGGCGCTGGGCGACTGATCGCCCGCGCCTCCAGGCGCCCGGCGCTCAGGCACGGACCCGTTCGCCACCGCGCCCCTTGCAACCCCAGTTGAGGATCGGCGTACCCGGCGGCAACACGCGCCGGAACATCGCCACGCGACGCCGCTTGGGATTGACCACCACCGGCCGGCGTGCGGCCTTCAGCAGCGGCAGGTCGGCGCTGCTGTCGGAGTACGCGACGGCGATCTGGTCGTAGCCCGCATCCCAGATCATCCGCATCTTGTTCTCGTGGTGACAGTGCTCCACGGTGATCATGCCGCCCAGGAACGGCCCACCGATGCTGCCGATCACGGGCAGGTCCTCGTGCGCGACGAAATCGAGGATCGCGCGCGCCAGTTCCGGCGACGCACCCGTGGCGATGATCACGCGATCGCCCGCGTCGCGGTGCTTCTGCAATACCTTCAGCGCGACTGGCAACAGGCGCCGGCGGATCTCCTTCGCGTGCGTGCGCACGTAAAGATCGATGAGGCGATCCATGTCGCGGCGACGATGCGTGCCCAGCGTGGCGATCCACAGATAGACCGAGATGGCGTGCCGGCGCGTGGGCAACCACGCGATCAGCGGCAGCAGCAGCGGCGACAACGCGATCGCTGCCGCCACCCGCGCCCAGTGACGCTGGATCAGCCACAGCACCAGATGGCTGCCCGAATCCCCGTCGTACAGCGTGTGGTCGAAATCGAACACCACCAGCGGCGCATACGGACGCTCGCTGGCCCCGTTCTGGCCCGTGGGCATCACGGCAGCTGCACCGGGCAGATGATCGACCGGCACGCTCATGCCGCGAACAACCGCTGCAACGCGGCGCCCGGCTCGTTCTCGCGCATGAACGACTCACCGACCAGGAAGGTCTGCACGCCGGCCTCGCGCATGCGCGCGACGTCGGCAGTCGTGGCGATGCCGCTCTCGGTGACCAGCGTGCGGTCCGGCGGCACCGCACTGCGCAGGTCCAGCGTGGTGTCCAGCGAGACCTCGAAGGTACGCAGGTTGCGGTTGTTGACGCCGATCAGCTCGCAGTCGGTCTGCAACGCGCGCTCCAGCTCGTCGATGTCGTGCACTTCCACCAGAACGTCCATGCCCAGCTCCATCGCCAGGTTGGCCATCTCCACCATCGGGCCGTCCTCAAGGGCGGCCACGATGAGCAGGATGGCATCGGCGCCGATCACGCGCGCCTCGTACACCTGGTAGGGATCGACGGTGAAATCCTTGCGCAGAACCGGCAGCGAGCACGCGCCGCGCGCTTCGCCCAGGTACAGGTTGCTGCCCTGGAAGAAATCGACGTCGGTCAGCACCGACAGGCACGCCGCGCCGCCGGCCTCGTAGCTCGCCGCTATCTGCGCGGGATTGAAGTCCTTGCGGATCAGCCCCTTCGACGGGCTGGCCTTCTTCACTTCGGCAATCACCGCGGCCTCGCCGGCCGCGTGCTTGCGGCGGATGGCATCGACGAAGCCGCGCGTGGGCGGCTGCAGCAGGGCACGTGCGCGCATGTCCGCGAGCGGACGCACGCGGCTGCGCTGTTCGATCTCCTCGGCCTTGCGCGCGAGGATGGTGGTGAGGATGTCGCTCATTCGGGGGATCGCGATTTCATTTCAGGCTTGCCGTACGCGCGTTCCACTTTTGCCACGCGCAGTTCGTAATGTTCGTACCAGTGCACGCGACCGTGCGCGCGCGTGGCGGCGTGCTCGGCGTGCTGGCGCCAGGCGGCGATGGCCTCCTCGCTTTCCCAGTACGACACGGTAATGCCGAAGCCGTCCGCGCCGCGTGTGGATTCCACACCGAGATAGCCGGGCTGCGAGGCGGCCAGTTCGACCATGCGCTGTGCGGCTTCGCCATAGCCTGCGTCGTCGTGGCCATTGCGGCGCGAGGAAAAGATCACCGCGTAATACGGCGGCGAAGGCAGGCGGGCGAAGGCGTCGTCCATCTCAGGCTCCTGCAGTGGTCGCGGCGAGTTCGCGCGTCGTCGTGACGAAGGCGTCCAGCTTCGCCCGCGCCGCACCCGAGGCCAGCGCCGCACGCGCGCGCTCGATGCCCTCGGCGATGCTGTCGGCCACGCCCGCTGCGTAGATCGCCGCGCCGGCATTGAGGACCACGATCTCGCGCGGCAGGCCGGGGCGATCGTCCAGCGCCTGCAGCACCAGCGCCCTGGATTCGAGGGCATCGCCCACGCGCAGGTTCCGGCTGTGCGCCATGGCGATGCCGAAGTCCTCGGGATGCAGTTCGTACTCACGCACCACGCCGTCGCGCAGTTCGCCGACGAGGCTGCCGGCGCCCAGCGAGAGTTCGTCCATGCCGTCGCGGCCCCACACCACCAGCGCCCGCTCCGCGCCCAGTTCCTGCAGCACGCGCACCTGGATGCCGACGAGATCGGGGTGGAACACGCCCATCAGGATGCTCGGCGCGCCAGCCGGATTGGTCAGCGGACCGAGGATGTTGAAGATGGTCCGCACGCCCATCTCGCGACGCACCGGTGCGACCACCTTCATCGCGGGATGGTGGACGGGCGCGAACATGAAGCCGATGCCACAGCGCTCGATGCTCTGCGAGACCTGCTCGGGCTGCAGTTCGATCGCCGCGCCCAGCGCTTCCAGCACGTCGGCGCTGCCGGACTTGGACGACACGCTGCGGTTGCCGTGCTTGGCGACCTTCGCGCCGGCGGCGGCGACCACGAACATGCTCGCCGTGGAAATGTTGAACGTATGCGCCCCGTCGCCACCGGTGCCCACGATGTCGACCAGGTTCGCGCGGTCGGCCACGTCCACGGGCCGCGCGAACTCGCGCAGCACCGTCGCCGCACCGGCGATCTCGCCGACCGTCTCCTTCTTCACGCGCAGACCAGTGAGGATGGCGGCGGTCATCGTCGGCGAGACTTCACCGCGCATGATCATGCGCGTCAGATCCACCATCTCGTCGTGGAAGATCTCGCGATGCTCGATCGTGCGCTGCAGGGCTTCTTGCGGGGTGATGGGCATGGTCGTGGGCGGCCGTGTCGGCCTCTACTTTAGCGCTCGAGGAAATTCTTCAGCAGCGCGTGGCCGTGTTCGGTGAGGATGGACTCCGGGTGGAACTGAACGCCCTCCACCGGATGCTCCCGGTGCCGCAGACCCATGATCTCGTCGAACTGGCCGGAGGCGTCGTCCGCCTCGGTCCAGGCGGTGATCTCCAGGCAGTCCGGCAGGGTCTGCCGCGAGACGACCAGCGAGTGGTAGCGCGTGGCCTCGTAGCCGTCGGGCAGACCGGCGAACACACCCTTGCCCTCATGGCGGATGCGCGAAGTCTTGCCGTGCATGATCCGCTTGGCGCGCACGACGTCGCCGCCGTAGGCCTGCCCCAGGCTCTGGTGGCCCAGGCACACGCCGAACACCGGGATGCGCGAGCCCAGCTCGCGGATGACATCCACCGACACGCCCGCCTCGTTCGGCGTGCACGGGCCGGGCGAGATGACGATGCGCTCGGGCGCCATCGCGTCGATCTGCGCCACGGACAGCTCGTCGTTGCGGACGACCTTCACCTCCGCCCCGAGTGCCTGCAGGTACTGCACGAGGTTGTAGGTAAAGCTGTCGTAGTTGTCGATCATCAACAGCATCGGCGAAGTCCCGGGGCGGAAGGGGCACGGAGGGCGCGGGTCGGTTCCGCGGGGACAGCATTATCCCGCGTGGCACGGGGCCAGCGGGAGGTTCGCAGGGCAAGGCCTGGGGCCGGACGTTTGGCCGGTGGATCAGTGCGTGGGGCGAAGGTCACTGCGCAATTCCTGGTAGCACGACAGACGGGATTGGACGGAAGCCAACGGCCACCATCGCCAACCCAGGTCGGCTTTGCGGAACTGCGGGAAGGGACGCACGATCATGGCCCTACTGTAACGGCTTGGCGCACGACGCGCGACCTGCCCTGCCCGCTCACACCACTGGCAAGGTCACCTGCACGCGCAGACCCGGGGCGCCGTCCAGCAACGCGATGTGCCCGCCGTGGCGCTGCACGATCGCACGCGCCAGGCTCAGGCCCAGGCCGCTGCCGGCGGTGCCACGATGGCTTTCCATACGCTCGAAGCGGTCGAACACGCGCTCACGATCGGCCTCGGGAATGCCGGGTCCCGCGTCGTCGATGCACAGCACCGCACCGTCCGGTCCGGCGGCGAGCGACAGCACCACCTCGCTGCCGGAAGGCGCGTACTTGAGTGCGTTGTCGAGCAGGTTCACCAGCATCTGGAACAGCTGGTCCCGGTCGCCGCGCACGGAGACGGCTACCAGCGTGGCGCGCAGTCGGATCGCACGCTCGCTGCCGATCGGGGTGTATAGCTCCACGGCGTCGGCGGCCAGGTCGGCCAGATCCAGGACCGGGCCCTCGCCCACCGGCGGTTGCGCTTCGATGCGGGCCAGGCGCAACAGCGCGCCGAAGGTCTGCAGCAGGTGGTCGGTCTCCTGCACGGCCGCGTCCAGTGCGGCGCGGTCGGCCGCATCCACGCCAGGACGTCGGCGCAGGTCTTCCAGACGGTTGCGCAGGCGCGTGAGTGGTGTGCGCAGGTCGTGCGCGATGTGGTCGGTCGCGTGGCGCACGCCGCCGAGCAGGTCTTCGATCCGGTCGAGCATTCCGTTGAAACGCCGCGCCAGCCGGTCGAACGCATCGTGTGTTCCGTCCAGCCCGACGCGCAGTCCCAGCTCGCCCGCGCCGACACGCGCGGCAGTCACGTCGAGCGCGCTCAATCGCCCGGAGACCCAGCGCGAGGTCAGCCAGCCCGTCAATGCACCCAGCGACGCCGCCACCAGCAGCGCCACCAGCGCCGTGCGCAGCATCAGCGCGAGGAAGCGGTCCTGCGACTGCAGGCGCAGGCCGGTGAGCAGCGTGCTGCCGTCGGGCATCACCTGCAGGTGGGCGACGACGTGGCGCGAGAGGCCGTCATCGGCGTCGGCATCGCTGCCGTAGCGATCGAAGGTGACCCAGCGGGTGCCGCTGCGCAGCGAGGTCTTCGGTGGCGCATCGCCCAGTTCGACCGCACCGGATGGCGATATCAGCGCGTACACGGCGTCGGGGTCGTCCGGCGCGTCGATGCGCCCGCGCAGTTCCTCGACCAGCGCCGTGCGCCCGCCTTCGCCGTACACCTCCGCCAGCGCGGCGGCATCGTTGCGCACCAGTTCGCGCGCGTCCTGCAGCAGCAGCGTCGACACGGCCACATACACGCCCACGCCCAGCAGCACGAACGCCACCAGGAACGACGCCATCACCGCAAGGGCCAGGCGCGTGCTGGTGGAGCGCAGCGGATTCATTCGGCGAGCCGATAGCCGGCGCCGCGCACCGTGTGCAGCAGCGGCCGATCGAAGCCGTGGTCGATCTTCTGCCGCAAGCGGCTGATGTGCACGTCGATCACGTTGGTCTGCGGATCGAAGTGGTAGTCCCACACCGCCTCCAGCAGCATGGTGCGCGTCACCACGCGGCCGGGCTGGCGCATCAGGAATTCGAGCAGGCGGAACTCGCGCGGTTGCAGTTCGATGCGCCGCCCGGAGCGGCGTGCGTCGCGGCTGAGCAGGTCCAGCTCCAGATCGCCCACCTGCAGACGCGTGGGCTCGCGCTGTGTGTCCTCGCGACCGCGGCGCACGATGCTGTCCAGCCGCGCGCTCAGTTCGGAGTACGCGAAGGGTTTGACCAGGTAATCGTCCGCGCCGGCCCGCAGCCCCTCGACGCGATGATCGATCTCGCCCAGCGCAGTGAGCAGCAGCAGCGGCGTTCGGTTGCCGGCGCCGCGCAGGGTCTGCAGCAGCACCAGTCCGTCCAGCGCGGGCAGCATGCGGTCCAGGACGATGGCATCGAAGGTTTCGGTGGTGGCCAGGAACAGGCCCTGCCTGCCATCGCCGGCATGATCGACGGTGTGCCCATCCTCGCGCAGGCCCTTGCCGATGAAGGCGGCGGTGTGGGGATCGTCTTCGATCAGCAGGACGCGCATGGCAACTCCCGACGTGCGAAAAAAGGATACCCCGCCGAGGGAAGTCGGCGGGGTATCCGCCCGCGTTGCACGGGCTTCGGGGAACGTGACGATCAGCTCTTCTTGGCTTCGGCGTTCTTCTCGGCCTTCTTCTCGGCCTTGGTGGCGTGCTTGTGCTTGGCCGGCGCCTGCTTGGCGGGCGCGGTGCTCGATGCCGGCGCAGCCGGTGCGGTGGTCGGCGGCGCGGCGAAGGCGGAGCCGGCGAACGCGGTCATGGCGACGGCGAAAAGGGCATTGCGGAGGTTCATGGAGGACTCCTTGGACGATGACGACATGCTTGGACGAGGGGTTTGCCGGTGGGGTGTTTCCCCATCGCCAGGACAGATTGCGCGCCATCGCCTCACCGGCTTCTTTCCGGCGGATTAACGATCGGTAATGTTCGCGACGCCCGCAGGCGGGGCGTCGCAGGGGCCCTCAGGCGGCGCCGCTGCCCCGTCGCAGCGGCACCGGAGCGGTGGCGATGCGGCTCTTGAGGTCGGCCATCGTGCCCGGCAGCACCACCAGGTAGGTCAGCAGTTGTTCGACCAGCTCCAGCAGCAGCTCGGCGGTGACCTTGTCGATCTGCGCCTCGTCGTCGAACTGGCGGCCGAACGTGCCCGAGGGCGCGAGCAGTTGCGCGATGTCCTGCAGCGGACGCGAGAGGTCCACCTCCTGCGGCAGCGATTCCAGCGCCCGCGTGAGCGGCAGATCGCGCTTGTCCTCGGCCAGCATGCGCGAGGCAAGCCCGCCCAGCAGATGCCGCACGGTGAGCGCCGTGGCTCCCCATTCGGCGCGGTTGTACAGCTTCAGCGCCGATTCGTAGCTGCGCGCCAGCGGCGCCGACAAGGTCTGCAGATGCTCGACGCCGGCCATCGGTTCGCGCCCGGCAGGCCGCGGATAGCAGAACAGGCCGGCCTGCTTGCGCGTGCCGTCGGCCTGCAGCAGCTGTACGAACAGCACCGTGTCCTCGCAGCGTGCGCACGTCAGTTCGCTGGCGGCCAGTTGCTGGCCGTGCTCCTGCCAGCTTCGCGCTTCGAACACCGCCTCCTTCAGGCAGTGCGGGCAGATCATCTCGACCGTGCGCGCGAACGTGTTGGAAAACCGGGATTGAACGAGATCGTCGTGGACGAGCTGCATGGCCGCCTCCTTCCCGCCGGGTTCGGTCGAACGCTCTACGTCGGCAGTGAAACCCGCTTCCTGTGAATAAAACGTTGTCGTAACGCGGATGAGGTCATCCGCGCTCGCGATGCGACGCGATGTGATGAAGGCGGCGTGGAGAGGGTCGCCGTGAAGGCGACCGGTGTCACAGTCCCTTCGCGGCCTGAGCGACGGCGCGGAACAGCGCGCGCCCCTTGTTCATCGTCTCCTCCCACTCCATCGCGGGATCGGAGTCGTAGACGATGCCTGCACCCGCCTGCACGTACAGGCGCCCGTCCTGGATCACGGCGGTGCGGATGGCGATGGCGGTATCGGCATCGCCGCTGCGCCCGGGTTCGCCCCAGCCCAGGTAACCGATGGACCCGGCGTAGACGTTGCGCTTGATGGGTTCCAGTTCGCGGATCACTTCCAGCGCGCGGATCTTCGGCGCGCCACTTACGGTGCCGGCAGGGAATGTCGCGCGCAGCACGTCGGCGTAGCTCAGGTCGGGCTTCAGCGTGCCGGTGACTTCGCTGACGATGTGCATGACATGGCTGTAGCGTTCGATCACGAACTGCTCGCCCACTTCCACGCTGCCCGGCTCCGACACGCGACCCACGTCGTTGCGGCCCAGGTCGATCAGCATCAGGTGCTCGGCACGTTCCTTGGGATCGGCCAGCAGTTCGGCTTCCAGCGCGGCGTCCTCTTCCGGCGTCGCGCCGCGCGGGCGCGTGCCGGCGATCGGGCGCACGGTGACCGTGCCGCCCTGCAGGCGCACGAGGATTTCCGGCGAACTGCCGACCACCTGGGTGCCGCCGACATCGAGGTAATACATGTACGGCGACGGGTTCAGCGCGCGCAGCGCACGGTACACGTCCACCGGCCGCGCCTTGAACGGCACCGACAGGCGCTGGCTCAGCACGACCTGGAAGATGTCGCCGGCGCGGATGTACTCCTTGGACTTCTCGACCGCGTCGATGAACCCTTCGCGAGTGAAACCGGAGACGAAGTCCGTCTCGTCGAGCACGCGGCCTTCCAGTGTTTCCGGATAGCCCGGGCCGCCCTGACGCAGGCGGTGCACCAGTTCGTCCAGGCGCCGGTTCGCGCGGGCCAGCGCGCGCGGCTCGGACGGATCGGCGTGCACGATCAGGTACAGCCGCCCCTTGAGGTTGTCGAACACGGCCAGCTCATCGCTCTGCATCAGCAGGATGTCGGGCGTGCCGAGCTCGTCGGGCTTGTCGCCACCGGCCAGGCGCGGCTCGATGTACTGGATGCTCTCGAAGCCGAACCAGCCCACCAGGCCGCCGGTGAAGCCGGGCAGGCCGGGAATCGTCGGCACGCTGTGCGCGGCACGCAGGCGTTCGACTTCCGCGAAGGGATCCTCTACGACGCGGCTCTCGATGAGCTCGCCATCCTCGGTGACGAACAACGTGTGACCGGCGAAGGCGTAAACGCGTCGCGCGGGCAGGCCGATGATCGAATAGCGGCCGAAGCGTTCGCCGCCCTCGACCGATTCGAACAGGTAGGTGTGCGGCCCGTCGGCCAGCTTGAGGTAGACCGACAGCGGCGTGTCGAGGTCGCTCAGCACTTCGCGAACGACGGGAACGAGGGTGTGGCCGTCAGCGGTCTGCGGCTGGAATTGCTCGGAAGAAGTCACGCGGGGTTTCCCTGGAAGACGAAAGGGCGGTCACGACGACAGCGTTGCGCCGCCATCGCCAACCCGTGTCGGCCGCAGGGATTCGGTGAGTCGCCCGGAGGTTCATGCGACAACTGTAGCGGGTCGGCGCGGTCGTAGGCGAGCCCCGCGACCGCCGGGCGGCTATCCGCCCAGCAACGGGCTGCCGGATGGCAGGTGCATGCGCAGGCGTCCCGGCACGCAGGCGATCTGGAACCATCGCGCACGCAACGGTTCGCCATCGAGGTTGAGCGTGATCGGCTCCGGGGCCTCCACGCGCACCTCACGCAACCGTGCCCGTTCGGCGACCTGCTCCAGTGCGGCGCGACGTCCTTCGCGCAGCAGCGTGGCGACGCCGGTGGCGACCTCGCCACTCAGTTCGGGAATCACCGTGACGTCGAGCAGGCCATCGTCGATGAAGGCGTCAGGACACAACACGCGGCCACCGCCGGCCTGCCGGCCGTTGCCGATGCCCAGTGCGAGGAAGGCGCCGTCCCGCGCGAAGCCATCGCCCAATACGCGCGCCACCGTCGGTTCGACCCGACCCACGCGCGCGATGCCGGTGACCAGATAGGCCAGGCCACCGAGCAGCCGCTTGAGACCTTCGTCCGTCTCCACGGTCACTTCCGTACCGAAGCCGCCACTGATGAGGTTTGCGCACCAGTGGCGCGCGCCTTCGACGTCGACGCGCAACAGGTCCATGGGCGTCGCCGGCCAATCGCGCACGCTCTGCAGTGCCTCCAGGGGGCCCGGTGGGATCCCCGCAGCGACCGCGAAATCGTTGGCGGTGCCCAACGGAATCAGGCCCAGCGAAGGCAACGCATCGGCGGCGGCATCGTGTCCGGCCAGCGCGGCCGCGACGTCGCCGAGCGTGCCGTCGCCACCGCCGGCGATCACGCATGCCACGCCGGCCTCGACGGCTTCGCCGACGATGCGTTGCGCATCGCCGCGTTCCCAGGTCACGCGCACGTCCAGCACGATGCCGGTCTCGCGTAGCGCCGTCACGGCCTCGCGGACCGCATCGTCGCCCGCGGACTTGCCGTTGAGAACCAGGCGCCAGTGTGGATTCGCCATCGCCACGCGGATGAATGAGTGAACGCGCAGGCTAACAACGCACGCGCAAGCATCCGTGAACACGACAAGGATCAGCGCCCCGGCGTCATACGTTCGTCATCGAACGTCCGGAGAATGAGAGTCCATCTTCAAGGACGACGGACGGAGGCGGGATTGCCTCCAAATCTTCCGCGGCAAGCCAGCGATGGCTTGCCGCTTTTGTTTTCCGGGCAGCGTCAGCGCAGGTCGGTGTCGGCCACGACCACGCCGTCTTCATCGGCGCACAGCCAGTCGCCGGGACGGATGCGCACGCCGCCGAACTCCACGTCGACGTCGCGCTCGCCAACGCCGAGCTTCTCGGTCTTGCGCGGGCAGGTGCCCAGCGCCTTAACGCCCAGTTCGAGCCCGCCGATGGCCGCACTGTCGCGGATGGCGCCGAACACCACGACGCCGGCCCAGCCGTTCTCCACCGCAGCGGCGGCGAGCAGGTCGCCGAACATCGCGCGACGCATCGAACCGCCGCCGTCGATCACCAGCACGCGTCCCTGCCCCGCCTCGGCGACGGCTTCACGCACGCGCGAGTTGTCCTCGGTGGCCTTCACGGTGCTGACGATGCCGTTGAACGCCAGGCGCCCGCCGAAATCGCGCAGTGGCAGATCCACCACGCGGACCTGCGCGTCGTGCAGATCGCACAGGTCGCAGGTATTCATCCACGCACCTTCGCGACGGCGTCCTTCATGCGGCCGATGACGTCGGCGTAGTCGGGGGCGTTGAAGATCGCCGAGCCGGCGACGAAGGTGTCCGCACCCGCGGCCGCGATCTCGCCGATGTTGTCGGCTTTCACGCCGCCGTCGATTTCCAGGCGGATCGACTTGCCGCTGCGGTCGATCATCTGGCGCACGCGACGCAGCTTCTCCAGCGCGGAAGGAATGAAGCTCTGGCCGCCGAAGCCCGGGTTCACCGACATCAGCAACACCATGTCGAGCTCTTCCAGCACCCACTCGAGGACGTCCACGGGCGTGGCGGGATTGAGCACCAGCCCGGCCTGGCAACCGTGCGACTTGATCAGCTGGATCGTGCGGTGCACGTGCGCACTGGCTTCGGGATGGAAGCTGATCAGCGTAGCGCCGGCCTTGGCGAAGTCGGGCACGATGCGATCCACCGGTTCCACCATCAGGTGCACGTCGATCGGTGCGGTCACGCCGTGCTTGCGCAGTGCCTCGCACACCATCGGGCCGATGGTGAGGTTGGGGACGTAGTGGTTGTCCATCACGTCGAAGTGCACCCAGTCGGCGCCGGCCTTGATCACGGTGTCGACTTCCTCGCCCAGTCTGGCGAAGTTGGCCGAAAGGATGGACGGGGCGATGACGGTGGATTGCATGGAAGTCTCTGCGGCTGGAACGGGGGAAGTCGGACGATGGTTCAGCGACGGCGGCGCTGCGTCTTGATGCGGTCGTAGGCCTGGTTGATCTCGCGCGCGCGAACCTCGGCCTGCTGGCGCAGTTCCGCGGCGGCCCCGGCCATGCGGTCGGGGTGGTATTGCGACATCAGGCGCCGGTACGCCAGGTCGACCTCGGTGTCGGTCGCATCGGCGGAGAGGCCCAGCGCGGCGTACGGATTGTCCCGGCGCAGGCTGAACCAGTCGGTATCGAAGGCATGGCCGATGAGGAACCCCACCAGGGCCCCGAAGAACGGGTTGGAGCGGAACAGCGCGGCCCCCGCGAAGAAGCCGAGCAGCTTGCCGTACCAGCGTTTCATCGTCCTTCCCGCGGCGTCGTGCCGGCCTGTTTCGGTCTGGCGACAGTGTACCTGCACGCCGCCGCCGGCCGGCGTACACTGGCCGGCCCTGTCGCGCACGCGCGCGAGTCGAGGCGAGCGTCAGGCGGGGCTTCCGAGCCGCACTTCCGTGCATCCATTGGGGATTCCCGCGTTGTCCACGACCCTGCTCCAGTCCGACCTGCCCGGCCTCCACCTGCGCCATCGCGGCAAGGTCCGCGACGTCTTCGACCTGCCCGCCGATCGCCTGCCCGCCGGGTCCGGCGACTGCCTGCTCATGGTCGCGACCGATCGGCTCTCGGCGTTCGACGTGGTGCTGCCCGACCCGATCCCCGGCAAGGGCGAGATGCTCTGCCAGATCAGCAATTTCTGGTTCGGCAAGACAGAGCACATCATCCGCAACCACCTCACCGGCATCGACGTGGCCTCGGTGCTGCCCGCCGGCGTGGACGCCGCGCTGTACGGCAAGCGTGCGGTCGTGACCAAGCGGCTCAAGCCTGTGCCGGTGGAGTGCATCGCACGCGGCTACCTCATCGGCAGCGGCTGGAAGGACTACCAGCGCACCGGCCGCGTCAGCGGCATCGCCCTGCCCGACGGCCTGCGCCAGGCCGAACAGCTGGCCGAACCCATCTTCACGCCCTCGACCAAGGCCGCCGTCGGCGACCACGACGAGAACATCGACTTCGACACCGCCGTGCGCACGGTCGGCGCCGACCTGGCCGAACAGGTGCGCGACGCGACGCTGCGCCTGTACAAGTTCGCGCGCGATTACGCCGCGCAGCGCGGCATCCTGCTGGCCGACACCAAGTTCGAGTTCGGCACCGATGCCGACGGCCGCCTGTACGTGATGGACGAGATGCTCACGCCCGACTCCTCGCGCTACTGGCCGGCCGACCAGTACGAAGTGGGCACCAGCCCGCCCAGCTACGACAAGCAGTTCGTGCGCGACTATCTGGAAACGCTGGACTGGGACAAGACAGCGCCCGGCCCGAAGCTGCCTGCCGAAGTGATCGACCGCACGCGTGCCAAGTACGCCGAGGCGCTGATGAAGCTGGCGGGGATTTCGGTCGACTGAGCGCATGCACGACGGGGCGGGGATGTTCGATGCGGAAGCGCTGAAGGCCCGTATCGAAACGGTCTTCCGCACGCATCCTGGCCCGCCTGCGATATCGCTGCGGGCCGGAAACGCGATCGACGACGGCGAACCGCCACCGCCCTGGGATGCAGCGCTCGACGCGCCTGATGCGTCGTATATGGAATGCAACGCGTGGGGTCTGCCCCATCTCGATGCAGCGTCCTGGCTTCACTATCTGCCGATCTTCATGTGCCACGCGCTGGATCACTTGCCGGATCGCGATTCGTCGATCGCCACCGACGCCCTCCTCTTCTCGCTGCAGCCACCGGACCGGGACCCGCCGCGATTCGGGTCGCTCTCGTCCGAGGAACAGACCGTGGTGGGACAGTTCCTCGATCTGCTGGCCTTCGATCCCCGCTCCAAGTGGACGGATCAGGCGATGACGGCGCTTGAGGAATACTGGGCACCCGGCGCCACGTACCGCTGACGCACAGGAACGCTCATGAGCCCCGGCTACCTCTACCTCGCCATCGCGATCACCGCCGAGGTCGTGGCCACCAGCGCGCTCAAGGCCTCCGAAGCTTTCACCCGCCTCGGCCCATCGCTCATCGTCGTGGCCGGCTACGCGGTCGCGTTCTACTTCCTCTCGCTGGTGCTACGGACGGTCCCTGTCGGCGTGGCCTATGCGATCTGGTCGGGCGCCGGCATCGTCCTGATCGCCCTGATCGGCTGGGCTGTCCTGAAGCAGCCCCTCGACCTGCCCGCCCTGCTCGGCATCGGCCTGATTGTCGCCGGCGTGGCGGTAATCCAGCTATTCTCGAAGTCCTCCGCGCACTGAGCGCGGACGTCCATGCCGCCTTGGGAGGGGTCGCCATGAACACCGTCGCCGAATCGTCGTCTTCTACCGAACGTCCGATCGATCGCTGGTTCGCCAATTACTCGGGCGACCACCGCAACGCCACCAACCAGCTCATCCACGTGATCTGCGTGCCCGCGATCCTGTGGAGCGTGGTCGCGCTGCTGTGGTGCATCCCGGCGCCCGGCAGCTGGTTCCGCGCCGGCTTCTGGGCCGGCCTGGCGATGCTGGCCACCGCCTTGTTCTACTACCGCGCCTCGCGTTCGCTGGGCTTGGGCATGGCGATCGCCTACGTGCTGATGGGCCTGCTGACGCGCTGGCTGCACGACACGTACGGCACCACCACGCTGCTGTGGCTGGGCGTGGGCGTGTTCGTGGTGGCGTGGATCGGCCAGTTCATCGGCCACAGCAAGCTGCTCGAGGGCAAGCGCCCCAGCTTCTTCACCGATCTCACCTACCTGCTGATCGGTCCGGCCTGGGTGCTGGCGAAGCTGTACCGCAAGCTGGGTCTGCGTTACTGAGTCATCGCTGCGGGCCGGGCGGGCACCTCCGTCCGGCCCCACGACAGGCCGAAGCGGAAGGGCCGACCCGGCCCGCGTTCACAGCCGATAGTCCGCTGGGCTGATCAGGTCCACGCCGCATTCCAGGCGCGAGAGCCACTCCAGGAAGCGCTCCATCACTTCACCGCGCATGGGCAGCCCGTGCTGCGGCACGATCATCGCCGGCTGCAGTTCGCGCACCATCTGCACCCACAATCGCGTGACGCGATTGGAGGCCATGTAGCGGCGATGGAAGCCCTCCATGCGCTGCACGTGCGATTCGAAATCGGTGACGAACGCATACGGCGTCTGGCTGGGCACCATCGACGCGCCGACGTCGCCCGAGAACAGGATCCGGCTGACCGGATCGAAGAAGCTGAAGTTGCCCACCGAATGCATGAAGTGCGCCGGCAGCGCGCGCATGTGGCTGTCGCCCATCGGGATGCGCCCGCCCTCGTCGGGCAGCAGCAGGTAACGGTCGCTGCCTGCGTTGCGCAGGTAGCCCGGCACCACGTGCGGCACGAACCGTCCCCACAGCTTCGAGCACACCACCGTGGTGTTGGTGTAAAGCAGCCATTTGTCGACCGAGCCGATGATGTCCGGGTCCTGGTGCGAGCACAGCAGCCACGTCACGTCGGTCGGCGCGACGTACGCGCCCATCGCCAGGATCAGGGGGTTGTAGAGCAGCGCGCCGCCCGGGTCGAGCAGCGCGCTGTGCTGGCCGTGCTGGACCAGGAACTGGTTCGCCTGCACGCCATCGTCGCCACGCACGAGGTCGCTGAAGGCAATGCAGCGGTGCCCCGCCTGGTCGAAGAGGATCGTCGCCATATGCTTCCCTGAAGAACCAGGCGACTGTACGTACCGCACCGCGACGCGGCTTGAGTCGGATCAATTCTGGCCGCGAACGCCGCAACGGCGGACAATGGCGCGCCCGCCGTGCCCGCTTCCCACCGACGCAACGCCATGCCCGCCCGCGATCTGCTGCTCGTACTCGTTGTCGTCCTGGCCTGGGCCGGGAACTTCCTCACCTCCGCGCTGGCGATGCGCGAGATCCCGCCGTTCCTGTTCACTGCGCTGCGCTTCGCGCTGCTCGCGCTGCCGTTGATGTGGCTGGTCAAGCGTCCGGCCGCAGGTCAGTGGCCGCGACTGATCACCGTGTGCCTGTGCATCGGCGTGCTGCATTTCGGCCTCAGCTTCACCGCGCTGAAGCTGGCAGGCGACCTGTCTTCGCCTGCCATCGTGATGCAGAGCTACGTGCCGATGACCACGCTGCTGGCGTGGTGGGCGCTGGGCGAACGCTTTGCGTGGCGCACCGGGCTGGCCATCGCGGTGAGTTTCGCCGGCGTGCTGGTGCTCGGCTTCGATCCGCTGGTGCTGGATCACCCGATGGCGCTGGTGCTGATGCTCATCTCCGCCGCGTTCCTCGCCGTGGGCACGGTGATCATGAAGGGCCTGAAGGGACTGGATGCGGTGAGCCAGCAGGGCTGGACCGCGCTGTTCGCGGTGCTGCCGCTGTTCGCGATCAGCGCGTGGCTGGAACCCGGCGCGATCGCGAAGCTGCCGCAGGCGAGCTGGGTGGCATGGGGTGGCGCGCTCTATGCGGCCTTCGTGTCGTCGCTGCTCGGCCACGGGCTGTACTACCTGCTCATCCAGCGCTATCCCGTCGCGCAGGTGACGCCATGGCTGCTGCTGGTGCCGGTGCTGGCAATCGGGCTGGGCATCGCGTTCTGGGGCGACCGTCCGGGGCCCCGCCTGCTGATCGGTGGGGCGATGGTGCTGGGCGGCGTGTTGCTGATCGCATTGCGCGCGTTGAGCAAGGCGCGTTCGCTGCCGAACGCCGAGGAGCTGTAGTCAGTCCCGTTCCCTGCGGGGCTCGAACATCTCCGCGCGGGGATGGAACGCGCGCGGCGCATAGCCAAAGGCGCGTTGCGCCGGCGAGGCATCGAATACCAGATCGCTGCGCATGCGACGCACGGCGGCTTCGCCCAGGCCGGTCGCGCGGCCGGTGAGCTGGGCGACGAACAACGCGGCGTTGAACAACGGCGACGGCAATTCGACCAGTGTCGGCGGCGGCGTGAGGCACGCCAACACGCGCGCGATCATGTCGCGATAGGTCAGGGTCTCGCCGCCCGGCAGTGCGTAGGCCTGTCCGTGCGTTTCCGCGACCGGCAAACAGGCAAAGGCCGCGGAGGCGAGGTCGTCCACGTGCACGGGCTGGCGCAGGCCATTGGCGCCGCGTGGCAGCGGAAAGCGCTGCCATCGCCGCGCGAGTGTCGCGATGCGCGTGAGCGTTGCGTCGCGTCCGACGCCGTAGACCAGCGTCGGTCGCAGCAACGTCGCCGCGGCACCGCGCCGTGCCGCGGTCGCAAACACACCTTCCTCGCCTTCGCGCAGACGTCTGGCGACATCGCGTTCGGCGGCATCGGCAGAGCCGCGTTTCACCTCGACGCTGGTGGACCCGAACGCGATCACGCGCGGGCATTCGATCCGCGACTGCGCATACCAGTGCGCGAAACCGTCGAGCGGCCCGCAACTGAGGATCGCATCCGCGCGCGAGGGCAGGCCGGCCACGTCGCCCAGACCGCCCTGCAACCACTGCAGGCCGGGCTCGTCCGCCTGCGGCGAGCGCGAGACGGCCGTGATGCGCCATCCGTCACGGTGCAACAACCCGAGCAGGGGAAAGCCGATCTGCCCCGTGCCTCCGAACACCAGTGCATGCCGCATCGGTCAGCCCACCTTCGCAGTGGCTGGCAGCGTCGCGCGCAGCCACAGCCATCCCAGCACCGCCGACAGAAGCGACGCGACCAGCACACCCAGCACGGCTTCCTCGTAACGCACCGGATCGGCATACGCGAGCGAGGCGATGAACAGGCTCATCGTGAAGCCGATGCCGCACATCAGGCCAAGGCCGACCATTGCCCGCAGGTCCATGCCATCGGGAAACCGGGCCCAGCCGACCGAGCGCATCAGCACCGCTGCGCCAACGATGCCAACCGGCTTGCCCACCAGCAGGCCGACCATCACGCCCATCGGCAGCGGTTCGAGCAGATCGCGCGGACTCATGCCCGCCAGTACGAGACCTGCATTGGCGAACGCGAACAGCGGCAGGATCGCGTAGGCCACCCATGGGTGCAGTGCATGTTCCAGCGACTCCAGCGGCGAATGCGCGTTCGCGTCCTGCCGGTCGGCATGCGGAATCATCAAGCCGGTGACGACGCCGGCCAGCGTGGCGTGCACGCCGGACTTGAGCACGCACACCCAGAGCAGCGTGCCCAGCACGAAGTAAGGCGCCAGGCGCGTGACGCCACGCAGGTTCAGCAGCGCCATGCCCACGATGGCCACCGCCGCGCCCACCAGCGCGGCCACCGACAGTCCGTGCGAATAGAACATCGCGATGATGAGGATCGCGATCAGGTCGTCGACCACTGCGATGGTCGACAGCAGCAACTTCATGCCGGTCGGCACGCGCGACCCCAGCAGTGCCAGCACGCCCAGCGCGAAGGCGATGTCGGTGGCGGTGGGGACCGCCCAGCCGCGCATCGCATCCGCATCGCCACGGTTGAAGGCGACAAACACCAGCGCCGGCACCACCACGCCGGCACAGGCGCACACCAGCGGCAGCACGAGCTGCGAGCGACGCGCGAGCTGTCCGCTCAGCATCTCGCGCTTGATCTCCAATGCCACCAGCAGGAAGAACACCGCCATCAGGCCGTCGTTGATCCACAGCAGCAATGGTTTGGCGATCTCGAAATCGCCGACGCGCAGGTGCACCGGCAGATTGCGGAATGCCTCGTAGAAAGGCGCGAGCGGTGAGTTCGCCGCGACCATCGCCAGCAGCGCCGCGGCGATCAGCACGATGCCGCCGGCCGCCTCCAGCCGGAAGAACTCGGTCAGCGCGCGCAAACCGCGCATGGAAGACGACGTGTCGCCGGACGTGTGGGGAACCTTCATCGGCCCAGTATATCGGCCGTGCGCGCGACACCCATCAGTGCTGCATCGTCACGACTTCGAACGCCACCCATGCCAGGAACGCGATCAGCAGCGCGGCGCCTTCGTTCTTGCTGATGTGCAGGTCGCCACGCAGCATCGGATACAACATCACCGCGAACACGGCCGCTGCCGGGAGTTCGAAGCGGACGAACGATTCCGGCAGCGCGACCGCGCCACCGATCGCGGCCATGCCGCCCACGATCACGAGCAGGTTGAACAGGCTCGAACCGATCACGTGGCCAACGACGATGTCGCCATGGCCCCTGCGCGCTGCGGAGATCGCCGCCGCGACTTCGGGCAGCGCGGTTCCGATGGCGACCGGCAGCAGGCCGGTGAGCAGCGGCGCCATGCCCAGGCCGGCGCCGATCGTCGGTGCGCTGCGCACCACCATGCGCGAACCGAAGTACAGCAGCACGGCGGCGATGGCGAAGCGCAGCAGGTTCAGCCACAGATCCGTGCTGGTGTGCGCGAAGGTGGCGATGGCGTCCTGCAGTTCCGGCGATTCGCGGCGCGTGCGCACGGCGGCGACGGCAATGACGATGAGGAATGCGACCAGCATGATCAGGCCTTCGATGCGCGACAGCGTTCCATCCAGGCCCAGCAGCACCAGCAGCAGCGTGCCCAGCAGCAGCACCAGCAACAGCGGTGCCAGCGCACGCCAGCGCACCGTCAGCGGCGCGACCAGCGCGGCCGCGCCCAGGGTCAGTCCGAAGTTCGCGACATTGCTGCCAACTGCGTTGCCCAACGCGATGGCGGACTGGTTGCGCATCACCGCCTGCAGGTTGACGGCCAGCTCCGGCAGCGACGTGCCGAATGCGACCAGGATCAGGCCCGCGACGAACGGCGAAGCGCCCAGACGCTGTGCCAGCCCGGACGAACCCTTCACGATGGAATCGCCACCCAGTGCGAGCAGCACCAGACCCAGTACGAACCAGCCGATGGCCTCGAGCATCGTGTCCCCTCCACGCCTCAATCCGTCGATTCTATGCCCAGCGCGCCGCGGGGCGTCCAGCGCGGCGTCTCAGGAGCAACCTTCCACGTAATCGACCTGGGGCGGCTGGCCAATGCGCCACGCCCTGACCAGGCCACCCGCGTCCGTCTCGAACAGCAGCACGCCAGGGCCGCTGGCGTCCGGGATGCGCAGGTAATGCCCGCCTTCAACGTACTTGTGCTTCTGCACCTGCATGCGGTCTCCGTACAGGCGCCGGATGTCGCGCTCGAACATCCCTGCCCTGCCACCGCCGGGTGCTTCGATGTCGGGCGCGTCCACGTCCATGCGCACGAAGCGGTCGTCCTCGAACATGAAGGCGAGGCGGTAGCCGGCGGTCGATCGCGGCTGCGGCATCAGGTAGTAGCAACCGCCGGGCTGGTCGGGCTTCATGCCGCCCAGATCCGCCCCCCACGCCATGCGCACCTGTTCCTCGTTCGCGCCGAACGGCGCGGGTCCGAACCCGTTGTAGCCGATGGCGCCCGGTGCGGGCATGGCGCCGGTCGCGGATGTGGCCGCCGGCGCAGGCATCGGCGCATCGCCGGCAGCGGACGACGCGGCATTGGGTGCCGGTGCAGCGGCGGATCGCTCCGGGGTAGTCGCACCGGGCGCAGCATCGCGGCCGGTGCACGCGGCCAATGCCAGCAGGCACGCCGCCACGAACCATTCTTTCATCGCCCCCACTCCACCGACGTTCCCCCGCATGCGCAGACCGGCCAGCCTACTCCTGCGCCGTTAACGTCGTGCCAAAGCGGGCCTCAGGCCTTCGGCGCGACGAAATGCTTCTTCAGTCCCGCCCAGCACGCCTGGTAGTCGCGCTGGCGATGCGCGGCTTCGATGGCCTGCGCCGTCGGCCGGATGACCGCGCGCGTTTCGAACATGAAGGCCATCGTGTCCTGGATCACATCCGGCTTCGACAGATCGGCCGCGCTGGCCTTCTCGAAGGTCGCCGCGTCCGGGCCGTGGCCGGTCATCGAGTTGTGCAGCGACGCGCCGCCTGGCGTGAAGCCTTCGGCCTTGGCGTCGTAGGCACCGTGCACCAGGCCCATGAACTCGCTGGCGATGTTGCGGTGGAACCACGGCGGCCGGAACGTGTCCTGCGCCACCAGCCAACGCGGCGGGAAGATCACGAAGTCCAGATTGCTCGTTCCCGGCGTGTCGCTGGGCGAATGCAGGACCAGGAAGATCGACGGATCCGGATGGTCGTAGCTGATCGAACCGATCGTGTTGAAGTGGCGCAGGTCGTACTGGCATGGCGCGTAATTGCCGTGCCAGGCCACGACGTCCAGAGGCGAGTGGCCGATGTCGGCGCGCCACAGGTGGCCCTGGAACTTGCCGATGAGTTCGAAGTCGCCTTCGCGATCTTCATAGGCCGCATTCGGCGCCAGGAAGTCGCGCGGATTGGCCAGGCCATTGCTGCCGATCGGCCCAAGGTCGGGCAGGCGCAACATCGCGCCGAAGTTCTCGCACACGTAGCCGCGCGCCTCACCGTCCGGCAATGACACGCAGAACCGCACGCCGCGCGGTATGACCGCGATCTGCTGCGGCCCGACGTCGAGCACGCCCATCTCCGTGGCGATGTGCAAACGACCGAGCTGCGGCACGATGAGCAGTTCGCCGTCGGCGTCGTAGAAATAGCGGCCCTGCATGTCGCGATTGGCCGCGTACAGGTGGATGCCCACGCCGCTCTGCGCTTCCGGCGAACCATTGCCGGCCATGGTGAAAAGACCGTCGACGAAATCCACCGGCGCCTGCGGCATCGGCAGCGGGCTCCAGCGCAGCTGGTCGGGCGACACCGGTGCGCTGCCGAAATCGTTGTGGAAACGCGGCTGCGCATAGGGCGCGAACGCGCCGTGCATCGCCGCAGGGCGGATGCGGTACAGCCAGCTGCGGCGGTTGGCGTGACGCGGCGCGGTGAACGCCGTTCCGGACAATTGTTCCGCGTACAGGCCGTGCGCGACGCGTTGCGGCGAATTGCGACCGACCGGCAACGCACCGGCCACCGCCTCCGTGGCGAACTCGTTTCCGAAACCCGATTGGTAGCCGTTGCTGGTGATGGTCATGAAGATCTGCCGTTAAGCCCCTCTCCCATCGGGAGAGGGGTTGGGGTGAGGGGCAGCCGAGCGGCAAGCGTTCCAGATCGCCTCCATCACGGCGTCGGTCTGCAGCAACGCATCGTTGTCCCAGAAACGAAGCACTTTGAAACCTTTCGACTCGATAAAGCGGGTGCGTGGCAAGTCTGCGTCGGTCGAATGCTGCGAGCCATCGAGTTCGACGACGAGCTTCGCGGCGAGGCAAGCGAAGTCCACGACGTATGGCGGAATCGGATACTGACGCCGAAACTTGAAGCCCGGCAACTGGCCACCGCGCAGCCGTCGCCAGATGACACGTTCGGCATCCGTGGCATTGACGCGCAAGGAACGCGCCGACGCCAAGGTGTCCGTGGGGAGTTTCGCCCTCCGACGGTCTTCCATGCTCCGCCCCTCACCCCAACCCCTCTCCCGTCGGGAGAGGGGCTAGAAATACTTACAGCACCCCGCGCCGCATCTGGTCGCGCTCGATGCTTTCGAACAACGCCTGGAAGTTGCCTTCACCGAAACCTTCGTTGCCCTTGCGCTGGATGATCTCGAAGAAGATCGGGCCGATGGCGTTCTGCGTGAAGATCTGCAGCAGCTTGCGCTGGTGCGTCTCGCGGTCGGCGTCGATGAGGATCTTGTTCTTCTGCAGGCGCGGCACGTCCTCGCCATGGTTCGGAACGCGCTGGTCGATCACCTCGAAGTACGTGTCCGGCGTGTCGAGGAACTCCACGCCCTGCGCGCGCATCGCTTCGACCGTGTCGTAGATGTTGTCGGTGAAGCAGGCGATGTGCTGGATGCCTTCGCCCTTGTACGCATCCAGGTACTCGTTGATCTGCGACTTGGGGTCGCTGGATTCGTTGAGCGGAATGCGCACGATGCCGTCCGGCGCGGTCATCGCCTTGGACACCAGGCCCGTCTTGGCGCCCTTGATGTCGAAGTAGCGGATCTCGCGGAAGTTGAACAGACGCTCGTAATAGTCCGACCACTTCTGCATGTTGCCGAAGAACAGGTTGTGCGTGAGGTGGTCGATGAACGTGAGGCCGAAGCCCTTCGGATCCTGCTCGGCGCCCTGCACGGGCAGGTAGTCGCCTTCGTACATCGAGCCGGCATCGCCGTAGCGGTCCACCAGGTACAGCATGCAGTCGCCGATGCCCTTCACCACCGGCGCGTCGACGGCCTTGCTGTCGACCCGGTCGGTGATGGCTTCGCCGCCGTTGTTGACGACGGTGTCGAACACGACGGATGCCGGCTTGCGGAAGCGGATCGCGAAGCCGCAGGCGCAGGGGCCATGCTTGGCGGCGAAGTCCGCGGCGAAGCTGTCCGGGTCCTCGTTGACCAGGAAGTTGACGCCGCCCTGGCGGTAGACCGTGATCGGACGGGTCTTGTGGTGCAGCACGGCCGTGAAGCCGAGCTTGCGGAAGTAGTCGTGCAGGGCTTCGCCCTGGCCCGCCGGGGCGGCAAACTCGACGAACTCGAAGCCGTCGATGCCGAGCGGGTTCTCGAACGTGGTGACCTGCATGCCGAGGTTGGGCTGCGCATTCATGGCATTGTTCTCTGGTAGCGGTCCGACCCGGCGGAGATTCCCCGGAGCGGCCTGTCGAAACCCACTTTATAGTTTCAACTGAAACCATAATCAAGGCACATCGCACCATGAATGCGCGCGACCCTGGAGTTTCCCGGCTGGGCCAGCCCCTGCCCGGTCATGCCCAACTGGATCTGGAGCATTTCCTGCCCTATCGCCTGTCGGTGCTGAGCAACCGCGTCAGCAGCACCATCGCGCGCATCTACACCGAACGCTTCCAGCTCAGCATCACCGAATGGCGCGTGATGGCGGTGCTGGGCCGGTATCCGGGGCTGTCGGCCAACGAGGTCGCCCAGCGCACCGCGATGGACAAGGTGGCCGTGAGCCGCGCAGTGGCCCGCCTGCTCGAAGCAGGCCGGCTGGAGCGCGACATCCATGGCGACGATCGCCGCCGCTCCGTGTTGAAGCTGTCCGAGGCGGGCTACCGGATCTACGACGAGGTCGCGCCGATGGCGCTGGCGTTCGAACGTCGCCTGCTGGACGGTATCGACGACGCCGAGCGCGCGGTGCTGTTCCGCCTGCTCGACCGGCTGGACGAACTGGAACTGCGCGCGGAAGCCGAAGCCCCGACCTGAGCGATCGCGCTCCGGGTCATCCGGGGTGATCGATCGCCTGCACACGCCACGCGGGAAACTCGTCGCCCACCGGCGTCGGCGCGATCCATCCGCAGGCCAGCAGCCCATCGTCGCTGCCTGCTTCGCACAGATAGACCGCCACGGCACCGCGCTGCTGCTCGGTACGCACCAGTGCCCAGCCCTCGGGCAGCAGCCGCTTGTCGCGCGTGACTTCCGTTTCCAGCCAGGGTGAGGCGTCGGCTTCCAGGACGTCGCGACCGGCCTGCGATCCCTGCGCGGTGACGATGGCGATTTCCGCATGCAGCATGGGCGCGACCGGCGGACGCTCGACCACCAGCCCGTGTCCTTCCAGGCGATCGGCGATGTCGCCCGGCACGGCGTACGCCAGCGGGCGCTGCACGAAGTGTTCGCCGACGAAGTCGCCGATGTACGGCACCCTCGCGCTCACCGGCTCGCCCTCCAGCGTGTACGGATCGCGCGTGAGGATGTCGACGTCGCGATCGGCAAACGCCGCGAGCCGATAGCGCACCGCAATCTCGTCAGGCGGCATCTCGCAACCGGCCAGCAGTTCGACGATCTCCTGCGCGTGCGCGGCGGCATAGGCGATGGTCTCGCGCAGGAATGCGTACGTGGTGTGCACGCGATCGTAGAAGTCGATGTAGGCGTAAGTCTCCAGCAGCAGGTCCAACCGGTTCGTCAGCCCGCGGTAATTGCCGCCGAAGCGCGGATGGTGCGTGTAGGTAATCCACCCCGCGCCATGCCCGCCTTCGTCGCGCAGGAAGTTGCCATACCAGAACGTGTCGAAGCCATCGTTCGCCTTCACGGCGCCACTCACGGCGGGAAGCAGCTGCTCGCGCATGTACTCGACGGGCTCGCTGCGGCCGCTGAGTGCGGTGTGCGGGATGTCGTAGGTCAGCGCGTAGCGGTGGATGGAGCCGTTCGTCGCATGGCAGTCGATGGTGAGGTGCGGGTTCCACAGGTGCATCACGCGCGTCTGCAGCAGGCGCATTTCCGGCGCGTCCTGGCGCATGTAGTCGCGGTTGAGGTTGATGCCCGCCGCGTTGACGCGCGTGCCCACGCCGCTGTCCGGGCCGAGCTGCCCGGTGAAGTGGGCAATGTCGAGCCTGCGGTTGCCCGGATCGATGCGATCGTTGCCGTCGGCGTTGAACAGCGGAACCAGCAGCAGCGTCACGTGCGAAAGCACGTCCCCATGCGCGCCGTGCAATAGATCGCGCACGTACATCAGCCCGGCCTCCTTGCCTTCCACTTCGCCGGCGTGGATGCCGCACAGCACCAGCACGACCGGCTTGTCGCTGGCGCGCGCCTCTTGCGGCGTGCGCACACCGCTACCGGACAGGACGAGCAGCGGAAGTTCACGGCCTTCGGGCGTCTTGCCGAAGTCGCCGACGTGCAGACGCGGATCGCCCAGGTCGACCAGCCCTTTGACGAAGGCCATCACGTCCGTGTGGCGCGAGGTTTCGGCGTACTGCGTGGCTTCGGCGCGCGTGAGCAGGGGCGGCGGCTGGGTCATGGCGGCGTCCGGCGGAGCGAGATGGCTACCTTACCGTCCAACGCGAAACGACCGCGCATTGCCCCCCCGGAAACGACAACGGCGACCCGGAGGTCGCCGCTACCGAAACGCCGGGCCCGATCCCGCGCCGTGCGCGGGCCGGGCGATGCCTCACTTCACGCCGTGCATCAGGCGCTGCACCAGCGGTGCGATCAGGAACAGCAGCGCGCCCGGGATCACCAGCGCCCAGAAGCCGAAGGTGTAGCCCGACAGCGCCGACTGAACGTTCATGCCGGTCTCGCCGCTGACATGGCTGGCGAAGATGCCCGACAGGTTGTTGCCGATGCCCGTCGACAGGAACCAGCCACCCATGCCGAAGCCGACCAGGCGCACCGGTGCCAGCTTGGTCACCATCGACAGGCCGATCGGCGACAGGCACAGCTCGCCGACGGACTGGATCCAGTACACCGCGAACAGCGTCCAGAACGGGATCTTCAGCGACTGCGGATCGACCAGGGTGGACAGCGCGAACATCAGCAGCAGGAACGCCAGGCCATTGAAGATCAGGCCGAGGCTGAACTTGCGCGGGATCGACGGGTTGTGGCGACCCATCTTCACCCAGATCCACGCGATGATCGGAGCGAGCGTGATGATCGCGATCGAGTTGACCGACTGGAACCAGCCCACCGGGAAGATCCAGTTGCCGAAGTCGCGGTTGACGATCTTCTCGGCCAGGAAGCTGAAGGAGCTGCCGGCCTGTTCGAAGAAGCACCAGAACAGCACGTTGAACGCGAAGATGATCAGCATCGCGATCACCATGTCGCGCTGGCGCGGACCTTCGCGGATGCCTTCGACCAGCAGCAGTCCCGACAGCACCAGGAACATCGCGGTGAGGACCCACTGCAGCGAATCCGCGCCCAGGCTGAGCAGGAAGTAGATCGCGGGGATCGCAACGATGGCGCCCAGCGCGGTGATCGCCAGGCGGGTACGGCTTTCGCTGCCAACCGGCGGAAGGCCGATGCCCTGCAGCTGGCGGCGGCCGATCCAGAACCACACCAGGCTGATCAGCATGCCGATGCCGGAGGTGATGAACACCACCTTGTAGGTCGGCATCCCCGCTGAGCCGAACACGTTCTCGGCGAACCAGCCGGTGATCAGCGGCGAGATCATCGCGCCCAGGTTGATGCCCATGTAGAACAGGGTGAAACCCGAATCGCGGCGCTCATCGCCCACGGCGTAGAGCTTGCCGACCATCGTGGAGATGTTGGGCTTGAACAGGCCGTTGCCCGCGATGATGGTCGCCAGGCCGAACTTGAAGACCTCCTGGTTCGGCATGGCGATCATGAACAGACCCGCCGCCATGATCGTCGCGCCGAGCAGGATCGAGCGCTGGTAGCCGATGATCCGGTCGGCCACGTAGCCGCCGAAGATCGCGGCCGCATAGACCAGGGCCAGGTAGGCGCCGTAGAGCTGGTTGGCCGGCGTCTCGCCGGTGCCGCTGCCGCCGTAGAACTGGGCGACGATGTAGAGCACGAGTGCCCAGCGGATGCCGTAGAACGCGAAGCGCTCCCAGAACTCCGTCATGAAGAGCATCCACAGGGGCCGCGGATGGCCCATGGTCTGCGGGAAGTCGGGAATCGGCGCGCTCGTGGGCGCGGGTGCTGCGGTTCCGCTCATGCGGTGTCCCCCGTGTGGATCGAAATACTGGCAAATGAAAACCCACGCCGGGTGGCACGGGACCGGGGAGATTTACCCGGCGGTGTCCATCACGTCAAACCTGTGTGAAGACCGCAGAAGTGTGCTGCGCCGCACCATCAAAGATGAATGGGCGCATGCGACCCGTCAGGGCGGCGCAGAGGCGCTCGCCATCGCCGTCGCCAGCAATCCCGGGAAATCCCGGTGGGCGCCCCGCAGCCGGTCCTGTGCCTCGGCCAGGGTGCACCAGCGCAGCTCCGCGTGCTCGGCCAGGTTGGTCGGTGCTCCCTGCCAGCGCACAACGCGGTACAGCCGCAGCCGCCACGGCTCCGGCGCATCGCCCGCCAGCACGCCGAGGTAATGCATCTCCATCGGGGCGATGCCGAGCTCTTCCTGCAGTTCGCGGTGAAGCGCCTGCTCGCCGCTCTCGCCCGCCTCGACATGCCCGCCGAACACGTCCCATGCGCCGGCCAGCCAATCGCAATCGTCGCTGCGCCGGCCCAGCAGGATCCGCCCTTCGCTCACCAGCAACGCGCCGACGCAGTCGTGCACGCGCGGCGCCATGGCATCACTTCGCCGGCGGCGCGCCGTAGCTGCCGCCGGCGCCGATCATCGTGCGCACGTCGAACAGCTCAGGGAAGAACGTCAGCTCCAGCGCCTGCTTGAGGAAGCCCACGCCGCTGGAACCGCCCGTGCCGCGCTTGAAGCCGATGATGCGCATCACCGTGCGCATGTGGCGGAAACGCCACAGCTGGAACTGGCTTTCCAGGTCCACCAGGTCCTCGCACAGGTGGTAGGCCTCCCAGTACGCGTCGGTGTCCTCATAGATGCGTTCGAACACCGGCAGCAGTTCGGGATCGGCCACGTGCGCGTGCGACCAGTCGCGGTCCACATGGTGCGCCGGTACCGCGTGTCCATGCCGCGCCAGGTAACGCAGCACTTCGTCGTACAGGCTCGGCGATTCCAGCACCTCGCGCAGGCCGGCCTCGGCCTTGGCGTCGTGCGAGAACACCTTGAGCATGGCGGCGTTCTTGTTGCCCAGCAGGAATTCGATGGTGCGGTACTGCAGCGACTGGAAGCCCGACGACGGACCGAGGATCTCGCGGAACTCCATGTATTCCGACGGCGTCAGCGTTTCCAGCACCGACCACATCTCGGTGAGCTGGCGCAGGATGTTCTTGCAGCGCGCGAAGATCTTCTGGCACTCGCCCAGCCGGTCCTCGCGCAGGTGCGCGATGGCGGCCTTGAGCTCGTGGATCATCAGCTTCATCCACAGCTCCGCGACCTGGTGCTGCACGATGAACAGCAGCTCGTCGTGGTGCGGCGGATTCGACAGTCGCTGCTGTGCCGACAGCAGGGTGTCGAGCTGGAGGTAACCGGAATAGCTCATCCGTCCCGAGAAGTCGGTGTGGATGCCGGTTTCCAGTTCGCGCTCGTTCTTCTCGACCGTCATTGCAGGCTCGCGGTGCGCCGGATCGACCCGGCTGGGGGGCCAAAAGGGTAGCGCATCGGGGCGGTCACCCGCCTGCAACACGGCCCCCGGAGGATTCGGGCACACTCAGCCGGTCCGCGACAGGGGCGTTGGCGGACCTAACAACGGGGAAGACTATGGATACGGTCATGGGCCGCCGCGCGGTCGCGTTGTTGTCTTTCGTTCTGCTGGCGTGGGCCGGCACCTCCCAGGCGCAGGTCGTCATCAGCCAGGTCTATGGCGGCGGTGGCGGCGGTACGGCCGTCTACGCCAACGATTACGTCGAGCTGTACAACCGCGGCGCCACGCCGGTATCGCTGGCGGGCATGTCGGTGCAGTACGCCAGCGCCACCGGCACCGGCAACTTCAGCGGCGTGGCCGTGCTGCCTGCGGCGACGGTGCAGCCAGGCAAGTACTTCCTGGTCGCGATGAGCGGCGGCAGCGCTGGCGCTCCCCTGCCGACACCTGACGCGACCGGTCCGGCGGCGATGTCGGCCACGGCCGGCAAGGTCGCGCTGGTGAACTCGGCTTCCGCGCTGGCCTGCAACGGCTCCAGCACGCCGTGCTCGGCCGCACAGCTCGCGCTTATCGTGGACCTGGTGGGCTACGGCAACGCCAACTTCTTCGAAGGCGCCGGCCCCGCGCCCACGCTGAGCGCGGCCACTGCCGCGCTGCGCAACAACAACGGCGCCAGCGACACCAACGGCAATAACGCCGATTTCACCGCCAGCGCACCGGCGCCGCGTAACAGCGGCTCCACGCCGGTTGATCCCGACCCGGCCACGCCGCTCACCATCGCGCAGATCCAGGGCAACGCGCTGCGTTCGCCGCACGAGGGCGAGCGCGTGGTGACCGAAGGCATCGTCACCGCGGTGAAGTTCAACAACGGCTTCTTCCTGCAGAGCGCCAACGAAGACGGCGACGCGTCCACCTCCGACGGCGTGTTCGTCTTCACCAGCAGCGCGCCGCCCGCCGCGGCCGCGGTGGGCAACCGCGTGCGCGTCACCGGCGAGGTCGAGGAGTTCGTGCCGGCCTCCAACGTGAACCAGCTGACCATCACCGAGATCACCGGGCCGACGGTGGAGCTGCTCGACACCGGCGCGGCACTGCCGCCCGCGATCGAAGTAAGCGCGAGCGATCTGTCGCCATCGGCCACGCCAGGCACGCTGGAGCGGTTGGAAGGCATGCGCGTGAGCGTGGCGCAGGCCATCGTGGTCGGTGCCGCCGAAGGCCGCATCGACGAGGACGACGCCACATCCACCACCGATGGCGTGTTCTACGTGACGCTGCCGGGCGTGCCCACGCCGTTCCGCGAACCGGGCATCGGCGTGATGGATGCCGCGCTGGCCACGCTGCCGGCAGGCAAGAATCCGCCGCTGTTCGACACCAACCAGGAACGCCTGATGGTCCGCAGCCGCGGCCAGGTCGGCGCGGGTGCGATGTCGGTGGACGTGGGTGCGCAGGTCGCCGGGTTGCTCGGCGTGCTCGACTACTTCGCAGGCACGTGGGCGTTGTTGCCCGACACCGCCACGCCGCCGACCGCGAGCGGTGGTCGCCTGCCGCAGGCGGTCAACGACGCGGACTACGATGAAGTCACCATCGGCGGCTTCAATCTGCTGCGTTTCTTCGACGAAGTGAACGACAGCAACGGTGCCCCGACCATCAAGCCCGAAGCCGTCGACAAGCGTCTGAGCAAGACGGCCGGCGCCATCTGCGACTACCTGAAGACGCCGGACATCCTCGGCGTGGTGGAAGTGGAGAACCTGCGCGTGCTGGGCATGCTGGCCGAACGCATCAACAGCAGCTGCGCCCGCTCGCCGGGCTACGTGCCGTACCTGTCGCAGGGCAACGACATCGGCGGCATCAACGTCGGCTTCCTGGTGTCCACGCGCGCATTGGGTGCCGGTGTGTCGCGCGTCGAAGTGGTGGACGTGGTGCAGTTCGGCAAGGACGCCACGCTGCCCAACCCCGACGGTTCCACCAGCCTGCTCAACGACCGTCCGCCGCTGCGGCTGCGTGCCCGCGTGCACCAGGACAATGGCGCGACGTATCCGGTGACGGTGATCGTCAACCACCTGCGTTCGCTGACCGACATCGATGCCGTCACGCCGGGCAGCAACGGCTGGAGCACCGACGGCGCCCGCGTGCGTGCCAAGCGCGGAGCGCAGGCGGCGTACCTGGCCGCGCTGGTCCAGTCGCTGCAGCAGAGCAACCCGGGCGAGAAGATCGTGCTGGTCGGCGACTTCAACGCCTTCGAGTTCAACGACGGCTATGTCGACGTGCTCGGCGTGATCAAGGGAGACGAAGCGCCGGAAGACCAGGTGCTGACCTGGGTCGACAGCCCGCTGACCACGCCGCTGATCGACGGTTCGGAACTGATCGCCGATCCCGCGCAGCGTTACTCGTACGTGTTCGGCGGCAGTGCGCAGACGCTCGACCACGTGCTGGTCAACGAAGCGCTGGTGCTCGGCGCGAGCACGGTGAGCGTGGAGCACGCTCGCATCAATGCCGAGTTCGGCGTCGACCACTTCGGCGACACCTCGGTGCCGCTGCGCGTGTCCGACCACGATCCGGTGCGCGTGCGCATCCGCGTTCCGGAGTTCCGCAGCGCGAACCTGTCGGTGACCGCCTCGGGTTCGCCGGCCTCGCTGCGCGCCGGCGACGTCGCGACCTGGACGGCCTCGGTAAACAACGCCGGGCCGAACGCGGCCGACGGTACCGCCGTGGCCTTCGCCTTCGATGCCAACCTCGCGCCGAGCGTGGACGTTCCGGCCGGCTGGAGCTGCGCCGCGCCGGTGCAGGACAACGGCACGACCACCGTGGCGTGCACGCTGGCCTCGCTGCCCACGCAGGGCAATGCCACGTTCACCCTGCACGCCGCGATGCCCGCGCTGCCGAACGGCACCGTGGTGCACATGGCAGCGGCGGTGCGTTCGCAGACACGCGACCCGTCCAACGGCGACAACGACGCCGTTGCTCAGGTCACCGTGGTCACCTCGGCCGACCTGTCGGTGCGCATCGAAGGCGGTGTGCTGCCGGTGCGAAAGGGCGCGATTGCGACCTTCCTGGTGCCGGTGCGCAACGCCGGTCCCGATGCCGCGGATCAACCGACGCTGGTGCTGGAAGGCAACGTGGCCGTATCGGCCGCCGCGGTGGCAGCGCCGGCCGGCTGGAGCTGTTCGCGGGCCGCGACCCCGGCCGGCTTCCGTGCCCAGTGCGCGCGCAACGGTTCGATGACCACGGGAACACAATGGCTGGCGTTCGCCATCGTGGTGCCGGACCGCCCGAAGGCAGGCACCGAGCTGGAGTTCAGCGCGCAGGCCGGTTCGGCCACGCCGGATCCGGACCTCGCCAACAATCGCGACACGTTGCGCGTCGCGATCCGTCGCTGACACCGGACGACACCGGAAGGGCGCGGCTTTGGCCGCGCCCTTTCCGTTTCGGGAAGCCCGCATTCATCCGCGATCCATACCGCTGCGTGCGGGGTTCGCATAGCGTCTTTTCGGCAAAGTTGCATGCCGCAGCGCGCAACGATCCTTGACACCCCCTTGGGTATCATCGACGCCACAGCGCGTCGGCGCGGGCCTTGAAACAGGCCCTCCGCGGACGCCGCGGAGCCAGGTCGGACACGTTCCGGCCCAGCCCTCCGAACGGTCCCCGCCGGCACTGGATCCGGGACGGCGGCCGGTTCGGCCCCTGCCATTCCAGCCAGGATCTTCCGATGACGGTCGCCGCGACCTTCGAAATCGAATACCTCCAGTACCTCGGCACCGACGGCAAGCCCGTCGCCGAGCTGCCGGCCGCCTTCCGTGATCCGAAGGCGCTGCTGCCTCTGTTCAAGCAGATGCTGTTCGTGCGCACCTTCGACAGCAAGGCCATCGCGCTGCAGCGCACCGGCAAGCTGGGCACCTACGCCAGTTGCCTGGGGCACGAAGCCACGCACGTGGGCATCGGTGCATCCATGCAGCCCGACGACGTGTTCGCGCCCAGCTACCGCGAGTACGGCGCGCAGTTCATGCGCGGCGTGCTGCCGCGCGAAGTGCTGCTGTACTGGGGTGGCGACGAGCGCGGCAACGATTTCTCCGGCCCGAAGCAGGACTACTCGTGGTGCGTGCCGATCTCCACGCAGTGCCTGCACGCTGCCGGCGCCGCGCTGAAGTTCAAGCTGATGAAGCAGAAGCAGCTGGCCGTGGCGTGCTGCGGCGATGGTGGTTCGTCGAAGACGGACTTCTATGCGGCGCTCAATTCGGCAGGCGCGTACCAGCTGCCGCTGATCCTGTGCGTGGTCAACAACGGCTGGGCGATTTCCGTGCCGCGTTCGGCGCAGACCGGCGCCAAGACGCTCGCGCAGAAGGGCCTGGCCGGTGGCCTGCACTGCCTGCAGGTGGACGGCAACGACCTGATCGCCGTGCTCGAGGGCATGCGCCGCGCCAGCGAGCGCGCACGCAGCGGCGAAGGCGGCAGCGTGATCGAGTTCATGACCTACCGCCTGCACGACCACACCACCGCCGACGACGCGCGCCGCTACCGCAACGAAGACGAGGTGAAGGACGCCTGGACCCGCGAACCGATCGCGCGCCTGCGCACCTACCTCACCGCGCAGGGCGTGTGGAGCGAGGAAGAAGAGAAGGCCTGGGCCGAGGAATGCGGCAAGAAGGTGGACGTGGAGATCAACGCCTACCTCGAGACGCCGGTGCAGCCGGTCGAAGCCATGTTCGATTACCTCTACGCCGATCCGCCGCCGGACCTGCTGGCGCAACGCGCGTTCGCGCTCGCACAGGAGGGCCGCTGATGAACGTCGAGGACAAGAAGAAGATCGACGCCGCCAAGGCGGCGACGCCGACGGCCATCACCCTGATCGAGGCGATCACGCAGGCGCTCGCCTACGAGATGCGCGTCGACGACAAGGTGCTGGTGCTGGGCGAGGACGTGGGCGTCAACGGCGGCGTGTTCCGCGCCACCGCCGGCCTGCAGCAGCAGTTCGGCCCGGAACGCGTGCTCGACACGCCGCTGGACGAAACCACCATTGCCGGCCTCACCGTGGGTCTGGCGTCGCAGGGCATGAAGCCGGTCGCCGAATCGCAGTTCGACGGCTTCGTGTACCCGATGGTCGATCACATCATCTGCCACGCCGCGCGCTTCCGTTACCGCACGCGCGGTCGCCTCACCTGTCCGATGGTGCTGCGCGTGCCGTGGGGCGGTGGCATCCGCGCGCCGGAGCATCACTCCGAAGCCAACGAAGCGATCTTCACCAACGTGCCGGGCCTGCGCGTGGTGATGCCGTCCTCGCCGGCACGCGCCTACGGCCTGCTGCTCGCCGCCATCCGCGATCCGGATCCGGTGATCTTCATGGAGCCCAAGCGCATCTACCGCCAGTACAAGGAAGTGGTGCCCGACGACGGCGAGGCGCTTCCGCTGGACGTGTGCTACGTGCTGCGCGACGGCACCGACGTCACGCTGGTGACCTGGGGTGCGCAGGTGAAGGAATCGCTGGAAGCGGCGGAGAAACTCGCGGCGGAAGGCATCAGCGCCGAAGTCATCGACGTCGCCACGCTGCGTCCGCTCGACTTCGACACCATCGCCGAATCGGTCAGCCGCACCGGCCGTTGCGTGATCGTGCACGAAGCGCCGAAGACGGCCGGCTTCGGTGCCGAGATCGCCGCGCGCCTCGCCGAGGAGTCGATGTTCGACCTGCTCGCGCCGGTCGAGCGCGTCACCGGCTACGACACGCACATCCCGCTGTTCCGCCTGGAAATGAAGTACCTGCCCAGCGTGGACCGCATCGTCGCGGCGGCCAAGCGGACCCTCGCGGCGGGCTGACCATGCCGCATGCGCGCGTCGTCGTCGCCCACCGCGCCCCGGAGCGGCCACCGCTCCGGGTGGCGCCGGGCGACCCGGTGATGCTCGGCCACCGCGACACCGACTGGCCGGAATTCGTCTGGACCACGATCGCCGAAGGCCATGAAGGCTGGGTACCCGCCCACCTGTTCGATCGCGAACACGGGCCGGCCACCGCGATGGCCGACTACGACACGCGTGAACTCGACGCCAGGGCCGACGAAATCCTCACCCTGCACTATGCGCTGGCACAGTGGTGGTGGGCCGAGAACGCGCTGGGCGTACAGGGCTGGATTCCGGCGCGCTCCCTGGAACTTCTCGACGACAACGACGGCGAGGACGCATGAGCGACCCCCGCAATGCCACCGGCGCGGTGAACCTGGACGAGAAGCTCGCGACGTTCTCCGAATGCTGGTCGCCGCGCGTGGTCGCGCGGATGAACGACGTCGAGTTCAAGCTGGTGAAGATGCACGGCGACTTCGTCTGGCACTCGCACGCCGATACCGACGAGGTGTTCCTGGTCGTGAAGGGCGAGATGGAGATCGGTTTCCGCGACCGCAACGTACTGCTGCGCGAGGGCGAGATGTTCGTGATCCCGCGCGGCGTCGAACACATCACCCGCGCCCGCGAGGAATGCCACGCGCTGATCGTCGAACCACGCGACGTCGTCAACACCGGCGATGCGGGCGGCGAGCTCACTGCCCGCAACGACGTGTGGGTCTGAACACACCGGTCGCCCGGCACCGCCGGGCGGTCACGAAACATCACGCATTCCAACGAGACAAGACGGTATGACGACCAAGAAGACCTTCCTGCTTCCCGACCTCGGTGAGGGCCTGCCCGACGCGACCATCGTCGAGTGGTTCGTGAAGGAGGGCGACACGATCCGCCTGGACGAGAATCTGGTCTCGATGGAAACCGCCAAGGCCGTGGTCGAAGTGCCCTCGCCCGTATCGGGCAAGGTGCTGAAGCTGTCGGGCGGGCCGGGCGACGTGATCGTCACCGGCAAGATGCTGGCCGAGTTCGAGATCGACCCTTCGTTGCCGCAGCGTGCCGAAGGCCAGGACACCGGCCACCACCACGGCACCGGCAGCCATGCGCCGGACGATGGCGACAAGGTGGTCGCCTCCGACGACGGCGGCTCGATCAGCGCGGCGGGCGAGTCGGTACCGAAGGGTGAAGCGCGTGCGGATTCGGGCACGGTGGTCGGCGCGATGCAGAGCTCCGACGCCGTGCGCAGCGAACAGGCCGTGGCCGTGGGCGGCGTGAAGGCGATGCCGGCCGTGCGTGCGCTGGCGCGCAAGCTCGGCGTGGACCTGGCGCGCGTGCGCGCCACCGGTGGCGACGGCGTGGTGACGATGGACGATGTGAAGCGCGCCTCTGCAGACGGCTCGGCGAAGGCCGGCGCGGCGCCGGTCGCCCGTGCGGCAGATCGCGCCGTGGCGGCGCCCGCGCCCGCGCCGTCGGCACCGGCGCGCAGCACGTTGTCCCAGGCTGGCAAGCCGATACGCACGCAGCCGCCGGGCGCAGGCGCCAGCGGCCAGCCCGAACAGCTCAAGGGCGTGCGCCGCAACATGGCGCGCGTGATGGCCGACGCGCATGCCAAAGTCGTTCCGACCACGCTCTGCGACGATGCCGACCTGCACGCCTGGCTGGGCAAGCAGGACATCACCGCGCGCCTGGTGCGTGCGATCGTCGCCGCGTGCAAAGCCGTGCCCGCGCTCAACGCCTGGTTCGACGGTGAGAACCTCAGCCGCACGCTGCATCCGCACGTGGACATCGGCATCGCGGTGGATACCGAGGACGGCCTGTTCGTTCCGGCGCTGCGCAATGCCGACATGCTCGACGGCGCCGGCGTGCGCGGCGCGATCCATCGCCTGCGGGCACAGGTCGAGGACCGCACCATTCCGCCGAGCGAACTCAGTGGCTACACCATCTCGCTGTCGAACTTCGGCATGTTCGCCGGCCGCTACGCGACACCGGTGGTCGTGCCGCCGTGTGTCGCCATCGTCGGTGCGGGCAAGCTCAGCCACGACGTCGTCGCGGTGATGGGTGGCATCGAAGTGCACCGTCGCATGCCGATCTCGCTGACGTTCGATCACCGCGCCTGCACCGGTGGCGAGGCAGCGCGTTTCCTCAAGGCCCTGCTGGACGACATGGCTCTTCCGAACTGATCACCGCACCGTATCGCTGCTGACAGGACCCTGTCAGCAGCGCCGGTGCAGTCTGAGAACGTCACCAGAACAGGAGCGTTCCATGGCTCACCGTAGTCGCCTTGCCGGCTTCATCATCGACTGCAACACGGACAACCTGGACGCCGCCGCGGACTTCTGGGCGCAGGCGCTGGGCGTCACCATCGCCGATCGCAACGCCGGCGACGAGACCTGCGAGTACCAGCAGTTCGGCGACACGCCCGGCGATCTGTACATCGAAGTGCAGAAGGTCTCGCACCCCTCGCGCGTTCACCTGGACATCGAGGCCGACGACATCGACGCCGAAGCCGACCGCCTGGAAAAACTCGGCGCGAAGAAGGTCGCGTTCGTGAAGCGCTGGTGGGTGATGGAAGCACCGACCGGTCAGCGCTTCTGCGTGGTGCGCATGAAGAATCCGGAGCTGCGTTCCACACCAAACGAGTGGGTGTGAGGCGCCATGCCGTCATCCCCGCGAAGGCGGGGATCCAGGCTTGCATGCGTCACCGCCTTCGAAGGACAGGACTGCGCCGGGTCCATGGCTCCCCGCCTTCGCGGGGATGACCGCAACGCAAGCAACACCTCGCTTGGAGAAAACGGTCACGGGCGCAGTGCCGCGCAGGCGGCCTGCCTCACCCGTGATGCAGCGGCGTGTCGTCCACCACCACGCGATTGCGGCCAGTAGCCTTCGCACGATAGAGCGCCTGGTCGGCACGGTCGAACACCTGCTCGGACCAGTCGCGCGTCGGTTCGCCCGACGCCAGCCCGATCGACACCGTCAGCGAGAACGGCAACGGCGCCAGCGCGATGCGGTTGCGGATGCGCTCGGCCACCTGCACCGCGGATGCGAGGCGCGTGTCCGGAAGCAGGATCAGGAATTCCTCACCGCCGTAGCGCACGGCGATGTCGCGCTCGCGGATCGAGGCGGCCACCGCATCGGCGACGGCGCGCAGCGCGCGGTCGCCGAGCAGATGTCCGTGCCGGTCGTTGACGTCCTTGAAGTGATCCACATCCAACAACATCAGCGTGTACGGCGATTGCTGGAGCTGCCGCATGGCGTCGGGGTTGTCGCGCAACTGCGCCAATGCAGCGCGATTGAGCAGACCCGTCAATGCGTCGTGCGTGGCACTGTGCTGCAGCAGGGCGTTGCGACGCTGCAGGTCGGCGTGTGCGTCCTCCAGCCGTTGCGCGAACGCTTCGCGTTCGGACAACAGACGTCGCTGTTCCATCGCGTAACGGCGCAGTTCCAGCAGATGCTGCGTCTGCCGCGCGAGCACCTCGAGTCCTTCGCGCTGCCCTTGCGTGAGGGTACGCGGCTTGCTGTCGAGCACGCACACCGCGCCCAGCGGTTGGCCGTCGGGGCTGAGCAATGGCACCCCGGCGTAGAAGCGCAGCGGATCGCCATCGATGCGCAGCGACGAAGCCGGCAGACCGGACTGCGCCAGATCGTCGATCACCAGCGTCGTTCCGGGATTGCGGATGGCCTGGTCGCAGATGGCTTCGGCCCGCGGCGTTTCGCGTGTATTGAGGCCGATCTGCGCCTTGAACCACTGCCGCTCGTGATCGATCAGCGAAATCGCCGCAGCCGGCACGTCGCACAGCGTGACCGCCAGCCGCACGATGTCGTCGTACGCCTGTTCGGGAACGGTATCGACCACGCCATACGCATCCAGCGCGGTTTGTCGTCGCGCTTCATCGGCAGCTGGCGGCGAGAGGGTGCGGACGGCGGACATGGGGTGGGCTGAAAAGGCCGCTCAGGCTACTCCCCAGCCTTGGGGCAACCTGTGATGCAAACCACAGGTGCGTCGTTCCGCGACGGTCGGTTCAGCCGGTGGTGTGCGCTCAGCGAACCTGAACAGGGCGGGAGGCCCGATTCTGGCGGGCCAGCCAGACTTCCAGCCCCTGCGCGTTGAGCTCGATGTCGACGCCCAGCAGCGCGCGCACGTCATCCGGCGAAAGCGGGCAGCCATGCGCCTTCGCCCGCGAAATGTACAACCCGGTCAGGGCGGTGACCAGCCATGCGTGACGGTCCTCCCGCGCGTCCGCCGCGACGGCGAGCGCGACCATCGCATCGATCTGATCCACCAGGTCCACGGCCAGCCGCTGCACTTCGTCGACCCGACCGAAATGCGTGAGGTACATCGCCTGCGGATCGCGCGCGAGCAGCGTGGCGATGGACTGCTTCAACGGTTCCGGCTCGAACTGCACAGGCGAGGTCGTGGGAATCACGAACGGCGCGCCGTCGTCGTTGTCGAACTCGCGATAGGACAGGCCGAAGGTGTCGCCAGTGAACCAGCTACGGCTGCGCTCATCCCACACGCACAGGTGGTGGCGCGCGTGGCCGGGCGTATCGATGCACAGCAACGGCCGCCCGGCGAGTTCGATCGTGTCACCGTCTTCCACCACGCGCACGCGTGCTTCGTCGATCGGAAGGATTTCGCCGTAACTGCGCGCGATCTCTTCCTCCCCGTACACCGCGGTGGCACCGGCGACGAGCTTTTCGGGATCGATCATGTGCGGCGCGCCACGCGGATGCACGGCCAGTCGTGCGTTGGGCAGCCGGCGCATCAATGCACCGGCACCGCCCGCATGGTCCAGGTGCACGTGCGTGAGGATGAGCCAGTCGACATCGCCCGGCTGCAGTCCGTGTGCGGCCAGGGCGTCGAGCATGGCAGGAATCGAATGTTGCGTGCCGCAATCGATGAACGCACCGCGGCCGTTCTCTACGATCAGGTAGGCCGCGTCGAAACGCGGACGCTGGAAGCCGGTGTCGATGGTGACGATGCCGTGCGCGTCGCTCATGGAGTCCGATATCGCTGCGAAAGACGTAGCCGCAGTCTAGACCGCAGCGCCGCGGGCGGCGATTCGGCTTTGGTCGCAGCGCGCGTCAGGGATGTCGGCGAAGCCAGCGGCGACGCACGAAGAACGCCGTGGTCAGCACCGCCAGGAACACGCCATAGCCCACCGCCGTGGCGAGGATCTGTTGCCACATGCGCCCGTAGCCCGGGTCCGCATGGGCGTGCGACCAGTACAGGCTCAGCAGGAATGCGGTGAACGCCAGCAGCAGCGCGGTGCCGTCGAACAGCTTGCGCGCCGTGTGGCGCGGGCGCCGCGGGAACATCCAGTACAACACGCCAAGAATGGCGAACCACGGCAGGAAGAGGATCAATGCCAGGTTCAGCTCGACCAGTGGGTTCATGCGTCCTGTGCCGCGAACTGCGCCAGTGCTTCGACGATCTCCGCCAGCTCCGCACCTTCGTGCAGATGGCCAATGAGTTCGTCGCCCAGGTGCACGGCGCCGGCCGCAGCGTGATGCAGCGATGCGCCGCCTTCCTGCTTCAACCGCGCGATCAACTGGCCGGCGGTGCGTGCGGAGTCGTGCCCGATGCTCTGCAGCAGCACGCGGTCGCCATCGACCAGTTTGAAGTAAAAGCGGCCGTCGCCCTCACGGTACTGCTTGAACGCAGGCAAGGCGCTGGTCTTGGCGGCCTTGCGGGACGCGCCCACCTGCACCTGCGACAGATCGCGCAGGCCCACGGCCGCGCGCAGCGTCGCCAGCGTCGGCTGTGCGTAGCGTTCGCGCAGGCGGCGCGCGCCGTCGCGCAGGATCGATTCGAGCTCGGCCGGACGTGAGATCAGCGCGTCGTAGCGTTCGCGCAGCGGCGCGACCTCGCGGTCGATGCGCTCGAACAGCGCCTGCTTGGCCTCGCCCCAGGCGATGCCGTCGGCGAAGGCCTGGCGCATGGCCGCGGTCTCCTCGTTCGTGGCGAAGGCCTGGTAGAGCTGGAAGACGTTGGATGTCTCGGCATCCTTCGCCTCGCCCGGCGCGCGCGAGTCGGTGACGATGGAGTAGATGAGCTTCTTCAGCGTCTCGCGCGGGACGAACAACGGGATCGTGTTGTCGTAGCTCTTGCTCATCTTGCGGCCGTCGAGGCCGGGCAGCGTGGCCACGTTCTCGTCGATCACCGCTTCGGGCAGTGCGAAGTGTTCGCCGTAGAGATGGTTGAAGCGCTGGCCGAAATCGCGCGCCATCTCGATGTGCTGGATCTGGTCGCGCCCAACCGGCACGCGGTTGGCGTTGAACAGCAGGATGTCCGCGGCCATCAGCACCGGGTACATGAAGAGGCCCGCGCTGACGCCGGCATCGTCGTCTTCGCCGACCTCGCGATTCTTGTCCACCGCCGCCTTGTAGGCGTGCGCGCGGTTCAGCAGGCCCTTGCCCGCCACGCAGGTCAGGAACCAGGTCAGCTCCTGCACTTCCGGCACGTCGCTCTGGCGGTAGAACCACACCTTGTCCGGCTCCAGTCCGCACGCCAGCCACGTGGCTGCGATCTCCAGCGTGGAGCGCTGCACGCGGGCCGGATCCTGCACCTTGATCAGCGCGTGGTAGTCGGCCAGGAAATAGAAGCTCTCCACGTTCGGATCGCGGCTGGCAGCGACGGCGGGGCGGATGGCGCCGACGTAGTTGCCCAGGTGCGGAGTGCCCGAGGTGGTGATGCCGGTAAGGACGCGAGTGGGGCTCATCGACGCTTTGACGCTGGAAAACGGCCCCACAGTGTACCCGCCCGCAACCCCGCGCCCCCTCCTCGCACGTTCGACCGGGTGTCCCCTTCCGGAGGCTGCCCGATGAAGCACACCCTGCCCTGCCTGATCGCCTTCTTACTCATCCTGGCCATCCCTCCCGCATGGGCCTCGCCACGGGTGGACCTGGCCGTCGTCGATCGCGCCAGCGGCCAATGGATCGCGTCCATGCGCCATCGCGGCCAGCAGTGGATCGAAGGCGAGCCCGGACGTTCGTACGCCATCCGGCTCACCAACACGACCGGTCGACGCGTGCTGGTGGTGCTGTCGGTGGACGGCGTCAATGCGATCACGGGCGAGACAGCGGCCAGCGCGCAGACCGGTTATGTGCTGGAACCGTGGCAGTCCACGCAGGTGGAGGGTTGGCGCAAATCGATGCGCCAGGTGGCCCGCTTCGTGTTCACCGACCTCGCCCACAGTTACGCCGCCCGCACCGGACGACCGGACAACGTGGGTGTCATCGGAGTGGCGGTGTTCGAAGAGGCGCGGCCATCCATGTGGGAGCCACCCGTGGCTTACGAAAGCCGGGACGATGCCGCCCGTGCATCATCCGCCGCGCCAGCACGCGAGGAATCCCGTGCGCAGTCCATCGGCACCGGGCACGGCCCGCGCGAATGGTCGCCCGCGCAGCGCACGGAATTCGTCCGCGCCAGCACGACGCCTGCGGAAACGACGGAGCTTCGCTATGACGCATACGATGCGCTGGTGGCGCGCGGAGTGATTCCCCGCCCCTACCGCGTCGCGAGCGATCGCCCGCGCGCATTCCCGGCGGAGTTCGTTCCCGATCCGCCGGGTGGTGATTGGTGACCCCTTCATAGCTATCGGCGCACGCCGGTGTGGCGGACGGCCACACCATCGCCACTCTTCCCGGCGTGCGCACCGCGTGCTTCAGCTACTGCGATTCAAACGACTCAGTTCAGGGATTTCTCGAAATCGCGGACTTCCTTCTGTGCGCGGTCGCGTTCCCAGCCATACCGCTCCTGCAGCTTGCCGGCGAGGTATTCGGCGTTGCCTTCGGCCACGTCGAAATCGTCGTCGGTCAGATCGCCCCAGCGCGCCTGGGCACGCCCCTTCAGCTGCGTCCACTTGCCGGCAATGATGTCTTTGTTCATCCGTTGCGTTCCTCTTCTCGTGGCGGTTGCATGCGGTGATTGATCCGCCCGAACAGGTTCGCAATCGATGCATTCGCGCGCGGTCGCGATTGCGTTAGTCGCGGTTTGATGTCGGTGAACGCGTCATTCATCGTGTCGCGCGCACGAACAAAAAAGGAAAGGCCGGATTGCTCCGGCCTTTCTCTTCACATCCTACGGCACGCTCGAATCAGCACTTGCCGTCCTTGCAATCCTCGGCCTTGGTTTCGACCTTCTCGCCGGCCTTCTGCACGTCCTTGCCGGCGCCCGCCATGGTGTTGCAGGCGCTCAGGGTGCCCATCGAAAACAGGGCGAGCAGCAACAGAGCCATCAAACGCTTCATGAAATCCTCCTCGACTCGGTGAAACCACGTGAATCCGCCATGCGGCGTCGCGACTGCATCTGACGCGACCGCGCGTGAAGCCGGGGTGGATGGGTGGAAAACCGATTCAGCGGAAGTTTCGTCGCTCAGTTGAGCTGCAGCGTCGCATCGCCCGAGAAGGTTTCCAGGGTGATGTCGCCATCGCCGTTTCCATAGCGATGCTCGAAGCTCGAGCCCGGGCCGTGCTTGGGCCGGATGATCTCCGCGCCCGGCGCGCGCAGATCACCGCTGAAGCTTTCGCCACGCACATTGGCCGACACGTTCCGTGGCAGGCTGAGGTCAAGATCGCCGCTGACGCTTTCCAGCGAGATGCGTCCGTTATTGGCCAGGCCCGTGTCGATGCGGATGTCGCCGGACACGGTGGAGCCGGTGACCTTGGTGGGACGGCTCTGCAGCACGCCGACGTCGATGCGGCCGGACACGGTTTCCACGGCGATCTCGCCATCCATGCGTCCACGCAGCATGAGATCGCCGCTGACGGTCTCCGCGCTGACGCGATTGCTGTTGATGGTCAGGTTGAGGTCACCGCTCACCGCATCGAAGTCGGCTTCGCGCGGAGCGGCCGCAACGGTGACGTCGCCGCTGACGCTGTCGACGGACAGCTCGTTCGAGGCAACGCCTTCCACACTGACGTCGGCGGAGACCACGTCGATATCCAGGTCCGCGCGCAGCGGGACCATCAGGCGCAGGTCGGTGGGTTCGCTCTTGTCGGAGTTGCCGAACATGCCCATGCCGCCGCGGTTGGGATACCGCACGCGCACGCTGAGGTGTTCTTCGTCGCCTTCGACCTCAAGGCGCTCCACGCCCGCGCCGAGGCTGCCTTCGATCTTCACTTCGGGGCGATCCCACGCCTTCACCACGACGCTGCCCTTGACGTTCTCGACCTCGACCCGGCCGCGGGGATCCAGCGGGCGCGTCTCGTTGATCGGAGTGGCCGCAAAGGCGCTGTGCGCCGTCAGCAGGGCCAGGCCGAATGCGAGGCGTTGGATATGGACGCGGGTCATGAAGTTTCTCCGGAGCTGCATTGGTTCGGTGGAAGCGAAGGGTCGGGTCGTGGGGTTGAGGGAAACCATCAGGCGTAGGCGACGCGTTGCGCAAGTGCGAGTCGGCGCGCGTACGTCCGGCGGAGTTGTTCGAGCAGCAGGCGCGAGTCGGGGTTCTGCGACAGCGCGGTGAGGATGATCTGGGCGTTGCGGTCCAGTTCGTCGAAGGTGGGTTGCAGTTCGGCCGGCGGTTGCCCGGCGCCCATCTCCTGGATCGCGGCCTGGTACTGGCGCGTCATGCCTTCGGCCTCGCGCTGCACCAGGGTGGCGCGCACAGGGGCGTCCGCGGTGGGCGTCACCGAACCGCGCCACAGACCGACCGAACCCACGGCGAGCACCAGCGTCGCGGCCAGCGCCACCGGCGTGAGCCAGCGCGGACGCGGCGGCGCCATGCGCTGCGGCTGCGACTGCAGGCGCGCGGCGATGTCGGGCCACAGATCGCGTGCCGGTGGCGTGTCGCGACGCTGCGCGCGCAGCTGCCAGCGCAGCGCATCGGTCAGTTCGTTCTTGCCGTCGATGTCGTGGTCGTTCGTGGTCATGCCTGTTCTCCCAACCGGGCACGCAACAGGGTGCGCGCGCGATGCAATTGCGCTTTCGAGCTGCCGACCGCCATGCCGAGCTCGGCGGCGATCTCCTCGTGCTTCCAGCCTTCGACGTCGTACAACACCAGCACCGCGCGCGCCCGCGGCGGCAGACTGGCGACGGCACGCTCCAGATCCATCGACAGGGCCGTGGTATGGCCGGCCGAGTCGGCGCTGCCGAGCAGGTCGAAGACGTCCTCGTCCGAATCGCCCTCGTCCTGCGGGCGGCTGCGCCGGCTGCGCAGCTCCATCAATGCCGTGTTGACCGCGAGGCGGTGAAGCCAGGTCGAGAATGCCGATTCGAAGCGGAACGCCGGCAGCGCCTGCCATGCCCGGACGAAGGCTTCCTGGGTCAGGTCCTCGGCGCGCGCCCCTGCCCCGCCGACGAGGCGGGCGATGACGCCGTGCACCCGACCGGCATGACGGCGATAGAGGTTCTCGAAAGCCCCCATCTCGCCGCGCGCGGCGGCTGCCACCAGGCTGCGCTCCTCGCTACCGTCCTCGGTCGCGACGGGAATGTCGGTCAGGCTTTCGGTCACAAGGGTCAGCATAGTGGCTCTGATGCGCCGGGGCGGCGGGGGGTTTAAGCAGGGCCTGGGCGTGCCGGCATTCGGGTTTCCGGGGCCCAGACGGCACGAAGGCCGGCAAGGCCGGCCTTCGATGTGCTGGATGTGGCGGCAGCCGTCAGCTGCTGGCCTTGTCCTCGACCTTCTGTCCGAGCTTCTTCACGTCCTTGCCGAGGCCTTCCATGGTGTTGCAGGCAGTGAGCGTGGCCACGGAGAACGCGGCGAGCAGCAGCAGGGCAACGAAACGCTTCATGTTGTCTCTCCGGAGACGTGATCGGTAATGGCGCAAGGATCGCACGCCCGCCCCGCGCCCGCACCCTGCCGGGTGGCCCGCCGGGCGTGATGTCAGCCGCAATTCAGACCGGCCGGCATCGGCTTCAGTCACGCATCAGGGTCGACTTGCCGAACAGGCTCTCGACCAGGTCCACGGCCAGCCTCGCCGTCCGGTTGCGCTTGTCGATGATCGGGTTGAGCTCGACGATGTCCAACGAGGCCATGCGCCCCGTGTCGGCGATCATCTCCATCACCAGCTGCGCCTCGCGGTAGTTGGGGCCGCCCGGCACGGTCGTGCCCACGCCGGGCGCGATGCTGGGATCGAGGAAATCGACGTCGAAGCTGACGTGCAGATGCGTGTTGTCGTCCACGCCTTCCAGCGCTTCCTCCATGACGCGCTTCATGCCGATCTCGTCGATGTAGCGCATGTCGTAGACGTCCAGGCCGTACTCCTGCACCAGCCGCTTCTCGCCCTCGTCGACGGAACGGATGCCGATCTGGCGGATCTCCTCGGGGCGGATCGCGGGTGCTTCGCCGCCCAGGTTGGTCAGCGCGTCCGGGCCCAGGCCGCACAGACACGCGACCGGCATGCCGTGCACGTTGCCCGACGGCGTCACCTGGCTGGTGTTGAAGTCGGCGTGCGCGTCCAGCCAGAGGATGCGCAGCTGCTTGCCGGTCGCGCGGCAATGGCGCGCGACGGCGGTGATCGAACCCAGGCCCAGGCAGTGGTCGCCGCCCAGCAGGATCGGCAGGCGGCCTTCGTCGAGTTCGGCGCCCACCGCGTCCATGACCGCGCGGTTCCACGCAACCACTTCCGGCAGGTGGCGATAGCCGTCCACCGGCTTCTGCCACGGATTGCGCGGACCGTCGAGATTGCCGCGGTCGATCACATCGACGCCGCGCTTCATCAGCGCCTCGCCCAGTCCTGCGATGCGCAGCGCTTCGGGCCCCATGCGCGAACCGCGATGGCCGGCGCCCACGTCGGTCGGGGCGCCGATCAGCGACACCGGAGGAATGGTTCGACTCATCGCATGGGCATCCTGTCTGGTGCCGGCAGTCAGAATCGAACTGACGACCTACCGCTTACAAGGCGGTTGCTCTACCAACTGAGCTATGCCGGCGAAGAGACCATTCTAGCCTGCGGTGCCGCGCACGCCCATGTCAGCGCACGCGCGTGCATTCCAGCGGCCGGGTGGGCACGAGCACCGCGGCTTCGACGCGGGCGGGATCGAACTCGGGCTTGGCCACCAGATCCAGCCACAGGCTCAGGCGGCCATCGCCCAGCGCTTCGGCGCGTGCCGGGAAGCCGGCCGCGACCAGGCTCTGCGCGCGACGCTGCGCGGTGTCCTCGTTGCGATAACGACCCAGCGCGATGGAGTTGGCCTCGCTGCCCTGGCGCACGATCATCAGATCATTGAAGCCCGCGGCGGAGATGCGGTCCGCGGTGGCCTTGGCCGCTTCGGGCGTCGCGGCCGCCGGCACATAGACTCGCCAGCCGCGCGCGGTGCCGGCGCGCTGTTCGCGTGGCACCACACGGGTGGACACGGCCATCAGCAGCTCACGTGCGTGCTGGGCGGCAGCTTCGTCGTTGAAGGGACCGACGCTGTAGCAGCGCACGCTGGCATCGTGCGGCTCGCTGAGCGAAGGCACGGCAGGCGCAGTCGCTGGCGTGGCGACCACTGGCGCGGCGGGTGCGGGCGCACTCGGCGCCGCAGGTGCGGATATGGGTGCGGGTGCCGGCGCAGGCTTGCGTGCCTCACTCACCAGTTGCAGGCGCGCCACGCCCAGCGGTGGTTCGACCGCGGCCGGCAGCGGTGCCGGCGCGCGCAGCGTCCACCAGGCGGCGACGCCAACATTGATTACCAGCAGCAGGACGACCAGGGCGCGTACGAGCATGGAGGCGATTCTAAGCGGCGGTCTCGACGGCCGCCCACTGCGCGAGCCCTTCGAGCACCAGCGTTGCGACCCCGGTCGCGTTGGGCAGGTGGTCGATCAGGTCCTGCGAACCGCCGCCGTGGACGAACAATGCGGGCTCTTCGCCCAGCCGCGCGCGTGCTTCGTCCAGGCTGCGCGCGACCAGTGCGATGCCCGCCCCTTCGCAGCCGGAGGCGAGCGCGTCCTCGGTGTCGTCGGCGAATTCGGTGTACCGCCCGCCGTCTTCCGGCAACTGCGGCGCGCGTGCATGCAGCACCTCGCGCATCAGGGTGGGCGACGGCGCGATGCGCCCTCCCAGGTGCCGCCCTTCCGCGTCGATGAGGTCGATGGTCAGCGCGGTGCCGACCCCGCACACCAGCGCCGGCCCCTGCGCGCGTGCATGCGCTGCCACCAGCGCAAGGAAGCGGTCCACGCCCAGCTTGCGTGGGTCGCGGTAGGCGATGCGCACCGGTCCGAAACGCGCCTGCGTGCGCGCGATGGAAATGCGCCCGCAGCGCGCCGCCAGCGCCTGCAGCACGGCCACGCGCAGGCCTGGCTGGGCCACGCTCGCCAGGTACGCGACCTCGATGCGGTCCGGCAGGTGCTGCGCCATGGCGGCAGCAACGTCTTCTTCGCGGTGCGGCAGCGCGATGGCCTCGCCGACGCGAGCACCGTCGAGCAGCGGCGCACACTTCAGCCGCGTATTGCCCAGGTCGAACAACCACGCACTCATGCTGTCGCTGCGCTCCGCACGCTGACTTCCCCCGAATGGAACGGTCGCTCCTGGCCATCCTCGGTCCGCACGCGCAGTGCGCCGTCGTCGGCCAGCCCCAGCGCGACGCCGTGCAGCGTACCGGTCGGAGCGTGCACGACCACGGCGCGGTCCTTCAATGCGTCCAGCGCGGCGTAGCGCGGATGGAACGGCGCCAGGCCGTGCGTGTCGAATTCGTCCAGTGCCGGCAGCAACCGCCCAAGCACGGCTGCGGCCAGCGCGTTGCGGTCGGGCGCGCGGCGCGGTGCGGACAGACCGGTGAGATCGCACCAGGGCTGGTCGATCGCCGCCGCCACGGTCGCCGGCATGCGTACGTTGATTCCCAGCCCCATGACCGCGCGGGCGGGGCCGGCGTGTTCGCCGCCGCCTTCCACCAGGATCCCGCCCAGCTTGCGCAGCCCATCATTTCTCACAACGACCAGATCGTTCGGCCATTTCAGACGGACGCCGTCGAACCCCAGTTCGCCCAGCGCTTCGGCGGCTGCGATTCCCACCACCAGACTCAAACCGCCGAGCCGGGCCAGGCCGGCGCCGAACTGGCGGGATACCGACAGGTACAGGTGGGCCGCCAGGGGCGAGGCCCATTCCCGGCCACGCCGTCCGCGACCGCCGGTCTGGCGCTCGGCCAGCAGCACCCGGGCGCCCCGATCCGGGGCCGGATGGCGAAGCAGCTCGCTGTTGGTCGAATCCAGGGTCCAGGCCACGTCCAGGGCCGACAGCCCCTCGGCGGCTACGGGGGGAAGGCCCTTACGGATGACATCAGCGTCCAGCAGGTCCATGGGGGCGGCCAGCACATAGCCGCGACCGGCCTTGGCCTCGATCGGCACGCCCGCCTCACGGAGGGCGCCGATGCGCTTCCAGATCGCCGCCCGCGTCTGGCCGCTGTCGCGCGCGAGGGCATCGCCCGAGGCGGGACCGGCGATGAGTCGCTGCAACAGCGCGCGCTCGTCCATCAGCCCGGGCATCGGCAAGGGGCTCGACGGGCGGCGCGGTAAGGCCAGGAGCGACGGGTTTTCATGCGCGGATTATGCGGTAGCCGCACCCGCCGACGAACGGTCGCGCCTGGAGCGCCATGTCCGCGCAGGGCCGCGGAATGCCGCTTCCGGGACACCCGACCGTCACGAATCGGCGGGACGATGGCGGGGCGCGGCGAAGCGTTGCAACGTTTTGCCCCGCACACGCATCGATACGAGATGATGCGTCTGCAAGGCGCGCCGTCCGGACCGACGGTCGCCGACCGGATTTCCCAGGCCGGCGGCCCCGCCCGAACAAGGAGAGTTGCTGCAATGCACCACCCAGCCGTCCGGCCGACGTCCCGTATTCGCGCTATAGTTCAGTCTTGCCCGGGGTGCGCCCCGGGTTCGTCCGAGGATTCCGCCATGTTCCGGATCTGCCTGTGCCTGCTGATCGTGGTCGCCAGCTCGACCGTAGCTGCGCGCGAGATCAAGCTCAGCTCCGCCAACAGCGGTAGCTGCCCGGAATCGGCCGCGCTCGTTCGCGAAACGCCGCGCGCGACCCCTCACGCCACCGCACCCCAGCGCGAAGCGAAAGCCCGCCCGACGGTGCATGGCGATGCCACCGGCCCACGCATGCAGTCGCCGCGCTGGCATAGCTTCCTGCCGGGTATGTTCCGCTGATTTGCGATTGCGGGCTGCACGCGTTTGCTAGGCCTGTTCCGGCGCCTGCGGCGCGAGCCCGCTTCGATTCCCGATGACGTCTGGCAAGGCGCGCATGCGCTTGTGCCGTGGCTGCGCGCCCTCGATGCACCCCGCGACGCGCGCCTGCGCGAGCTGACAGCGCGCTTCCTGCACGAAAAGGCCATCACTCCGGTCGGCGAACTCGTCCTCGACGGAGTGCAACGCTGCAGCCTCGCCGCCCTGTGCTGTCTGCCGTTGATCGAGTTCGGCCGCGAAGGCCTGCGCGGCTGGTCGCAGCTGATCGTCTATCCCGATGCCTTTCGCGTCGATCGCACGCATGTCGATGCGGCCGGCGTGCTGCACGAATGGGAAGACGAGCTGATCGGCGAAGCCTGGGATCAGGGCCCGGTGATCCTGTCATGGGCCGATGTGCTGGCCGACTGCGAGGATCCGCGCGCCGGGTTCTGCGTGGCGGCACACGAGATGGCGCACAAGATCGATGTGCTCGATGGCGTGCTCGACGGCACGCCACCGCTGCCGCGCCCATGGCAGCGCGAGTGGGCGCGCGATTTCCAGACGGCGTACGACGCACTGGCCAAACAGGTCGATGCAGGTCGACGCACGACCATCGACGGTTACGCCGCCGAGGCTCCGGAAGAGTTCTTCGCCGTCGTCACCGAGTACCACTTCAGCGATCCGCGCTCGCTGCGCAAGGCGATGCCCGAAGTCGCCGCACACCTGCAGCGTTTCTACGGCCCGTCGCCGTTCGCGTAACCGCGCACCCGCGGCCGATCACAGACCCGGCGGCAGCACCACTTCGAAATGCGCGCCGCCCAGTTCCGGCGAACGGCTGACATCGAGCGTACCGCGGTAGCTGCGCACCACGTCCTGCACCGTCGCCAGACCGATGCCGTGCCCCTGCACTCGCTCATCGCCGCGCACGCCGCGTTGCAGGACCAGGTCGATCTTGTCCTCCGGCACGCCGGGGCCGTCGTCGTCCACCGCCAGGAACAGGCCCGGTCGGCGATTGGGCGCGATCTCGCCTTCCTTCACCGTCAGCAGCACGCGCGAGCGCGCCCATTTGAAGGCGTTCTCGAGCAGATTGCCCAGCACCTCCTGCAAGTCGCCCGGCTCGCCGTAGAACTTCACGCCGGCGTCGATGTCGAACTCGCACAGGACGCCCTTGCTGGCGTAGATCTTCTCCAGGCTGCGCACGATCTGGTCGGCGTAGGGTTCGATCTCGACCGGAGCGGCGAACAGCACGTGGCCCGATCGCGCCGCGCGTGCGAGCTGATACGACACCAGGTCGTTCATGCGCCGCACCTGCGTGTCGACTTCTTCGCGCAGCTCCGGTGCGCTGACGTCGGTCTCGCCCACGCGCGCGCGCAATACCGCCAGCGGCGTTTTCAGGCTGTGTGCGAGGTCTGCCAGCGTGTTGCGCTGGCGGTCGAGGTTCTCGCGCTCGCTCTCGATGAAGGCGTTGATGCTTTCGGTCAACGGTTCCAGCTCGCGCGGATGGCGTCCGCTCATGCGCGAAGCCAGGCCACGCTGCACGCGCTTGAGTTCGTCGATCACGCGCCGCAGCGGACGCAGGCTCCAGCGCAGGATCACGGCCTGCAGCAGCATCAGGATGAGTCCGGCGCCGCCGAGGTAACGCCACAACGCCTGGCGGAACACGCTGACCTGCCGGCTCAGCGCGGTGGTGTCTTCCAGGATGTAGATGGTGTACGGAAACTCGGAGCGCGCATCGTCGCCACCGGCGCTCCAGATCAGTCCGCGTCCGTAGCGGTAGGCTTCGCCCGGCTGGCCGCTGATCTCGGTGATCGGCAACGGCCCCTCGAAGCTTTCCTTGTTGGCGGCCAGCAACGTGCCGGCCGGCAATGTCGGCCCCTGCGCGGACATCGAATCCCAGTGCCCGTTCGGCAGCACGACCTCGGCGTACAGGCCGCTGCCGGGACGCTCCAGTCGGGGGTCCACGGTTTCGTAGGGGGGGATGAACTCGCCGTTGCGCGCGAATTCGCCGCCGGCCACGTATGCCAGCGCGAGGCTGCGCAGGCGCTGGCGCATGTTGCTTTCGGCGGTTTCGAGGAACGCCCGGTCCAGTGCGTAGCCGGCCAGCGCCAGGAACGCCACCAGGCCCAGGCTCGCGGCCAGCAACTGGCGCGCCTGGAGCGAACGCGGCTGACCCCAGCTCATGGGCTACGGCCGGTGCGACCGGCGAAGGAGGGGCGGAGGGGCGACGGCATCGCCGCCAAGGTTAACCAGCGCGCCGTGCGTTGACGATTGCTCGCCGACGCCCGGCGTGTGTGGATCATCGAATCCGTGAGCGGTTGCTTATTCGCCCGTGCGGGCGATGGCGAAACGATAGCCACGGCCCCGGACCGTCTCGATCGGCTTGAGCGAGCCATCCGGGTCGAGCTTCTTGCGCAGGCGGCCGATGAAGACCTCCAGCACGTTGGAGTCGCGGTCGAAGTCCTGCTGGTAGATGTGCTCGGTCAGGTCGGCCTTCGAGACCAGCTCGCCGGCATGCATCATCAAATACTCGAGCACCTTGTACTCGTAGCTGGTCAGGTCGACGTTGCTGCCGTTGACGCTGACCGTCTGCGCGGCGAGGTCCAGCACGACCGGGCCGCATTCCAGCGTCGGCTTGCTCCAGCCGGCGGCGCGGCGCACCAGCGCATTGAGGCGCGCCAGCAGCTCTTCGATGTGGAACGGCTTGACCAGATAGTCGTCGGCGCCCTGCTTGAGGCCTTCGACCTTGTCCTGCCAGCTCGAACGCGCGGTGAGGATGAGCACCGGGAACTTCTTGCCTTCGTCGCGCAGGGCCTTGATCAGCTCCATGCCCGACATCTTCGGCAGTCCGAGGTCGATGATGCCCAGGTCGAACGGAACTTCGCGGCCCATGTACAGGCCCTCTTCGCCGTCCTGCGCGGCATCGACCGCGAAGCCTTCGCGCTTCAGGCGGGCCGCGAGGGTTTCGCGCAGCGGAGCTTCGTCTTCGACCAGCAGAATTCGCATGTGGACTCCAATGTCGGTTCGTTCTGTCTATCCCGCTGCCCGGGCGGATTCCCAGAGCGTGGCGGGTCAGTCGTCGTTACGGCGTGTACGGTCGTCCTGCTGCTGATCCCGGCCGCGTGTCTGGGGGTCGTCCATGTAGATGCGGACCCGTCCGCTGGAATCGACCACCTTCACGCGATTGACGTCGCGGCCGTCGTAGGGAACGCGCTCGGCGCTGAGCACCTGGCCGCCCGTGCGGCGCTCCACCCGACGGACCGAGTCCGACAACCCCTGGCGATCGTCACCGCGCTGATGGCCTCGGTCATCGCCCCCCCGCTCATGACCACCACCGCGGCCCTGCTGTGCCCACGCGGTACCCGCGGTCGCCGACAAGGCGGCCAGCAGGACCAGGAACACGGCACGGGAAATCGGCATTTTCATGAGGTTCGGGCAGCGAAGGCACGGCAATATCGCATGACTGTGCGACAAGTGCGCATTCTTGGAACAAGGCGGTGAATCCGGTCTGAACTTTCCCACGGCTGCTGGCCGGTGTTCAGAACCGTCGACGTTGCGTGCGCCCCCACGACTCGTCAGAACACCTCGCCCACGCAGCAGCGAAGCGAGCCACCGCCTGCCTCGATCGCATCGAGCTCGACGCTGCGCACCCGGAAGCCGGCACCGGCCAACAGGTCGCGGCTGTGTTCCGACAAGGCCCGGTCGGCGTACGCGCTCATCCAGACCACGTCGTCGGACAAGGCAATGGCGTTGCCGGCGAACGCCCGGTGCTCGGCGTCCGACAGCACCACGGCGTGGGGTGCGTAGAACGCTGCGATGCCCTCGGCCACCGCCGCATCGGCGAAGCCACCGGGGCAGATCAGCGCTGCGCGACCCGCCAACACCGCCAGCACCACGTTGGCGTGGTATTCCCCGGGCGCCAGATCGAACATCAGCGTGGCGCGCAGACCCAGCGCGTCGTGCATGAGCCGTGCACCCGCTTCATCGCAACGCTCGGACAGCCCGCAAAACCCCAGCCCGCGCGCACGGTCGATGACCAGCGAGCCGGTCAACTCGCATGGATGCGGCTGCGTGGACAGGTCGATCTCGGCGTAATCGAGCACCCCACCGAAGAACGAGCGGATGTCGGCGCGCTCCGCTTCGCGCTGGCGCACGGCGTGACGCATGCGACCGACCACGTACCGCCCGGCCGCCGTGGCGAAGACGTTGTTCGGGAACACGTCGTCGGGTGCTTCCGGATCGCCGGCGAAACAGACGGTAGGAACCACCTCCGACAGCGCGCGATGCAGGTCGCGGTGCTGCGTGCTTGCGCACGCGGCGTCGAAGCGATCGGCCTGCGCCATGTAGCGGTTGTCCGAAGCGGACTGCTCGGCCAGGCGGAATCCGTCGGGAGCGACCAGGAACGCGGCGCGCGCCGTGGCCGGACCGAAATCCGTCGCGAGCCCGCGCGCGAACTCGAAGAACGTGGTCGTCTGCCGCGTTATCACGCCGCGTCCGCCCGTTCGCCGGCAAAGGACTCGGTCACCGCCAGCGCCTGTTCCACCAGTGACCAGTCCGCGCCCGGCTTGTGCGCGCCTTCGCTGAGCACCTGCCGGAACGCGCGCCCGCCGCGCTCGCCGGCGAAAAGACCCAGCAGGTGGCGCGTGATGTGCTTGAGGTACACGCCGGATTCCAGCTGCGATTCGACGTACGGACGCAGCGCACGCAGCAGTTCGCCGCGACTGCGCAGCTCGCCGCCGAACCAGGCCACATCCAGGCGGTGCAGCAGGTAGGGGTCGTGGTAGGCCGCGCGGCCGAGCATCGCGCCATCGGTGTGGGCCAGGTGCGCGGTGGCTTCTTCCTGCGTGGCGATGCCGCCGTTGACGATCACCTGCAACTGCGGGCGTTCGAGCTTGAGCCGGTACGCCCAGTCGTAGCGCAACGGCGGAACCTCGCGGTTCTCCTTCGGCGAGAGCCCCTGCAGCCAGGCATTGCGCGCATGGACCACGAACATGCGACAGCCGGCCTGCGCGACGGTATCGATGAAGGCGACGAAGCGCTCCCACTCGTGATCGTCATCCACGCCCAACCGGCACTTCACCGTCACCGGCACGTCGCAGCGCGCGACCATCGCCGCGACGCTCTCGGCCACCAGCGCCGGCTCGCGCATCAGGCATGCGCCGAAGCGCCCCGCCTGCACGCGGTCCGACGGACATCCGCAGTTGAGGTTGATCTCGTCGAAACCGTGTTCCGCGCCGATGCGCGCGGCCTGCCCGAGCAGTTCCGGTTCGCTTCCGCCCAGCTGCAGCGCGACCGGGTGTTCACCCGGGTCCATCGCCAGCAATCGCGAGCGATCGCCCAGGATCACCGCATTGGCGTGCACCATCTCCGTGTACAAACGCGCATGCGGCGCCAGCAGGCGATGGAAGACACGGCAATGCGTGTCGGTCCAGTCCATCATGGGCGCAACCGATAATCGGATAGCCTGCGGATTCAACGCTTTCTGTTTATCTACAGTCACTTATGCTTCTCGATTGATCCTGCGCGTTCCCGAGATTTCCCGCCACTTCCCGGTCCCGGTGTACCATTCGTGTACCACGTTCACCTGGTACGACATGGCGACCTTTCAACAGCGCGGCGATCGGTGGAGGGCTATTGTCCGCCGAAAAGGCTTTGCGCCCAAATCGAGGACCTTTCCGACGAAGAGCGCTGCCCGAACCTGGGCGGACCGAATCGAACGTGAGCTGGCAGACCAGGAAGCTCGAGGTGTCGCCGAGCATGACGGAGCCACCGTCGCGGAGCTCGTGGATTGGTACAGCACATACGTGGGCCAACTGAAACGAATCAGCCTCACTCAGCGGGGAAACCTGTCGAGGGTTAAGGAGGGACTTGGGGACAAAGTCGCTAGCAAACTCACTGCTGCGGACGTCATCGAGCACACGCGGAGGAGGCGCCAGGGCGAGCACATAAACAAGGGCGGGCACCGCGTGCCAAGCTGCAGTGGCGCCACCATGAATGTCGAGCTCGGCTACCTTTCCGAAATGCTTAAGGTGGCTAAGTCGATGGGCAAGCTCACCCTGCCCCATGACCCCGTAGCTGAAGCCCGTCCGTCTCTCCGCTTGGTAAAACTCGTATCGAAGTCGGTTAAGCGGAACCGGCGTCCGACACTCGACGAGCTCTCGAAGCTAAAGGCACATTTTGCAGCCAGTGCGTGGCGAATGAAGCTACCTATGGCCGACATTATCGATTTCGCCATCGGCACTGCCAAACGCGAAGGTGAAATCACCAGGCTTCTTTGGGAAGATTTGGACGCGCCCACCAGAACGGTCGTACTTAGAGATGCAAAGCATCCACGGGCAAAGGAGGGCAATCATAAGCGCTTCCCTCTGCTCGCCGACATGTGGCCCCTCGTCGATCGCCAGCCTACCAGAGAGCGGCAGAGAATCTTCCCCTTCAAGCCGGATTCGATCGGAACGGCGTTTCGGCGCGCGTGCGTCGCCCTTGGAATAGAAGACCTTCATTTCCACGACCTTCGCCACGAGGCGACGTCCCGACTATTTGAACAGGGTTACAGCATCGAACAGGTCGCAACTGTCACGCTGCACGAAAGCTGGCAAGAGTTGAAGCGCTACACGCAGCTCCGTCCCGAGAGTTTGCATCGGGATTGATCATGCACGTCGGTCTGCAAGCGCTGGGGGGGGGAGCAAAGGGAAATCGCTCAGCCTCGAACTCGGCTGAGCCTGTTCCGGCGAAACGCGATGGTCGTTGGGCGATGCCGTGAGCTCTCTCCAACCGGTGACGGTACCGGCGTGTCTAGATGGGGGAGGCGTGGGACGAGCTCGAGGCACTCGGCATGACCGGTACGCGACACCCGAGAACCCTCATGTCCGCTATCGGCCAGAAGCGGACATTCGCATCCAGCGCCTGCGCCGAACGTCTGCAACTGCGGGGTCGTCATGGTCTCCAAACCTGCGTCCACATCGTCACCCCGGCAGAAGCTCGCACAGCATGCGCCATGACCGCCACCAGCGACGCCAGACCGGTCGTCGGCGCCGGCGCGGCGTCGCGCGTTCTCCGCGCAGCACCGACTCCACGGCGTCGAGCACGCGCGCGGAGGAGCCTGTGTCCCTAGTGGGGTGGATCGCATCTGCGTAGGCCTTCGTCAGCGAATAGCGTTCAGGGAGATCGGCCAGCGCGGAGGCGATCGCGGCATCGATCGCATCGGGTGAGCCGACGTCAAGCATGAAGGCTTGGGGCTGGCGATGGCACACGGAGACCACCGGCTTGCCGAGAAGTGCGAATTCCTCGATCACGGAGGACGTGTCGCACACCAGGATATCGGCGGCGTGGAGCATGTCCGCCAGGCGTTCGGCACAGAGAAAGACGGCGTTCGCGCCCGCCAGGCGCCGGTACTGCTCGACCAGGTCCGGTGGCGACACCGGGTGCAGCGTCAGCAGCCAGTAGCGATCGCCGCGGCGAACCAGTTCCTCGATCACAGGCAGGCAATCGCGCGCGCGACTGAGCGGCTCGTTGAACGTAGAGGCGTACATGACGACTGCGCGACCTGCCGCAGCGCGACGCAGAGCCAGAGCGCGTTCGCCAGCGCCTGCGAACAGTGTGTCGAGTTTTGGCCATCCGGTCTCGACGACTAGGAAATCGCGATGCTCATCCGCGAGCGCCTGCATCGGCTGCGTCGTGACCGGGCCATGGGTGCAGTACAGGTCGAACAGGTCCGAGATCCGGAAGTGCCCGCGCTTCGGGTCGCGCTTGCTCAGGTTGAGGCCGTGAAACAGTTGCACCTGAAGACCGGGCAACCAGGGCGGGATCCGATGCACGGTGGCGAACACCGCAGCCGGCGCGAATGCCTTCAGTGCGCTGCGACTGCGCAGTCGCAGTTCGCCGGGAAGCATGGAAGGGGCCAGCCCATCGCGCATGAGCCACGCAACCTCGTGTCCGCGCGCGATCGCCTGTGCAGCCAGTGGCCGTAGGATCGGGAACGAGTACTGCTCCGAGGCGAGCAGTGCCCAGCGGCGCGGCGAATCATCAGGTCGGCGCATGCGAGCCACGTGCCGTACGCGATCGCGCGGGAGACCAGTCATCGCCCGTCGCGATCACGGAGGCCAGCCGCAACCGGAACGCCCGATCGCGTTCGACGAAGCGGTCTCGCACGGCATCGCCGATGCGTTGGCGCGCCCGTGCATCGAGTGACAGCGCGTGCTGGACACCCGCTTCGATGGTGGCGCGGTCGACCTGGTGGCGAATGCCAAGACCGAGTCGGGTGCCAGCCGTGCATGCGAGCAGCACGCCGCAGTCGTGGGTGACCAGCTCGTTCATCGGTGCGGCGTCCGTGGTGAGCACGACGGCGCCGACGCTCATCGCCTCGGCGATGTAATGCCCGAAGCCCTCGATCTCCGAAGGACACAGGTGGAACCGATGCTCGTTCTGCAGGCGCCGTAGCTCGTCATCGTGCAGGTAGCCCACACGGTGCTCGATGTTCGCGGAGGCAGCCAGAACCCGCGCCTTGCGCGCGCACTGAACCACCGTCAGGCGCGGCCATTCGGGGTGATGCAACCATGCGTCCAGCACCGCGCGCGTCCCCTTCGCGGAGCTGCGCCCGGCGATGTGGAGAAAGGCATCCTTGCGGGGCACATCGCGATCCAGCCGATCCTCACTGGTAAAGCCGGTGTAGATCGCGTGGCATCCCAGCTGCTCGAAGATGGGTACCGCATGCAGCGACTTGCACAGCACGCGTTCAAACCGCGGCAGCAGGTCGACCCAGGCGGGCTGGAACCACTCCGGGTTCGGCATTAGCAGGTTGCTGCGCGCGCAGTCGAGCATGGGGGCGTAGACGCGCTCCAGGGACAGTTGCACATCGATGCGCCCGAACGCGGCGCATTGCGCGCGTGCGTACCATTGTCTAATCCGGTTGGCGGCGCGATTGGCGCCCAGGCCCATGGTGCGCACGTCGTGATGCGGTGCAAGCGCATCGATGACCAGTCGCAGATCGCGACTCAACCCGGCGCCATTGTCGCGCGTGATTACCCGTAACTTCCCCAAGCTGGCGCCCCCTCCCTGGCAGCCATCGCCCATCGCATAAGACGCGCTGGCTTTCCCCGATCCCCATTCTGCGGGAGGCGATGATATTTGCAAGCCACACGGCGAAGAGTCGCTGACAGATGGCGTGATCGAGTTCACGGAACAGCATCGGCCGCATGCCCAACGGGACTTGCGTTGCATTGCGTTTGCGTGCGTCTTGAGGGCCGCGCGTGTTGGTCGCGATGGCATACGGCGGGAACGGCATCGTGTACAGCTCGATCGGAGCGGAGCTCATCCGTGCGTGGACACGGCGCGAAAGGCGTCCGTTGAAGAGCCTGATGAGCTTTCAGAGGGGAGGAGTGGAATAGAAGCGGGCGATGCAGACGTCCGCGGATGGGTGGAATCGGACATTCGGCACCGATTCTGGGCTGGCGATGGATCAAGTCTGCGCCGGCGATGGATCAAGCCAGCGTCCGCACCTTCGGTTCCCGCGCCCATTGTCGTGTGCTGGCGGCCTTGAGGAACCGGGCCGTGTCGTCGACCGACACGACCCCGTCGTCCTTCGCCACTCCCGCGGCCTTCAGCACGGCCTGTGCTCCTGCATCGGCTGCAATGGCCTTGAGGTGACCGAAGGCATCGCGAACGAAATCGACGGCAGGTGCCTCCCTGGCAAGGCGGGCACCTCCCTCGTCCGACAGCACCAGCGCGACCGCGTCGAACACGATCGACGGCGTGCCGGCCAACTGGCCATCGGCGGCGATTCGCCTACCGTCGCTCAATGTCGCCCCCCCAAGCTTCAGCGCCACGACCTTGACCGTCGCCCCCGCACCCTCAACGGCCTTTCGAAGCGCGCGCACGGTACCGGCATGGGACCCGTCGTGGAGCAGTACGCCCACGACGCGCCCTTCGAGCGTGTGCTTCATCTTGCCAATGATCTGCAGAGCAGGTGAAGCTGCCATGTCGGTCGGCATGACGGCGGTTGCAGGGGCGGGCGGCAGCTTCTCCATGCCCAGGCCATCGCCCACGCGCTTAGCGAGGTCAGCATCGACATGGCGCAGGTGCCCGACGATGGCCTCGCGCACGTGCTCCGTTTCTACCTTCGACAGTTCGAACACCAGTGCCGAGGCGATGTGCGCCTGCTCGGGCGCGCTCTGACTGCGGTAGAACAACCGCGGTTGGGTGTAGTGATCGGCGAAGCTCTCGGTGCGGATGCGGCCCTTGCTGCCTTCACCGGGCGGATTAGCGTAACTCCGGAAGCCACGAGTCGTTTCCCGTGGCGAATCCGGCTGCAACGAACTGGGGTCGTAGTTCACGCGGCCATGCGGAATCTGCATCTGCATGTGGCCGTCGCGCTGCAGATTGGCGAACGGACACTTGGGCGCATTGACCGGAATCTGACGGAAGTTCGGCCCACCCAGCCGGATCAGCTGCGTGTCGAGGTACGAGAACAAGCGACCCTGCAGCAACGGGTCGTCGCTGAAGTCAATGCCCGGCACTATGTTGGCGGGGCAATAGGCAACTTGCTCGGTTTCGGCAAAGAAGTTGTCCGGCCAACGATCGAGCACCATGCGACCGATCACCGTCAACGGCACCATTTCCTCCGGAATCAGCTTGGTCGCATCGAGGTGATCGAACGGCAAGGCGTCGGCTTGTTCCTGCGTGAACAGCTGAACGGCCAGGTCCCATTCCGGATAGGCGCCAGACTGGATCGCCTGGAACAGATCGCGCCGATGGAAGTCGGGGTCCCGCCGGCCAGTTTCACTGCCTCGTCCCACAGCGTGGATTGCAGGCCCAGGCGGGGACGCCAGTGGAACTTCACGAACGTGCTGCCGCCCTTATCGTTGAGCAGGCGGAAGCTGTGCACCCCGAAACCTTCGATCATGCGCAGCGAGCGGGGGATCGTGCGGTCGGACATCGCCCACATGATCATGTGCAGCGATTCAGGCGTAAGCGAGATGAAATCCCAAAACGTGTCGTGCGCGCTCGCGGCCTGCGGAAAACCGCGATCTGGCTCCATCTTGACCGAGTGCACGACATCCGGGAATTTCATCGCGTCCTGGATGAAGAACACCGGGATGTTGTTTCCCACCAGGTCCCAGTTTCCTTCCTGCGTATAGAACTTGACGGCGAACCCGCGGACATCGCGCGGCGTGTCGACCGACCCGGCGCCGCCAGCCACCGTGGAGAAACGACAGAAGACCGGTGTCCGCACACCGACTTCCGACAGAACGCGCGCGACGGTAAAGTTCTTCAGCGACTTGGTCAGCTCGAAGTAGCCGTGCGCGGCAGAACCGCGCGCATGCACGATCCGCTCCGGAATGCGCTCGTGGTCGAAGTGGGTAATCTTCTCTCGAAGGATGAAGTCCTCCAGCAAGGTAGGCCCGCTTGGTGTGACGCGCAGCGAATTCTGATTGTCGGAAACGGGAATGCCCTGCTGGGTCGTCAGCGGCGGGTGCATTCCACCGGCTTGCTGGTGCAACTCGCTTCCAGAGCCGCGTGATTCGCTCGAGACCGCCCGCGGCGGCTTCGCCCTGGCTTTGACCGGTAACGTCTTCCTGGTGGCCATCTTTACTCCACGCAATCGAGGGCAGAATTGGTGCTCCGGCGCTGGCAACGGCGCGGGGACAACTCCACGGGAACTGCAGCAAGGCGTTCCATCCGCGCGCGCCGGATTGTTCCGAACGTACGTCGATGGCGGTAATCCATGGTGAAGGTCGAGCATGCGAAACGTTATGGCCAAGCACGCCGAGCGGCCGTAGCTCCGAGCCGCGCATCCGTCTGCTACCTAGGTCGGCCATTCCGCGATTCACGCCCACGCGTTACGTGGATAGCCGCTACGGGCAGTCGACCAGAAGCGGGGGTTCGTAAACCCGCCGTGTGCGAATGGCTCAAACGGGCATGCTCCCAAGCCGCTCGAATACCTACGCGAACCTCCGCCCAAGAGAGCCCGGTGTTTCGTGCGTAGGAGGGCCGTAGTTCAATCGTCTCGGCTTCGGCAAGATCCCAATCCGCGCCATACAGGTCGTGCGCGCTCTCCCCAATCGCTTGAATCAGCGTCAGGTATGCACAGGCTGACGGTTGAACTTCATCATTGCGCCACGGCTCGTACGAACTATTCACTGTTGAGGAACTGCCGAATCGGGCCCGGAGCGTTGGTTCACGTTGACTCGTTGCGGCGGCCGCGCTGCGCCCGGCAGGGGCCGGTTCTGATGTTGATGGCTGATGTGAGCGCAGATCAGGGACACGCGCAGCTTCCTCTCGCCAAACAGCCAGCGAAGTCGTTTCTCTACTTCCGTCAGCCCTGTCAGATCGTGCGGGGCATAAAGTGAATAGGTGAGCTTGTCAGCATAAGAAGGTCCCGGAGCACAACCGACGCTCAAGTTTTCCACCTGACAGGCACTCTCCCAGAGCGATTGCAAGTCCCTTGGTCCGATGCTCTGCCCCGTCCCCAGCGTAAAACGGAACATTGCGATACGTGCCTTCACCCGGTTCTTCATCTCATGCCTCACATCACCGAACCTGGTCGATTGCGCGCGTCGCGCGCAGGATCACAGGTATAACCAGGCGCACGATGTTCAGGCGTAGCGCCTCAAAGGTGGATTTCATGGGATAAGTCCTAGTTGAGTCCGCGGACGATCACGATCAGCCGCCACCACTTTGCATGCGGCTAAGCAGGTTGGTTCTTCTTAGATTCCCAGGAATGGATTAGGCGCAGGGACTTGAGGCAGAGGCAGGTGCGGAGCCGCTCATGCTCGCCTGCGGTGACCATCTCCGTCGCCATCGCTGAACGGAATGGCCGCGGCGGCCGCTTCGGGGGTGCTCTTCCACTTCTCGTAATCGATGTCGAACTGCTCGCGCTCTTCAGCACTGAACATCTTCCTCGCCATCTTGAACATTGTCTTTTCCTCTTCTTTGGCGTGGTGATCGACGAACTCGCCAAAGACTTTCACCCGACCCGCAAACTCCGGCGTATCGATCTCCGACTCGTGAACCTCTGGAATGACGGAATGCTCAACCGCGTGATGTTCGGAGACTGCTTCAGCGTGCGTTACCAAGCCATCGCGATCCGCGCGCTCATTGAATGCGGGATAGAACACCAGCTCCTCCCATTTCGCATGGGGTAGCAGGTTGGCTTCGATGTTCTCCAACAGGTTTCCGCGCTTCTGTGTCGCACGGTCTGTTGTGTCGTTTATCTTCTCGAAAAGCGCGCGCACGGCGTCATGCTCTTCTTTGAGCGTCTTCAGGATGTCACGAGCCATGGCCTCATTCTCGGTTTTGCTGGGGAGCCATCACCATCCCCCATGCACAGTGAGGGCACGGTGACGCATGTTCGCAACGTAGTACCGAGCCACCTCGATGTATTACCCATTTCCACATTGCGAGTGCCCAAGGCGCAACGTGCCTACTCGGCGCTTTGTCGATGCGGCCCGCTCCACCGGCAGGGAGGAAGGTGGGTGGGTGGGGGCTTAACCAGGACGTCGGGCGCGTTCGGACGGAGTTTCAGGATCTCCACGGCAACGTTATGGTGAATGCAGTACATCCATTCAACGAAGTTGCTGCGACGCTTCCGCCATGTGCGAGCGCGATCTGCTTGACGATGAAGAGGCCTAGTCCAAGGCTGTCAGCTTCCGGACGGTCGTCTGCGGTGTCGCGAAGCTGACCAAACGGCATGAACAGTGCAGACATCATGTGACCCGGGAGACTCGGTCCGATGTTCTTGACCACCAGTCGAGCGCCTTCTTCGTCGCCATAAAGCGTAATGCGAATGGGCCCACCGGCGGCACCGTGCTTCGCCGCGTTGATCACCAGATTGGCCAAGGCCTCTCGGATTCTTGATACATCGAACAGGCCGTTCGTCCTGCCAGCGGACTCGTACGAAATCTCATGCTCTTGAAAGAGGGCGCGAAGGAGATCTACTTCATCCCGAAGACCCGGATCTAGATCGACATGGGCGGGAGAGATGCGGATTCCGCCTCCAAGCGAGGCCTTGCTGTAATCCAGCAGGCTGTCGAGAAGCGCCTTCATCCGGGCGGCGCTGCGCTGCAGGCGTTCTACCAGGAGTTTCTCGGGGCGATCGGCAATGATCCTGGACAACACTTCGGCCGTGAGAACGTTCACCGAGAGTGGTCCGCGCAAGTCATGGGCGAGCGTGCCCAGGAACACATCGCGCCAACCCTCGATCTCCGCGGAAAAGTTGGCAATGGATTCCGCAAGAATCTGATCCATCGCCGCGTTGAAGCGCGTCAGGTCATCCAGTGCACGCGAGTCAGGGAGAGTAGCGTCCTTCCATAGCATAGAGACGGACGCGCGCAGGGCGCGTAACTCGGCGACCACTTGCTCAAGGGTGATGCCGCTTTGCGCCCGAAGGCGTGCATAGACCCCAGCGGCCGTGTCCGGCGTGTGCGGAGCAGTTACCGGAGTCTGGGATCTCTCCACGGTGGACTCGCGGCTTTGGACGGTGCGCAAATCCTTCACCACGGCATCCAGCATCTGTGAAAGATGCTCACGCAGGTGGTCCGCGCTCGACCGATTGGCCCCGGAGAGAAACGAAGCCGCGACCAAAGATGAGTGGTCGACAATCGTTCGACGATTCGCCTCGATAAAGTCAGCCAGTCTTTGCTGCATTGGCTCACCCTGGCCAACTTTGGCCATGAATCCTAACGCGCAACCTTGACGTTGGGTCACCCGCCCGATACCTGGCGCCACCTCATTACCTGTTTCGGGGTCAGGCTCCTAGGCTGAACAGTGGCTACAAGTCATATTGGCCTGTCCTCCATGGGGCGGCGGACATTGAAACCTGCTTCAATCCGCTTCCCCGCGAAGCCCTCTAACGGCCACAAGCGGGCACTGGCACACGGTGTGCCCGGATGCCTTGCAACGCTTACATTGTGGGCGATCGAGGCCGTTAGCCGTACCGCGGATCTATGGTCGAAGGCGCTTTCCCGGTCTTCGCGTCGCCCGGAAGGCTCGCGCATGGTCATCTTCAAGAACGTGTTTCGCGCGGCTTTCACCCGCGGCCGCTTCCGGCCAGGCGGACTTCAGGCCTTCGCAAAGACCTCCCTCGAGCAGATCAGTCAAACTTCGAACGAGCTCCTCGTTGGGCGCTCGCTGGTCGAGGGTCCTTGCCTTTCCAGAACAACGGTATTGTTACCAGGATCTCGACGATCCCACCCGTTTCGGCAAATCTAACCATGTCCGCCGCGATCCGGCCCCTCTCGCCGCGCTTGTCAGTGGCTATATCCCCACCGGCGGGCGAGCTGTTGTAGTGGAAACTCCCTACGTTGGACATGGCGGTATTCCGGGATAGTGTTCGTCTGAAGTCGCAGGACATTGGAAGCGATGCGGGCTGCTTTCCTCCTTCGTCACAGGACGCCTATTCCGTTGTAGCGCTGGCGCCACGCGCGCATCGGCCTCGCCCCCAGGCTGCTTTCGATGGAGAAGTGCTTGGCGTCTCGGATATCCGATGCCATCAGGGCTATCAGCGAGGCAGATCGACGGCGTAGCTGCGCATCACCCTGCGTCGCCGCCTTAAGGTCGCAGAGCAGTTCCTCAAGCGTCCGGCTCAGCTCCGGGGATGTTGTCGAGCGAGATCTAACGTAGCGGGAAACGCGCGGGAACAGTCTCGCACTCGTTTTTTCGAACATTAGGTTGGGTGGCATCCCTTCATTCTCGGCCCGCTGCAAGGCGACTTCATCGTCGCAAGCTGGCGCAAGCGCGAAGTCGACACGATAAGGCACGGCGGGGTTAACAAGCTCATCTCGCCTCTTCGGGGAGGCAGCACTCCGGACGGGGAAGCGCAGCACACGCACATGAACCTCATTGCGCGTGAGATAAGGGATAACGAATGCCTGGTCGTAGCTTGCCCAGTACACCTGATCGTCCGCCGTCCACTTTGACCCCGACAGCGCTTCAATGAGCTCTCGCTTTGCAAGTGAGCGGCGCTCTTCCGTGTTGCCACCCCGATACCGGAGTGTCGCAACAAGGGTTTCCGGAGTCTGACGAATCTGGATCGCCGGATCATCGGGAAGGGGAACCTCGCGAGCAGACAAGCAATTGGAGATGAAGAACGCGACCCTCCACCCGTCCAATTCCTCCTGCCTGCTCGATTCGTCGCGCCTACTCAGAGAGACGGGGAACATCTTCGACTCGCCCTCTACCTCAAAGCTTGGCGATGTCATCCCCATCTTCTCGCGGCTCTCATTGCCGCCGCAAACGTAATCAGCCAGCTTCTCATGCGCCAAGGCGACGGCTGCGTCATGACTTCCGTCGGCGGAAACTTGGGCGAGCCATGACGGCGCGTATCGCCTGATCTCAACTTTACCTACGATATCCTCAATGTGGTACGCAGGCTTGGCATCAAATCGGATACCGAAGAATCCGGGGATCGATTTGAGCGTGTCGGTGAATAAGGGGCTGCTGGAAGCATTCATGATGTTTCTCGATTGAGCTGATGCTCTGCTTGAGACGCCGTCGTGGCGACAATCGCCCAGTGATCCAGCAGCTGGTCCTGAGAACGACAGAGGCACCGGTCGTTCTTGTGTGCAGATCGGCCAAGCTCTATACGGTGAAGAGAGCGGAGCGGCAGAGCGGTCGTCCCGACATTGCGTCGTTGTGCCTCTTCAAGCTGCGCCATTCCCGGTGATCTATACGTGAGGCTGTAACGCACCTTAGGTGCTCGAAGACGTCCACTTCTGCTGGTGTCCGGCCCGGCACGATTGGCGTGTCGAACACGGGCACTGCAAATCAGATTGGCGCGTAAACCTGGCCCGATCGGTCGCTGCGACCTTCGACTGGCCGCCTGCTACTCCAGCGTTGGCTGTTCCATGCACTCACCGGTACACGAGATGAACCAAGTCCCGCATCTTCGGTCTGCAACGCCAAATGAGTTCATAGTAGGGAAGCTAACGACCACCCGTCGTCGCAGCCGCGGCCGCGCCCGCCCCTCACGCGTCTGCGACCTTCTTGAGAAGGCTCACCGGTAGGGATGGTCCGCTTATGAAAACCCTGGTCGAAATGTTCCTCTCGATCGCGTACGACGCGTTCAGTTCGCTGAGAGCGCCACGCGCCCTGATATCGCCGCCGCCCATCCGCATGGGATGGCCAGTTCCGGTGTACACGCATCCGATTCGCTACCTGAAGCCTGCACGCCTACGATCTTCTGAGACGCGTCGCAGAACGCTGAGGTAGTGTTGGCGGACACACCGGCTGGAATCGCAGGCCTGCTGGTTTGAACCAAGCCCGCATGCGCCCCGCATGATCTGTTCCTTTCCAGGCGCGTGCCTGCTCGTCTACTCCGGATGAACGCGGCCATCCTGTTCGACGGTGTCATCGTGCTTATGAGTCGAATAGGTGCCACCCACCGGGAGCACAACGATCTTCGGGCAACGGGTGTCGGTCGCAACCATCCGGACTCCGAGATCGCGTAACGGCCACCTGCGGCGCACTGATCGCCGCACCGGGAGCGGCCGCATCCGCGGCCATAGCCCTGGGAGGCTCGCTCCTATACTCGGACTGCCCTGTACTTGGCGGAAACCGAAACCGGCTGAGGGGGCTTACTTGGTAAGATTCCGAGTCCACGAGCATCCCTCCCATCCGCTCCGCGACCGCGAAAGCGTCCTCCGGAGTGCAATACAAGCTGATGCTGTGCAAACGCGGAAACCGGCTTCCGTCAGGGCGATACACATCCACCTCAAACGCCCACCGGCAAGCGCCTTTTGACCTCGCCGCAGCAACCCGGAAGGTACATCCTTTGTAAGCGATGCCCTTTACAGCGCGGCGCCGGTATTCGTACCCGTCGTCCATACGACCACAACCCCGCAGCAGGAGCCGATCTCGATCCTACGCCCCACAAGATGGGGAAGCGAGCAAGCGGACATTGGCACCAGTTCGGCCGCCACCCTGCCCCGCCCGAAGCGGACTTCGCCACTTAGGTTACCTCTTCGAAGTCTCCCGGCTTCCAGCTGCCATCAAACGCCGGGGCATCCGGTCCATAGATGCGAAAATAGACGAACCACCCTTGCCCCGGCGAAGTCTTGATCCAGAGAGCCTCTCCGGCTTCCGGCGCACTCGGGCCAAAGTAGAGATCGACGCTATGGACATCACCGATGTCTCTCAGTTCCTGCAAGGAGCGGAGCGCAGCCTTATGTTGATCCGTGCGGATTTGCGAGCGCGTCGCTGCGTCATAGACGGTCACCGACCAGAACAGCTTGCCAGGCACCGGCAACGGTACCGCGAGCCGGTAGGTTTTACCTCCGTCCAAGTAGCGTCCGCTGCTGTCGCGCAGTCCCAGCCAGTACAGCGAACCGGCCTGCGTATCGCGGCGGAACATGGCCGGCGACGCGCCGATCGCTTGGTAGAACCACTTCTCACGGGCCGTGGTATCCATGAAATAGGCAGTATTGAAATCCCCGTCCTCGAAGCGCAGCGAGGCCCATTCCCATTTCCGATCCGACCAGACGATGCGCTCCGGCCTGCGGTCGGCAAAGCTCTGCGCTCGCATCTGGGCAATGCCTTCCTGCTCCGCACGCGCAAGGATCTTCTTCATCCTCGTATCGGGTTTAAAGGGCTTGTCCTTCTCGATCCCGAGCGCGGCCAGCTCACCGTAGGGGACGTGATAGCCCTCGAACGGCGGCTCGGCGTCGATCACTTCCTTCAGCACCTCCCAGTAGTGGAACTTGTCCTCATACTGGGTAGGCGTTCCATCCTGCTCCCTTTCGGTGATGTCCAACCATTGCGGCTCCTGCCATCTTCGGATCGAGCGGATAGATCTTCACCGTCGACAGCCGCGCCTTTGCGGCAGGCACATCGCCATTCACCGGAAGGGAGCGGATGCCAACGATCTGTCGATTACTACTGGCCCGGTGGATGTAATAGGCAATCGAGGGCAATGCGCCCCGGAAGTTCGGCGACACCAGGACGTGCTTGCCGCCCTTGCCCCCATCGGGACCGGGCAGTCCCATGTCGGCGACCCAACGCTGGTTGATGTCGATGGAACAAACGATAAGCGGACCTGGCGGCAGTTCGATCACCATAGGGCCGATGGCCAAGTCGAGTTGCAAGGGGCCGTAGGGGGTATCGGCGTTGGTGGTGAATACCACCTGTTTCGGATTGGAATCCATGATTCCGAAGACCCGGTTGGTGACGAGGCCGATGCTCTCGTTGCCTTGATGATCGCCGCCCCTGTGACGGTCGGGTAGAAGAACTTGTAGGCCTCAATCGCCCGCGCCAAGTCGGCGGCGTCATAGGCATCGCGGCTGTCGCCTGGGTCGGGAAACCCGGCGGGAGCACCGCTTTCCAAGGTGTCAGACTTCCCGCTCATGGCTTCGCCCCGTGCTGAGTTGCCAGCATCATGGGCGGCTCGCGTTTGGCGGGCGTGAACGTCCGCCTTGGGTCGAAAGCGGACATTAGATACCGACGATCAGGTCCGCAACTATCAACCGGTCAGCGGGAGCCGGTCATCCGGGCTCCAAGGTCGCCATACCCTCTCACCTGTGGCGCGCTGATCGCTGCACCGGGCGAAGAAACGGCGGCATTCGCGGCCATAGCCGTAGGGGCTCGCCCCCTACACCCCTGCCCTGACCTCATGCTCCAACAATCGGCGACGCTGGGTCACTTCGTCCAGGCGCCGCCGGTCGCCCTGCACTTCATCAAGGAACGGCTCGTACTGGCCGTCCTTGGCGATCATCCGGCAGCGGTTGGGCTCGATCACGTGGCCGGTGTCCTGCTCCGACAGGCACGTGCAGCCCGTCTTACAGTCGTGGCCGGAGGCCATGCAGGAGGAGGCCCGGTTGCCCGGGCCTCCTCCCATCACGGCTTACTGCTCCAGGTGGCGCAACCGTGCGCTGTCATTCCGATGGCTCTGGTGCCAGCCGCCAGCCCAGAAGTTGCGCTCGAAGCGCCCCTCTGAACCGTCTGCGGAAGACGCTCCATCCGAGGCGCTGCCGAAGCTGCTCATCGCCTCCACCAGCGACTGCAGCTCGCGGTTCGGCAAGACCGGAGCGTTCGCCGCGGAGTGCGCCGTGGCACGGTCACCCGATTCGTCCATCGTGTCCTGCCAATCCAGGTTCGACGGTGTGGACGACGACACGGGTGCATCCATCGACTCCACCGCGGCGGTGCCGGTGCGCGCCAATGGCATCTCGGACGCCAATTCCGCCATCGGAGCGGACGACAACGGCGCCAGCAGTCCGCCGAACTGCGAGGCCGGAATCGCATTGCCGCCGGTCGGCTGCACATACGCGATGGCGTATTCGCCGCCGAGGAAGTGCTTGAGCACGCGCACCTGCTTGGCGGCGTCGGCATCGACACGCACGATCAGATCGTCGCCGTCGCGGTGGAACGTGATGCGGTTGCGGGCGACGCTGAAGGCGCTGCTGTTGAAATGCAGCCAGTCGGTTCCGCCACCTGTGTTGTCGACCGTGTCCGCGCCGCCGCCGTAGATGTACTTGTCGTTGCCGGCGCCACCGAACATCTGATCGTTGCCGTCTTCGCCCACCAGCTGGTCCGCACCGGCGCCGCCGATCAGGATGTCGTTGCCCGATCCGTTGTGCGAACCGTTGCCGCCCGACAGGTAATCGTCGCCATCGCCGCCGTCGAGCTTGTCGTCGCCGTTGAAGCCGAACACCGTGTCGTTTCCACCCAGGCCCTTGATCAGATCCCGGTCGTTCGTTCCGAGCAACTGCTCACCGGCCGCGGTGCCAGTGACGACCGACGGATAATCGCCATCATTCCCACCACCCGGCGGGTTGCCGCCACCGCCGACGAGGGCGTTGATCGCGGCCGTGTCGAGCATCGCGCCGCTGGCCGGCTGGACGAAGTCGATGGCCGAATCGCCACCCAGGAAGTGATTGGTCACCGTCACCGTGCTGCTGGTGCTGCCGCCCACGGTGATGACCAGGTCATCGCCGCTGCGCGCGAAGGCCAGTTGCGCGGCAGTGATGCCACCGTTGAAGAACACGCCGTCGTAGCCGCCACCGGTGTTGTCGATGACGTCCTGGCCGCCACCGTAGACGTAGTCGTCGTCACCCGCGCCGCCGAGCAGCGTGTCGTTGCCGTCTTCGCCGGCGAGCGTGTCGTTGCCGATGCCGCCTTCGAGGCGGTCGTCCGCGGAGCCCGAACCACCCCCGTTGCCGCCGGAGAGGTAATCGTCGCCATCCCCGCCCTCCAGCGTGTCGTTCCCGCCCATGCCGAACAACTGGTCGGCTCCGGCCAGGCCCTTGATCAGGTCCTTGCCGCTGCCGCCGACGAGCTGCTCGCCCGCGGCTGTGCCTTCGATCACCTGGTCGAAGCCGGTGCCACCGCCGGCAACGATCTGGTTGATCTCGGCCGTGGTCAGATAGAAGCCGCCGTCCGGCTGCACGTAGTCGATGGCCGCATCACCGCCGAGGAAATGGTTGGTGACGCGCACGGCGGGCGTGGCGGCGTTGTCGACGCTGATCAGCAGGTCGTTGCCGTCGCGCGCGAACGACAGGCGCTCGCGGGTGATGCCATCCGTGAAGAACACACCATCGAACCCACCGCCGGTGTTGTCCACGGCATCGGTGCCCGAGTTAGCGTTGACCACGTACTTGTCGTCGCCAGCGCCACCCACGAGCGTGTCGTTACCGCCGCCGGCGACGATGGTGTCCGAACCGCCCAGGCCCGCGATGACGTTGGCTGCATCGTTGCCCGCGAGGTAGTTGTCGAGGGCGTTGCCCGTGCCGCCGATGGCGTCGCTGCCCATCAGGAACAGGTTCTCGATGTTCGCCGAGAGTGCGTAGGTCGCGGTGGTCTGTACCTGGTCGGTGCCGGCACCCGCCGCTTCCACGACAACATCGGCAGCATCGTCGGTCACATACACATCGTTTCCGGCGCCACCTTCGAGGTGATCGACGCCTTCGCCGCCATCGAGGTAATCGCCGCCGTTTCCGCCCTGCAGCACGTCGCTGCCCGTGCCACCGAACAGCGAATCGTCGCCGTCCAGACCGTGCAGCACGTCATCGCCATCCCAGCCGCCCAGCGCGTTGGCGCCGGAATTACCGGTGATCGTGTTGTCGAGCTCGTTGCCGTTGCCGGTCCGGATACCTTCGGCCAGGATCAGGTTCTCGACGTTGTCGGACAGCACCAGGTTCGTCTCATAGCGCCGTTCGACCGTATCGGTGCCCTCCCCTTCGTCCTCGAAGATCCAGTCCTGGCTGGTGTCGTTGATGAAGTAGTCGTTGCCGGCGCCGCCATGCATGTCGTCGCCGCCAAGACCACCATCGAGGCGGTTGTTGCCGGCGTTGCCGACCAGCACGTTGTCGCCATCGTTGCCGGTGCCGTTGAGGTTGGCCTCGCCGGTGAGCACGAGATTCTCGAGTGTGGCGCCCAGCGTGTAGTCGATGCTGGACTCCACCGTGTCATTGCCTTCGTCCTCCACTTCGACGACCTCGTCGCCGACGTTATCCACGACGTAGGTGTCATCCCCGCCTCCGCCCGCCAAGCGATCGGCACCGGCCGCGCCATCCAGGCGGTTGGAGGACGAGTTGCCCGTGATCACGTTGTCGCCGTCGTTACCGGTGCCGTTGTACGCGGCGCTGCCTTCGACGAGTACCAGGGTTTCGAGGTTCGCCGAAAGGACGTAGTCGTACGCCGTAGAGTCGACGACATCGAGGCCTTCGCCCGCCAGTTCGACGATGAGGTCGCCCGCCTCGTCGACCCGATAGCTGTCGTTGCCCGTGCCACCGGCCATGTGGTCGATGCCGGCGCCGCCGTCGAGCAGGTCGATGCCGGCGCCACCCTCCAGCGTGTCGTCGCCGTCGTTGCCTTCGAGCACGTCGTCGCCTGCAAGCCCCAGCAGATGGTTGGCGCCGAAGTTGCCGACCAGCTCATTCCCCGCATCGTTGCCCGTGGCATCGATACTGGCAGCGCCGGTAAGCACCAGCTGCTCAACGCCGTCCGTCAGCGCGTAGCTGACGCTGCTGCGAATGATGTCAGTGCCCGACCCGCTCGCCTCGGTCACAATGTCGCCGACGTCGTCGACCAGGTAAAGGTCGTCGCCTGCGCCGCCCTGCATCTGGTCGGCGCCCACGCCGCCGTCCAGGACGTCGTTACCTTCGCCACCGTTGAGCAGGTCGTTCCCGTCCTGGCCGTTCAGGACGTCGTTGCCGTCGCCACCATCCAGCGTGTCTGCGCCGCCGCCGCCCCGCAGAGTGTCGTGTCCCGCTTGTCCTTCGATCACGTTGTCCAGCGTGTTGCCGTAGATGATGTCGTCGAGCCCCGTGCCCGCCATGGAGGCCGCGTCGAGATCGACCGGATCCAGAAGCCATCCCTGGCCATTGCCCATGTCGAAGCGAAGCCCGTGCCTGGCCAGCTCGGAGATCGGGTCGAAGAAGTTCGCGAGCAGGATGCGGTCGCCCATGGAGTTCAGGAAATGCACGGCGAGCGCTGTACCTTCGCGACGGAAGAAGACCTCGTTCAACGGCAGTCCGTACAGGTAAATCGTGCTCAGGCCCTGACTGTCGCTGATGGTGTCGCGACCATCGCCCGCTGCGAAGTGATAGAAGTCGTCGCCGTCGCCACCCTCGAGGACGTCGTCGCCCAGGCGACCCTTGAGGTGATCGATGCCGGCGCCGCCGCGCAGGGTGTCGTTGCCTGCCCCGGCATCGAGGACGTCGTTCCCGTCCTCGCCATTCAGTACATCGTTGCCGGCGCCCCCCATGGCGGTGTCGTCTCCAGCGCCGCCGTGGATGGTGTCGTCGCCGTCCTGCCCCTGCAGCGTGTCGTTACCACCGTTTCCGAACAGCGTATCGTTGCCCTCACCGCCTGCAAGATCGTCGGCGCTTTCATAGCCGCGCAGCGTATCGGCTCCGGAGGTCGATGCCAGCACGAGTGCCTTGACCGTATCCACGCCCCAAACCGTGCCATCGGCGAAACGGATCTGGTCGAGCCGGTAAGCGCCCGCTGCGTCGCCGGCGAAGTACTGATTGACCGTGACCTGGTCAGAGTTGCCGGCGAACGTCATGACCAGGTGGTCGCCACTCCGGCGCGCGGTAACCTGTGCCGGATCGATGCCGGCGCCGAGCACCAGCGCGTCGATGCGGCCGTCGCTGCTGTCGTAGTTGTCGATCGTGTCCTGACCGTCGCCGACCGCGAACTGATAGAGATCCGAACCCACCCCACCCTGCAGCATGTCATTGTCGAGTCCACCCACCAGCACATCGTCACCGGCGCCGCCACCAATCCAGTCACCTCCGATTCCGCCCTGCAGCGTGTCGCGCCCGGCACCGCCGTCGAGGCTGTCGTTGCCATTGCCACCGACCAGGGAGTCGTCGCCGCCTGCACCCTGCAACGAGTCGTTTCCTTCGCCGCCGTCCAGCTGATCGTCGCCGTCTCCACCACGGAGGCTGTCGGTACCGGAAGCACCGACAAGTTCATCGTTGCCAGCGCCACCGTCGAGCGTGTCGTTGCCGTCGCCGCCGTCCAGGGTGTCGTCACCCTCATTGCCGGACAGGCGGTCATCCCCCGCGAGGCCGGACAGCACATCGCCTGAGGCGTATCCGTTGATCACGTCGTCGCCGGCAGTCGCCTGCAGCACCATCACCTTGATCGCCGCAATGCTCCATACCGTCCCGTCATGGAAGGCAATCTCATCGATCGCCGTGCCGTTGGCGGCTTCACCACTGAAGTAGTTGGTCATGCGAACGCTGTCGTTGGCGGTTACCTGCACCAGCAGGTCGTTGCCCACGCGCTTCACGACGACCATCGTCGGATCGATGCCCGCACCGAAGACCAGGCGGTCCACCTTTGCACCTGCTGTTTCGGCGGCATTGCTGATCACGTCGTTGCCGTGTCCATTGCCGAACAGATAGGTGTCGCTGCCGCGACCGCCTACCAGTGAGTCATTGCCGCTTCCGCCAGAAAGCGTATCGGCGCCGTCGTCGCCCATCACCTCGTCGTCGCCGGCGCCGCCGGACAGCTGGTCGTCACCTGCAAGACCGTGAAGGTTGTCGTTGCCTGCGAGGGCGTCGATGGTGTCGCCAGCCGAGCTGCCGAACACCAGGTCGTTGCCGGTCGTGATTGCCGCTGCCGTAAGGATTGCCTGGATCTGCGCCTGGTTCAGGCTGCTCCCATCCGCGAAGCGGATGAGCTCGATCGCGCCGAAATCCACGGAACCGTCGAAGTCGAAGAAGTTGTCGACGCGTAGCGATCCGGCGTTGCTGCCATCGGCATTCCTGACGTGGATCCAGACCGTCGTCGCGTTCCGCGTGAACGTGAGATCGGCCTGAGTGATACCCAGGCCCAGCACGATCTGATCCAGTCCGCCGCGATCCAGGATCGTGTCGTTGCCTTGGCCTCGCGAGAAGTGATAGCTGTCGCCCGTACCGGTTCCGTACAGACGATCATCACCGGCCAGGCCATAGAAGATGCTGCCTGCGTTCGTTCCGTACAGCGTATCGTTGCCCGACGTTCCGATCCGGGTGGTGAAATCGAAGAACGGCGCAAGGTCTGGGTTGGATGCAGCAATCGCCTGGAACGCGGCATCACGCTTGGCGCGATAGCCCGACGAGTACATGCCCAGGTCCGTCAGCACCGATACGATTCCGGCGATCCGGTCCATCTGGCCGCCGGCGTACAGGGCGTTGAGCCGCCCCTGCACCGCGTCCCAGTCGACCGTTGTGCCCTGGGAATCGGAGCCGAAGGCCGACTGGATGATGTCCAGTTCCTCGGCGTACTCGGTCTGCGCCGCCAGTTGCGCCGCGGTGAAGCGCTTGAACTCCAGGTACTCCGCGATGAGCAGCGGCGCTGCCTGGCCGTGGGGATTCGGGTCGAACTCACCCCAGCACCACACGCCCACGTAACCATGTCCTACCAGGTTCTCCAGCGTCACCAGCTGGCGCGCATCCATCACGTGTCCGTACACGCGCCTTGGGTCGCGGCTGTACGGATCCACGCCATCGGCTCCGGTCCAGCGGTAGATCATGTCGTCGAGCAACTGGTCGCGCACAGTGGAATCCGTGGCAGTCAGGTACTGCTCGAGCAGCGTTCTCAGCTGGGCATCGAGCACCATCGCCTGGCGCAAGTCATGGACTTTGCCGAAGCCCTTTGCGTTGGGGAGGAACAGCACATCTGCGGTCAGTTCGATGTCGCCGCTGTTGACGCGATCGCCAGCGTCCACCCTGAACCATACGTCCGCTGCAGTGGATGCCGTGCCGTTGCTCAGGACGACCGTGGCGACCTGGCGGTGCTGATGACCATTGGCGTCAACGTGCGTGGAATCTGCATAGCCGGTGCTGATGGACGCCACGCCGGCTTCGGCCAGGCTTTGCAGTTCGCCAGCATCGCTGATGCCATTACCGTTTAGGTCGCGCCAGACCTTCAGCGAGGCGTAGGAAGAATCCTGCGCATTGACCAGGCCGTCGCCATTGTCGTCGAACTCGGCCAGCGCCTGGAAGCCGTTGTCGGCTCGCTCGCCGTTGCTGAGCACGCTGTGGCTGCCGAACAGCTCGCTGCCATTGTTGATGTGTCCATCGCCGTTGCGGTCGTAAGCCAGCAGGCCGTCGTCGGATTTCACCCAGCCGGTCGACTCGCTAAGCCCGTCGCCGTCATGGTCGAAGTGACTTGCCCCAAGCGCCAGCGTCTCGATGCCGTCGCCGTCCAGGTCGATGACGATGGGCGAGGTGCGCGTGGACGCCTCGTCCGTGTCTGGCGACTCGTCATCCTCCTCGTCGTCATCATCGTCGTCCTTCAGGACGATCTGCAGGCTGCTCTTGTCCTTGTCGTAGTTCTCGATGGTCAAACCGCCATTGATAATCAGCGTCGTTCCGTTGAGCACGTAGGTGTCGCCACCACCGTAGTACGTATTCTCTGGATCGCCTTCCTTGCGGCTTCCACCCGTCAGCTGCTTGTTGCCCCGAAAAACGGAACCCTTGCCGTCCGAATCGATGATGGTGTCCAGGTTGTCGATGTTGTATGTATCGAAACCACCACCGCCGCGCAGCGTGTCGGTGCCGTCGCCGGCGTTGAGGTAGTCCTTTCCTCCCGACCCGTACAGCGTGTCGTTGCCCCACCCACCGTAGAGGCGGTTCTCGCTCGTGTCCTGGTCTTCGGCGTCGGCACCTGCGTACAGGATGTCGTCGTCGCCGCCGCCGTATATGACGTCCTTTCCTGCGCCTCCCCAGATCAGGTCGTCGCCATCCAGCCCGAAGATGAAGTCATTTCCACCCTCCACCGCAATGATGTCCGCCCCCTCCCCGCCCAGCACCAGATCGGCCTTGTTGTCCGAACCGCTGATGACCTGCAGGCCGCCTTCGCCCGACTGTAGGATGACGCGTTGGACCTGTCCGATGTCCTCGGAGATGTTGTCCTGATCGGACAACCATTGCTTCACGTTGGCCAGGAGCATGTCCTGGCCGAGCCGGTCGGAACCGGAGATCTTCGTCAGGTCGAGTCTGATGCCACCACCGACTGAATCCACGAAGGAAGTCGCGGTGCCTCCACCCTGGAAATAGTGGTACTCCGCCAGCGTCGCCAGGACGCCGCGATTAATGTCCTTCTCGAATGCAGTGCCGTCTGTGCCGATCTTCAGCAGATCCTGCCCCAGCACATCCAGACTCCCGCTGCCCAGCAGATGCCGGTTATGCATCCGCGCCATGAAGTCAGCCTTGTTCGAGCGCGTGTCCGCCCCGTACAGATCGCCGTCGCTGAAGACATCGAACGCACGGTTCTGAGCGATCAGCCCGTCGTTGAATGCATCGGACCGCATCACCGAGCTCAACAGATCCATCGAATGCAGGCTGATTGCCAGGGAGCCGGGAATGGCTTCCAGTACCGATGGCGTTCCGACCTCATACTCCCGTGCTGATCCATAGATCGCCGGCATGGCCAGACGGAGGTACTCCAGCACCTCACCGTCCACGCTGTAACTGGTGACGTTCGACTCCCGACGCCAGAAATGCGCACCCCAGGTAGACGTGTACTCGTCAAGTGCCGGGTTCCTGTACCCGCTTGAGTGCGGGTAGCCATCGATCAGTTCGAGAAAGTTCTCGTCTCGCGCGCTCAACTCGAATGGAGCAGGATCGAAGACAGTGGCCTGCAGATCGAAGAAGACCGCCATCACGGAGGCGAGCCCTCCGCCAAGCGAATGTCCAGTGAAACTGATGGTTGCCCCGGGGTTCTGGGCCATGATGTTGAGAACGAAGTCGATCGCCTCAGTGATCTGCGGCGCCCCCAATCCCATCGCCCCGGGAACGTTCGAAGACCAGTCGATCGCCTGGTTCGTGCCCGCGAAGGAAATGACGATCTCGGATCCTCTCTGGTAGCCGCTCGCCGAGAAGCCCCAGCCGTCGTCTTCCTGTCGCGCAATCTGGCCCCATCCGCCCGTTAGCGGCGTCCGGTTCTCGGGCGTGCGGTTGTAGACCTGCGTCGCCAGCTGCGCGTACTCGAATTCGTTTGCCATGGATCAGTCCCCTAAGTCCGTTTTATGAGTGATCGCAGTAGTTCTCTTCCGCTTGGCCCCATTTGCGCAGGATGCGCTGGAACCGCTGCACGGCGCTGCGTTCGCGCCGTTCCTTCTCCTCAACGGTGATCAATTCCGGTTCACCCTCGGAACGGGGCCCCGTCAGCAGGTTCGTCTTGCGATCGATGAATCGTTCCTCCAGGGGCACGCGGGCCCACGTGGATCCATTCGTCGACCTGTACTGAATGTATGGCGGGATTGGCCTGCCGAGGTCGTACCAGGCCTGGCAGTAATAGAAGGTCGCCAACAGGGACCACGAATCGGTGTCCTGCTGGTAATCCAGGAGCACCGGGACGTAGGCGTCGCGCCATGGCGGCGGCGGCTTTACGCTTTCAGGTGCCCGCACAACCGTCAGGGACATCTCCGTCTGGTCCCAGCCCTTAGGCCCACCGAGCTCCGAGAACTGCTTTCCCTGGGCCGTGCGTTCGACAAGCAGCATGCGCCCGTCATCGAGCCGGACGTCCTCGGACCATTCGATGTTCACGTTGCCGCAGCCCGACAGCAGCAACGCGCCCGTCCATGCCGCCATCTGAAACACCCGCCAACGGCTTCGCGTGCGGCGTCTCGCCATCCCTTCCTCGTGCATGCCCATTCGCCGTGCCATTCGCCACCTGCCCCTGTGTCGACGCCATCATCGGTGCGATGAAGTCCGTCGCGTTCAACGTTCCCGAAGTGATTCGGAGCCATGCTGCCGCAGCGGACTGAGCAGGTAATCGATCACCCGCCGCTTTCCGGTCTTGATCTCAACACTCAACGCCATGCCGGGCGTGAGCCCTACCTCGACACCCTCGATATGAAGGCTCGCGCCTGAAAGCCGCACGCGCGCGGGGAACACCAGGCCCAGCTGCTCATCCTGCGCCGCATCGTGCGAGACGCTCGCGACCGTTCCTGTCAGATAGCCGTAACGCGTGTAAGGGAAGCTCTCGATCTTCACCGTTACTGACTGGCCCGGGCGTACGAAGCCGATGTCCTTGTTGAGCACCGTCGCTTCGACTTCCAGCGATTCCTCGCTCGGCACCACCACCAGCAGCGGCTGCGCGGGTGTCACTACGCCACCGATGGTATGAACGGCCAGCTGTTGAACGGTGCCGTCGACGGGCGCGCGCAACGCCATCAGGCGGTCGCGCTGCCCGGTCTTCGCGACTTCCGGGGTGAGCTGCGCGACCTGTTCTGTCGCCTGGCGTAGTTGATCCAGCGTCTGCTGGCGTGTGTCAGTGACCAGCACACGCAGTTCTTCCTCAGCCGCGCTCAGGGCGGAGCGGATCTCCTGCACGCGGTTTCGCTGCGTGGCCAGGTCGCGCTCCGCGGCGATGCGTTCCTGCTCGCGGAGGAGGTATTCGTGACGGCCGACATACCTGCCTTCGACCAGCTTGCCATAGTCCTCGGCACGCGCCTTGGAGATGCGCGCCGATTCGTCCAGTGGCCCGATCGTCGCCTCCGTCGTGCGCAACTCGGCACGGCGCTGGGCGATGCTCGCCTGCAGACCTTGGCGTCTGGCCTGGTAGGTGTCGTACTGGCTGCGTACGAGAGCCTGCTCGGCCTTCAGCCGGTCCTGCGGCAGGTCCATCGCCCTGGGCAACGCAGGTGGTGCGTTGCGCTGGAGCGATCCGGCGAGCGCTTCCAAGCGAAGCACCGCGAGTCGCGCGTTCACCAGCGCTTCGTCTGCCTGTGCGAACTCCGCACCGGTCGCGGTCGCATCCAGCTCGATGAGCAGCTGCCCGCGCTTCACGACCTGCCCGTCGCGCACAAGGATGCGGCGGACCACGCCGGTCTCCGCCGGCTGCAAGACCTTGGTGCGTGAATCCACGACCGTCTTGCCCGGCGCGACGGCGACGATGTCCAGCTTGCCGATGCACGCCCACAGCACGGCGACGCAGAAGAAGGCAACGATGACCCGCATGGTCCAGCGCGCCGTGGGCGAGACCGGGGTCTCGGTCAGTTCCAGATGTGCCGGCAGGAACGCGCGCTCATCCGCACTTCGCTCGGGTGGGTCGAGCTGCGCGCGAACGGCCCAGGCCGAGCGGAACACCGCCGCGTAGCGGGCGCCGAAGTCACGCACACCCTGCAGGATGTGCTTCATGCCTCCCCCGACTGCAGGCGATGCAGGTGCGCGTAGTGACCTTCAGGCCGATCGACCAGCGCGGCATGGCTGCCAGCCTCGACGATCCTCCCCTTCTCGACCACGACGATGCGGTTCGCGTGCCGGACAGTGGACAACCGGTGAGCGATGATCAGCACCGTGCGTCCCTTGCAGATCGCCCGCATGTTGCGCATCACCGCATGCTCCGATTCGTAATCGAGCGCACTGGTGGCTTCGTCGAAGATCAGGATGCGCGGATCGGTGATGAGCGCGCGCGCAACGGCGATGCGCTGCCGTTGCCCACCCGACAGGCCTGTGCCGTGTTCGCCAACCCTAGTGTCGTAGCCTTCGGGGAGTTCGGTGATGAACTCGTGTGCCCCGGCCAACTGTGCCGCCTGGATCACGCGCTCCAGCGGCATGCCAGGATCGCTGAGGGCGATGTTCTCGCGCACGCTGCGGTTGAACAGGAAGTTCTCCTGCAGCACCACGCCGAGCTGGCGTCGCAACCACGCGGGGTCCGCCAGTGCCAGATCCTGCCCATCGATCAGCACCCGGCCGCGCTCCGGCGTGTACAGGCGCTGCACCAGCTTGGTCAGCGTGCTCTTGCCGGAACCGGAACGGCCGACGATGCCGATCACCTCGCCCGCCTTGATGTCCAGCTCGATGCCGGCCAGCACTTCGGGCGCATCGGGGCGGTAACGGAACGACACGCGTTCGAACGTCACCCGCCCCGCGATCGGCGGCAGCGCCATCCGGCTGCCGGGAATCTCCGTGCGCGTGTTGAGGATGTCGCCCAGGCGTTCGACCGAGATGCCGACCTGTTGGAAGTCCTGCCACAGTTGCGCCAGGCGGATGATCGGCGCGGCCACCTGCCCGGCCAGCATGTTGAACGCGATCAGCTGGCCGACGGAGAGCTTGCCCTCGATCACCAGCTTGGCACCCCAGAACAGGATCGCCACGGCGACCAGCTTCTGTACCAGCTGTACGCCCTGTTGGCCCAGCGTCGCGATGCGGGTCACGCCGAAGCCTGCGCTCACGTAGCCGGCGAGCTGGTTGTCCCAGGTGCGCGTGACGCGCGGATCGACCGCCATCGCCTTGACCGTGCCGATCCCGCTGACGGTTTCGACCAGGAAGGACTGGTTGTCGGCGCCTCGCGCGAACTTCTCGTTGAGGCGCTTGCGCAGGATCGGTGTGATGCCGGCGGAGATCAGCGCGTAGACAGGGAGCGAAAGCACGACGATCAGCGTCAGCCAGCCGCTGTAGTAGAACATCACCGCGAGGAACACCACGGTGAAGAACAGGTCCAGTACCGACGTCAACGCCTGCCCGGTGAGGAAGCTGCGGATGTTCTCCAGCTCGCGCACGCGCGCGATGGTGTCGCCGACCCGTCGCGACTCGAAGTACGCAAGCGGCAGCGCCAGCACATGGCGAAACAACCGCGCGCCGAGCTCCACGTCGATCTTGCTGGTGGTATGCGAGAACACATAGGTGCGCAGGCCGGTCAGCACCACTTCGAACACCGCCATCGACACCAGGCCGATGGCGATGACGTCCAGCGTGGTCAGGCCACGGTGCACCAGCACCTTGTCCATTACCACCTGGTAGAACAGCGGCGTCACCAGGGCGAACAGCTGGATGAAGAACGAGACGATGAAGACTTCCAGCAGCAGCTTCCGGTACTTCACCACTGCCGGAATGAACCAGCTGAAGTCGAACTTCGCAAGCTCGCCAAGCACCGATGCGCGCGAGGCAACCTGCAGCAGGCGTCCTGCGTAGCGTGCCTCAAAGTCGGCGACGGAGATCGCACGCGGCCGCTTCTCGTCGAGATCGTGGATGAGCACCTGATCGCCGTTGACCTTGGCGACGATGAAGGCAGCGCCGTCCGGTTGAAGCGCAAGTGCTGGCAGGCTCGCCATCGCAATGCGCGAGGCGGGCTGTGGAACGACCTTGGCCTTGAGGCCGAGCATCTTCGCTGCGAGCAGCAACGTGGTTTCGTCGAAGCGCTCGCCGTTGCGCCCGAACTCGTGTGCGAGTTGAGCGGCGTCGGCCGCGATGCCGTGGAATTGGGCAAGCAGGACCAGGCCCAGCAGGCCCTGATCAACATGAGACTCGCCCTCTGCGCCTTCCAGGACGGAAAGCACCGCACTCCCCTGTGCCATTGTCCGCAAATCCTTGTGGACGAACTTGTCGCTGCGAACGCGAGCATCCGCAAGCGGCCCGCCAGCTGTCAAGCGGGAATGCGCTGGTCCACTGCAGATTCTGGAAGTGGCCGGCGAACCGTGGCGGACCTCACAGTTCGCCGCACCCAGCGGCCACCCGAATGTCCACTAACGGCCATAAGCGGACGTTCGCCAACGCCTGAATTGAGCCGCGCCGCGAAGCGGCTTCGGCTTGAATGAGCTGTTAGGCCTTGGCGACGCTGATGGCCAGTGACACCGCAAAAAGAACCATGATCCAACCGGCAGCGAACCAAAGGCGACGAGACACATCCTTGAATTTCAGAGCAACCTCCGGGGGGAGCTGCGCCCTCATGTCTGGGTTCGCTCGAAGCGCTTCCAATGCAGCGTACGCCTTGCTGATGGGTGTTCGACCATTCGCTCCGATTCTCGCGAAGAGCTGCGGGTCGTACTGATTGAGTGTGGTTCCAAATTTGCGTAGTGCTGAGAAATACAGCAGCCCCACGGCGAAAGCGCTGATCGCCAGTGGAGGTAGCAGCATGTACAAGATCTTGAGCATGTCTCTTCCGAGGCTTTACTTGGACAGAGCCGTGGGAAACCAGCCCCGGCGGGCATGGAGACGGCTTCTGCGCATGACCGCTTTGGGTCGAAAGCGGACATTAGCACCACCCAAGCAGGCTGCGGCCACCCCGCCAGGTGAGTCAGACAGCGCATGGTCGAGCTCCCCACACAGGAGTTCGACATGAAGGGTACGAACGAAAACTTCAGCCCCTGGAACAAGGGCAAGATCGTCGGCCGGAAGGCTCCCCTCAGGCTGCGCGACATCTGGGCCATTCGGGTGAGACTGCAGCTTCGTGGCAGGCCTCGAGAACTGGCTCTCTTCAACTTAGCCATCGATTCGAAGCTCAGGGCTTGCGATTTGGTGGCGCTCCGTGTGCACGATGTCAGCCACGGACAGGCCATTGCGACGCGAGCGACGATCCTACAGCGCAAGACTTGCCGTTCGGCGTGCTTCGAGATCACGGACCAAACCCGAAACGCGGTGGCAGCATGGATTGCCGACACAGGGGTTGCTGGGGATGCCTATCTGTTCCCGAGCCGTGTTCGGCGGTCGGCCCACCTCTCGACGCGACAGTACTGCCGGATCGTCCATCGCTGGGTCGCGGAGATCGGCCTGGACTCTAGCGCCTATGGGAGCCACTCGCTGCGCCGAACCAAGGCGGCGCTGATCTACCACCGAACAAAGAACCTACGAGCCGTCCAACTCCTCCTTGGACACACCAAACTGGAAAGCACAGTCCGGTACCTCGGAATAGAAGTCGACGATGCCCTCGAACTCTCCGAGCAAACAGAGGCGTAGGGCCGCTAGGGCCACCGACTCCACCGGCCGGTGGCCCGCCCGGTAGCCTGGTGCTAATGTCCGCTTCCGACCCATAGCGGACATGGGCTTTCCGCCCGAAGATCATGAGCAGGTACGTTTTGATCCTGATGCTCGGAGTCACAGTCTTGGCCGGATGCGACAGGCACATGACTTTCAGGGGCACGGTAGCTGCACAGGATGGGCAACCGTTGCGGAACTGCACGTACGAGTTTGAAAGCCGGGGAATGCGAAAGATTGGCGCGTTCGACGCACCGCGTTTCGACGAAGGCTATGCGGTGGGCTTTCGAGCCGTGACGATCACGTTTGCTTGCGAGGGGTATGCACCAGTGACGGTCAAGGAGAAGTCGGGGGGCGATCTTGGCAGGTTGGTTCTTACACCAGTGGGAGCGAAGTTGTCCCAGCCTCAGTAGAGCGTCCGCTTATGGCCGGTAGCAGACATTCGGGCTAGAGTGGCCGCGAGCAGTGCCAATGTTCGCGTTCGACCCTAAGCAGAATTTGTTCTGCCCACCCTCATGCGTTCTATCGGGGAAGGATTCCATGCAGGCTGCTTGGATTGTCACCGTGACGAGCTTGCTGGCGACCGGCATCTGTAGCGCAGCCGAGTTCAATTCAACCGCCTGCGGTAATGCACGGGAAGACCCGGCAGACGCCGTCTTCGTACCGGAAGCGCCGGGCCTGATGGAAGAGGGGCGTAGCACCGGGGTGAAGGGAATCGATGCCGATGGCGATGGTCGCGACGACGAGGTGGTGTTGTGGCGGAGCTATTCCGACAGTCGGTTTCCCGGCGATAACCAGCAGATCACCTACAAGCCTTCCGGCGGGCGAGAGATCTTCCGAGCGGAGTTTCCGGTAATCGCGTTGCTCAAGCGAGGGAGCGAGTACTACGTACAGGGACTCACATACGAGTACCCGAATCTGCCCATGCCCGGGATGACACAGATCGACGTGCTCAAGTTGGACAGGTCTGGGCTCGTCGCGATCTGCACCAGGCGTACACCAACAACGGCAGGCTGAAACGCCAGTGAAAATCCGCGCTATTGCGCAAATTTAGGGCTTCGCCACCGCGCCATTATCGCACCATCAATTCATAAAATATTGATTTATAATGCCTTCCGTCCAGTCCATCATCGGAGCGACGGACAAGCGCAGGGCGGTGGGGTCGATCAGGTGCATGGGCGCATTCTACCGTCCGCCCACCGGCACCCTGAACGCCGGCTGCGCGGCACGTCGATCAGCGGCGCCGGCTCATGCGTCCAGGCGAAGAGGAATGCAAAGGATCGCCGGCCGGAACGGTCAGCCTTCCGGTTCCCAGACCATGTACACGTCGGCGCGCACGTAGTGCGAGCCGGGACGCGGCGCCGGGCGATGGCGGAAGCCGACGCTTTCGTACAGCGCCAGCGCCGGGCCCAGCTTGCTGCTGGATTCCAGGAACAGTTCGCGTCCGCCGCGTGCACGGAACGCCTGCAGTGCACCTTCCATGAGCTTGCGACCGACGCCCAGTCCACGTGCCTCCGGCGTAACCGCCATCTTGGTCAGCTCGTAGACGCCGTCGGATTCGCGCTTGAGGGCCACCGTGCCGACGACGCGATCCTCCGCGTCGATGGCGAACAGCACATGACCGCCGTGGGCCAGGATGTGGCGCTCCGGATCGCCGAGCACTTCGCGGTCGATGGGCTCGACCGTGAACCAGCGCTCCAGCCATTCGATGTTGAGACGGGCGAAATCCTCGCGCCAGCGCGGCGCGTAATCGGCAATGCGGACGGCGGGGTTGTTCATGCCCTCATGATAGGCAGCCGATCATCGACGCGCACGAAAACGGCGGCCGAAGCCGCCGCGGGACTGCATCGTGTGGATGCGCTGCGAGCCTAGTGGCCCTTGCCGCTTCCCTTGTTGTTTCCCTTGTCCTTTGCGCTGCCCTTGCCTGGATTGCCGGGATTGCCCTTGCTGTTTCCCGCGGGCTTGGCGGCGGCTGGCGTCTTGGTCGATGCGCCAGCGTGCACCGGCTTGGCCTTGTCCTGCGCCCCCTTGCCGCGCCCCGGGAAGTCGCGCTGCAGTTGCGGGTCCAGGGTGATCGAACGCCCCCAGCGGTCGTAGCTGGGCACGAAGCCCTTCTTCAGGCGATGGAATTCCGGCGAACCCGGCTTGATGCCCAGTCCCTTGGCCACTTCGCCCCAACCCTGGCCGTGGTCGCGCTCCCAGATGTCTGCGACATAGCGACACGGCCGGCCGATGGTCGATGCGATGGCGCAGGCGAAGTACACGTCGCCCGGCGCCCAGCGACGATCGACGAGCAGCCCGGTCACCAGGTCGCGCGGCGCGCCGTAGTAGCGGACCATCTCGTCGACGAACGGATCGCGGTAGCGCGCGCCGTAGCGGTTGACGTCCGACAGCCACGTATCCACCCACACGTCGCCGCTGCGCGGATTCCAGCCGAAGCTGTAGTCCTGCGCGGACGCGCTGCCGAAACCGAAGGTGGCCGCGGCGGCGACGAACAGCGCAGCCCATCGCGATGTCCAGGTTGCCCGCATCGTTCCCATCGAATGCCTCCTGTCCGTCAGTCGTCATCGCGCCAACGACGATCGTACCGGTCATCCCGGTCGTAACGGTCGTGGTGGTCGTGATGGCGGTCGGTGTAGTACCCGCGATCGTAACGTCGGTCGTAGCGGGCGTCGTAGTAATGCGTGCTGCAGCGGCCGTGCTTGTTGCATTTGCCGCGACCGGGACCGTTCCAGTAGCCGTAGGCGTTTCCGTACGGAGGGCCGGCGCGATACACGTTGCGGTAATAGGACGGACGGCCGCGGTAGTCGTGCACCACGATCAGGCGGTCGCGGTAGCCGTGGTCGTAGCGGTAGTACGGCGCGCCGCCGTGGTAGATCACGTCGGCGATATCGACGACGACCCGCGCCCAGTTGTCATCGGCGCGCGCCGGAGCCGGCGCCATCGCGGCGATGCCGAGTCCGGCGGCGAGCACCATCGGGGCAACCCATCGTGTCGTGACCGTGGCCATGTTCGTCTCTCCCTGATCGCCCGCACCCCGCGGGCTCTGGAAGCCACGATGCGGCGCCTCAGGTGAATGATTTTTTAATCCGGCCGGGGTTGCCGGGTGCCGCTTATCCGCCGTTGGGGATCGCGTTCAGCCGATCCGCGCGGCCAGCTCGCGCACGGCCGCGGGCAACTGGTACGCGCTTTCGATGCGGCGCAGGCGGGGCGCGTCGTCGGCGACGTCGGCTTCGTTCTCGTGGCCCCAGGTCGTGTGGTACGGCACGTGGATGCCCCAGCCGCCCAGTTCCAGCACTGGCGCGATGTCCGAGCGCAACGAGTTGCCGACCATCACGAAGCGCCCGGCCGGCAGGTCGAACTCCTCCAGAAGGCGCGCGTAGGTGGAGACGTCCTTCTCGCTCACGATCTCGATGCGGCGGAACAGGTTGGCAAAACCGCACTGGCGGACCTTGGCTTCCTGGTGGAACAGATCGCCCTTGGTGATGAGCACCACGTCGTGTTCGGCGGCGACGGCTTCCACCGCTTCACGCACACCCGGCAGCAACTCGACCGGATGGCGCAGCAGGTCCTTGCCCAGCTGCACGATGCGGTGCAGGTCCGTGGCGACGATGCGCTGTGCGGTGATGTCCACCGCCGCCTCGATCATCGACAGCACCATGCCCTTCACGCCGTAGCCGAAGATGGCGATGTTGCGCTTCTCCACTTCGTACAGGCGCTCCTGCACGCGCGCGTCGCGCAAGTCGACGTAGTTGCCGACGATGCGTTCGAACTCCAGCTGCGCTTCGTCGAAATAGTCCTGGCTGCGCCAGAGCGTGTCGTCGGCGTCGAAGCCGACCAGGGCGAGTTCACTCATGCGCCTAGTGTAGTGCGCCCGACGTCGTCGCAAAAAAAGGGCGGCCCGAAGGCCGCCCGTCCCAGGTCGTGCAGTGCACGACGTACCGTAAAGGAGTGTGGATCAGCGCTTGCCGCCGCGGTCGCCGGCACCCGCGCCGGTCTGCGCCTTCGCGACGTAGGCCTTGTATTCATCGGCCGTCAGCGCGCCGTCGGCGTCGGCATCAGCCTGGTCGAACACCTGGCCCAGCGCCGGCACGGCGGAGGCTTCGGTCTTGCTCAGCGAACCGTTCTTGTCGAGGTCGACGTCGGCCCAGCTCTTCTTGCCGGAGCTGGCCGCACCCGAGGCCGACGCACTGGAATGGGCGGCCGCCGGATCCTGCGATGTCGGGCTGGCGGTCGACGACTGGGCGAAGGCGAGCGGGGCGGACAGGGCCGCCACGAGGGCGCCCACGACGATCAGCGGCTTGCGGGACTGGATGCTCATGCGGGGGTTCTCTCCTGGTAATGAATGAGTCTGCGCGGATTGGCGAGATCGCCGTTGCGTACCGCACGAAACCACCATGACCACGCCTGCATGAACGTCCCGGAATGCGCAATGGTTAAACCAACGTTGTCTTAACCCTCTGGATTTAGGCAGACGTTAGGACCGCGGCCCACGCGTGACACGTGACATACGTGAATGTGATGAGCCGCCTGTTTCGGAGAATGGAATCGACACACGCCGCATGAACACAACACAACCTTCACCACGCGGATGGTCAACGCGCATGGTCTGCAAACGTTTGCGCGCGATCAGGCATCGTCCTCGGCGGCAACGTCCACCCACGGTTCGCCCTCTTCGTCCACGCGCACGGAAACGATGATCGGCCGGCAGCACACCTGGCAGTCCTCGATGTACTGCTGCGCGCCGACGGACGTGTCCACCAGCAGCGTGATGGTCTCGCCGCAGTAGGGGCACTGCACGTCGGAAGTGGGCAGCATCGTCAGGGCTTCGGCAGCGGATGGTTGGGCGACGCGGCCATCGCGATATCGACCGGTTCGCCCGGGTTATGGCTGCGGATTCGGAAGGTGGAGGCGCTCAGCTCCAGGATGTCGATCCGGTACGGAATATCTTCTTCCACCATCGTCAGCGCGCCGTTCTCGAACGACCACTTGCCGCGCATCGGCGTGCCGTTGGGTGAATCGATCACCAGCGTTCCGTCTGACAGGAACGCGTACGTGGTGCCGCGCTCCACCGCGCTGGACTCCGTCACCTGCCACACGCGGTCGACGAAGGCCGCGGGTTCAACCGTGGCAGGCGCGCCAGGTTCCTGCGGAGCGGGCACGTCGGTGGAACGCGCGGGATGTTCGGAAGTATCGGCGGTGACCTGCGGTGCTTGCGTTGCGGTCGGCTCGGCCGGTGGCGCAGGCGCCTTGCATGCGACCAGCACCAGCGCGGCGGAGATCGCGACGCCTGCGCATGCAAGCCGGATGGGAACGTTCATGCGAACCTCGCAGCAAGCCTGGATGGTCCGCACCTTAGCACTGCGAACGCGGCGCGATGCACACGCTCATCACGTCCCGGTCACCGTCGCGGGACAAAGCTTTGCGTCCTCGACGTCGACATTTTTCCGCCGCCGTGAAGCCCCATCCACAGCAGGAGGAGCGATGAAGATCCGCCATGTGTTCAGCACGCCGAACCTGGAGGTCGCGCAGTCGGTGATGGATGCCGCGCGCGCAGCGGGCGTGAACGACGACGACATCCTGCTGGTGGCCCGCTCCGACATCGAGCTGGAAGAGATTCCCAACGAACGCAAGGAAGCCGACACCGACCTGATGCCAGCCGCGTTGCGCGGGGCGGGTTACGGCGGCGCGGCCGGTCTGCTGGCCGGACTGGCCGCCATCGTCATCACGCCGATCGGCCTGACGCTGGCCGGCGCTGCGGCCGCGGCGGTGGCCGGTGCGCTGGTGGGTTCGTGGGCATCGGCGCTGGTGGGGTCGTCGTTGCCCGATCCAATCCGCCGCAAGTTCGATGCAGAGATCCAGGCCGGTCGCATTCTTGTCGTGCTCGACGGAGAGAAGCCGTTCCTGGACAGCATCGAACCGCAGGTCGTGAGCGCCGGCGCCACGACCCTGCCATTCGAAGCCGCCAAGTCGATGGCCTGACAACGCCCTTACGGCGACGACGCAGCCGCCTGCGGTACGGGCAAGGGCTTCATGCCCAGCGCCACGCGATAACGCCCGTAGAGCGTCTGCACCTTGGCCACGTACTGCTGCGTTTCCTGGTAGGGCGGCACGCCGCCGTAACGTGTGACCGCGCCGATGCCGGCGTTGTACGCCGCCGCGACCAGCGTCAGATCGTTGCGGTAGCGACGCATCAGTGCTCGCAGGTGACGCGCGCCGCCCATGATCGATTCGCCATACGAGAAGGGGTCGGAGACGCCGTACTCGCGACTGGTCTCGGGCATGAGCTGCATCACGCCCTGCGCGCCCTTCGGCGAAACGGCGGCCGCGTCGAATCCACTTTCGGCATGCGCGATCGCGCGCAACCAGGCTTCGTCCACGCCGGTCGCCTTCGCCGCCGCGCGGAATTGCTTCGGGTAGCGCTCGATCTGCGGCGGCCCGACATTGCCCAGCCCCACGTGTGCCGGTTCGCCAGGCGGCGCGGGCACGGTGAAGGACAGCACCTTGACGGAACCGGGCAGCTTGCGCGTGCCATACACGGGCTTGCCGTCCTGCATGCGTTCGTACAGCACACCGCTCACGGCCTCGCCCGTGCCCCACAGATTGGGCAGCACGGCGGCGTTGTCGTCGATCTCGCGCGCCCGGCAACGTGAACCCGGCTCCGGAGCGGTGGAGAGACTGACCGTGCCGTCGCGCACGCAGCGATAGACCTTGCGCGCAGCCGCGTTCCCGGCGACGCAGACCGTCGAGACCATCAGCACTGCCGCGAGGGCGCGGGTCAGAACCATGGCGCGGATTCTAGGCCCGTCGTTCGAACGGGGGCGAAAGGGCGGCGTGAGTTGATCCAGGTCAAAAAAGGCGCCTGGCCGGGCCGATAGGCTGCGTCGATGCCGAACGTGCCGCCCTTCCCCACCGAACTGCTGCGTCGCTACGATCGGCCGGGCCCGCGCTACACCTCGTATCCCACCGAACCCCAGTTCAGCACCGGCTTCGGTCCCGCGCAGCTGATGGAGGCGGCGCAGCAGAGCAATGGCGACCCGATCCCCGGGCGCCTGTCGCTCTACGTCCACGTCCCGTTCTGCTCCAACCCCTGCTTCCACTGCGGCTGCAACCGCGTCATCACGCGCGACCGCTCGCGCAGCGAGCCCTACCGCACGCGTCTGGGGCGCGAGATCGGGATGATGGCCGGGCTGTTCGATCCCGACCGCGAAGTGGTGCAGCTGCATTTCGGCGGCGGCACGCCGAACTTCCTCACGCCTGCGCAGCTGCACGCCACGCTGCAGGACCTGCGCGACCATTTCCGCTTCAGTCCCGCCGCGGAAGGCGATATCTCCATCGACCTGGATCCGCGCGAGCTCACGCCGGAAGACGTGGCCGAGCTGGTGGACGCCGGGTTCAACCGCGCCAGCCTGGGCGTGGTGGATCTGGACACGTCGGTACAGGACGCGGTCAACCGCGGCCAGGATCCCGAAACCACGCTGACGATCATCGACGCCTGCCATCGGCATGGCATGCGTTCGGTCGACGTCGAGCTCATCTACGGCCTGCCGAAGCAGACGCTGGAGGGCTTCGCGCGCACGCTGCACACGCTGATCGCCGCCCGCCCGCATCGGCTGGCGGTGTACAGCTACGCGCACCTGCCCGAGCAGTTCCGCCCGCAGCGGCAGATCCGTACCGAAGACCTGCCCTCGCCGGAGCTGAAGCTGGAACTGCTGCAGCTGGCGGTCCAGAGCCTGACGAACGCCGGTTACGTACACATCGGCATGGACCACTTCGCCCTGCCCGACGACGACCTGGCACTCGCGCAATCGCGTGGCGGCCTGCACCGCAATGTCATGGGCTACACCACGCACGCCGATGGCGATCTGATCGGCCTGGGCGTCAGCGCGGTCAGCCGCATCGGCGACAGCGTCAGCCAGAACACCTGCGAGTTGTCCGACTGGGAGCGCGCGATCGACCAGCCGCGTCTTCCCGTGTGGCGCGGCCTGCGCCTCACACCCGACGACCAGCTGCGCTCGGACGTCATCCAGCGCCTGATGTGCCAGGGCGAAGTGCCCATCGACGCGATCCAGCGCGCGCACGGTATCGACTTCGCACAGTACTTCGCCGACAGCCTGCGTCGGCTTGAGCCATTGCAGGACGATGGACTGGTCTGGATCGAGCCCGAGCGCATCGTCGCCACACCGGTCGGCCGGCTGATGCTGCGCGTGATCGCGATGTGCTTCGACGCCTACGCGCCGCACCTGCAGGCCGCGGGCGCGCGTTACCCGCGCACGGCCTGATCCGACGCCAGCGCACCGAGCGTGCGCATCGCATCCTCGGCGCGTTCGTCGAACGGATGCCCGTAGTTGAGGCGCAGGCATCGCTCGAAACCGCGACTGGCGGAAAAGATGGGCCCCGGCGCGATGCTGATGCCCATGCGCACGGCCTGTCGTTGCAGCGCGAGCGTGTCGGCGCCTTCGGGCAGTTCGATCCAGGCGAAGTAGCCGCCGCTGGCGCGCGTGACCCGCGTGCCCTCCGGGAAGAAGCGTCCCACCGCCTCGAGATAACGTTCCTGTTGCGCAGCAAGCGTGGCGCGCAGGCGCCTGAGGTGCCGGTCGTAGCCGCCGCGCTGAAGATAACGGCTGATGGCGCGTTGCGCCGGCACGTTGGTGTTGAGCGTGGTGGTGAGCTTGTTGCGCGCGATGGTTTCGCGGAAGCGCCCCGCGGCAACCCATCCGATGCGATAGCCCGGCGCCAGGCACTTGGAGAACGAGGAGCAATGCATCACCAGCCCCTCGCGGTCGAATGCTTTCGCGGGCGGCGGCCGTTTGGGGCCGAAGTGCAGTTCGGCGTAGACGTCGTCTTCGACCAGCGCGATGCCGTGCGCCGCCAACAGCGTCACCAGTGCACGCTTGGCAGGCTCGGGCATCGTCGCGCCAAGCGGGTTCTGGAAGGTCGGCATCAGCCAACACGCACGTGGCGCGTGGCGGACGATGGCGCGTTCCAGCGCGTCCAGGTCCACGCCGTCGCGCGGGTGCGTGGGCACTTCCAGCGCGCGCAGGCCGTTGCGTTCGATCGACTGCAGCACCGCGTAGAAACAGGGCGACTCGACCAGGACCGAATCGCCGGGCTTCGTCACCGCGGCGATGCTCAGGTTGAGCGCTTCCAGCGCGCCGTTGGTGATGACGATCTCCTCGGCCGGCACGTCGATGCCGTCCATGAGATAGCGCTGACTGATCTGGCGCCGCAGTTCGCCCAGCCCGGGGGTCAGGTCATCGACGGTGCTCCACGGATCCAGATCGTGTGCCGCGGAGGCCACCGCGCGCCCGAGTTTGTCGAGCGGATACAGCAACGGACTGGGAAAGGCCGAGCCCAGGGGCACCACCTCGCGGTGCATGGCCGACTGGAGCACCTCGAAGACGAGGTCGCTCACGTCGACCTCGCGCGAATCCCCGTCGGGCCAGGAGGGCAGCTCGGGCTCGGGCGGCATCCGCGGCGCCTGGGTGGCGACGTAGTAACCCGAGCGCGCCCGCGACTCGATGAGGCCACGGGCCTCCAGCAGGTAGTACGCCTGGAAGACCGTGGACGGGCTCAGCCGCCGGGCCGCACAGGTCTGGCGGACCGAGGGCAGCCGCTCACCGGGACGGAACACCCCGGTCCCGATCGAGCGGGCCAGGTCGTCAGCCAGGGCTTCGTAGCGCTTCACGGCAAACTGATACGGTTTTTCCTCGCAGCGACTGATTCTACTGGAACTGATACGGTCTCCCTAGACTGCCCGCACCCTCCTCCCGCTACGGGGTCACCCGTGTCCGCCGGCGTCCAGCTGCACCTTGCCCTGATCCTGTTCGCACCCTGGTTCGCGGTGCTGTCCGTCCTGTTCTGGCGCTACCCACGGCAACCGCACGGCCCGGCCCGGGCTGCCTTCGACACGGCGTCGCTGTTGCTGGCCACCGCCGCCGCTGCGGGCGGCATGTACTGGGGCATGGCCGAGGCCGATGCCGGCTACGGCCCGATGTGGAAACAGGTGCTGGCGACCTCGGTGGCCTATGGCCTGTACCTGGCCGTGATGACGCTGGCGCTGGTGGTGCGCACCCGCTGGCTGCGCCGGCGGGACGAGGCCATCGCCGGGAGCGCCGCATGAAGACCCTGCTGATCGTGGGTTTCCTGGGCCTGATCGTCTACAACCTGGGCGCGGCGCTCTATTACATGCTGGTGGATCGCGGCGAAAGCCGCCGCACGGTCCGGGCCCTGACCCGTCGCATCGCCCTGTCGGTCCTGCTGATCGCGCTCGTCGCCGTGGGCATCCACACCGGCTTCATCAAGCCTCACGGCGTCTGAACTGTCTCCGGAGCAACCTTGCGCCGCGAACGCTCCGGCCGTTCTCCGGGGGGTTCAGAGGGACTTGATCTGAATCAAGCGCGCCTGAAAGGGCGTTCCTAGTATGCCGACGACCCGGCCGTGGCGCAGGGGGGACCCACAATGCAGACATCCGTAGAAACCTATAACGACAAGATCGTGCGCCAGTTCACCGCGATGACGGTGGTCTGGGGCATCGTCGGCATGCTCGTCGGCGTGATCATCGCCGCCCAGCTGTACTGGCCGGCGCTCAACTTCGACATTCCCTGGCTGAGCTATGGTCGCCTGCGACCACTGCACACCAACGCGGTGATCTTCGCCTTCGGCGGCTGCGCGCTGTTCGCGACCAGCTACCACGTGGTGCAGCGCACCTGCCATGTGCGGCTGGCGTTCGACAAACTCGCGGCCTTCACCTTCTGGGGCTGGAACGCGGTGATCGTCGCGGCGGCGATCACGCTGCCGATGGGCCTGACCCAGGGCAAGGAATACGCCGAGCTCGAATGGCCGATCGACATCCTGATCACGCTGGTCTGGGTGTCGTACGCGGTGGTGTTCTTCGGCACCATCGTCAAGCGGCGCGTGAAGCACATCTACGTCGCCAACTGGTTCTATGGCGCGTTCATCATCACCATCGCGCTGCTGCACATCGTCAACAACCTGGCCATCCCGGCCGGCGCGTTCAAGTCGTACTCGCTCTACACGGGCGCGGTCGACGCGATGGCGCAGTGGTGGTACGGCCACAACGCGGTGGGCTTCTTCCTGACCGCCGGCTTCCTGGGAATGATGTACTACTTCGTTCCCAAGCAGGCCAACCGGCCGGTGTATTCGTACCGGCTGTCGATCGTGCACTTCTGGGCACTGATCGCCATCTACATGTGGGCCGGCCCGCACCATCTGCAGTACACGGCGCTGCCCGACTGGGCGCAGTCGCTGGGCATGGTGTTCTCGCTGGTGCTGCTGGCACCCAGCTGGGGCGGTGCGATCAACGGCATCATGACCCTCTCCGGCGCATGGGACAAACTGCGCACCGATCCGATCCTGAAGTTCCTCATCGTCGCGGTCTCGTTCTACATGATCGCCACCTTCGAGGGGCCGATGATGTCGATCAAGACGGTCAACTCGCTCTCGCACTACACCGACTGGACCGTCGGTCACGTCCATGCCGGCGCGCTGGGCTGGGTGGCGATGATCTCCATCGGCGCCGTCTACGCGATGCTGCCGCGCCTGCTTGGCCAGGAACGCATGTTCTCGGTGAAGGCGATCGACCTGCACTTCTGGCTGCACACCGTGGGCGTGGTGTTCTACATCGCCTCGATGTGGATCGCCGGCGTGATGCAGGGCCTGATGTGGCGCGCCACCAATCCCGACGGCACGCTCACCTACAGCTTCGTCGAAGCGCTCAACGCGACCTATCCGTACTACCTGGGTCGACTGGCCGGTGGCCTGATCGTCCTGAGCGGCATGCTGGTGATGGCCTGGAACGTCGTGCGCACCTGGCAACAGGCGCGTGATCTCGTCCCGACTCCGGTGCTGCCGCCGGATGCCGCCAGTGCCCACGCCTGAGGTCCGACATGAGTCATTCACACGAGAAGATCGAAACCAATGTGGGCCTGATGGCGGTGCTGATCGCCGTGGCCGTCTCCTTCGGCGGCCTCGCCGAGATCGTCCCGCTGATGCACCAGGCCGAGGCCATCGAGCCCCTGCCCGGCGTTAAGCCCTACCCCGCGCTCGAACTCGCCGGTCGCGACGTGTACGTCCGCGAGGGTTGCTACAACTGCCACTCGCAGATGGTCCGCACGCTGCGCTTCGAGACCGAGCGCTACGGCCACTACTCGCTGGCCGGTGAATCCGTCTACGACCGTCCGTTCCAGTGGGGCAGCAAGCGCACCGGCCCGGATCTGGCGCGCGTGGGTGGGCGTTACTCCGACGACTGGCATCGCGTGCACCTGATCAACCCGCGCGACGTGGTGCCCGAATCGAACATGCCTGGTTTCCCGTGGCTGGCGAAGAACGAGCTGGACGGCGAACAGATCACCAACCACATGCGCGCCCTCAAGCGCGTGGGTGATCCGTACTCCGACCAGGACATCGCCGGCGCCGCCGCAGCGGTGGCGGGAAAAACCGAACTCGACGCCGTGGTCGCCTATCTGCAGGGCCTCGGTCGCCATGCCCCGAGGGGAGGCTGACATGCTGTCCGGAATCGTGACAACCGTGCTGCTGGTGCTGTTCCTGGCCGGCTGGATCTGGGCCTGGAGCCCGAAGCGCAAGAATGAATTCGACGCGGCCGCACGCCTGCCGCTCGAAGGCGATCACAAGGAGACAAAGCGATGACCGCCGGCTGGTCGTGGTACGTGATCGTGCTGGTTGCGATCAACATCCTGGGTTGCGTCTGGTTGCTGTGGTGGACGGGCAAGCGTCGTCCGGGCGATCCCGCCCCGACCGACACCAGCCACATCTGGGACGGTGATCTCACCGAGTACAACAAGCCGATGCCGAAGTGGTGGATCAACCTTTTCTACATCACCATCGTTTTCGCCATCGGGTACCTGATCTATTTCCCGGGCCTGGGCGCCATCGCCGGCGTCGCCGGCTGGACCTCCTCGGGCGAGCATGCCGCGGCCAAGGCGCGTGAGGATGCGAAGCTGGAGCAGACCTTCGCACCGTACGCGGGCAAGTCGATCGACGTGCTCGCGGGCAATCCGAAGGCGCTGGCCTTGGGCCGTTCGATCTTCAACAACACCTGCGCCACCTGCCACGGTTCCACGGCACAGGGTGCGATCGGCTATCCCAACCTGACCGACGACATCTGGCATTGGGGCGGTACGCCCGATCGCATCCTGCAGACCGTCCTGGACGGCCGCGAGGGCGTGATGCCGGAATGGGGCAAGGTGCTGACCGGCATGGGCGGCGACAACGCGGTCGATTACGTGGTCGCCTACGTGCGCACGCTGTCGGATCCGGCCTCGATGCAGAACAACTACATGGCCGCACAGGGCAAGGCGCTGTACGAGGGCGTGTGCGTGGCGTGCCATGGCATCGACGGCAAGGGCAACCAGGAACTGGGCGCGCCCAACCTGACCGACAACTACTGGCTGTACGGCAACAGCAGCGAGAGCCTGCGACAGACGATCACCAGCGGACGCCACGGCACCATGCCGGCGCACCGCCAGCTGCTCGGCGAGACCCGCGCGCGCCTGGCCGCTGCATATGTCTGGTCGTTGTCGCATCCTGTCGGGAAGCCCCCAGCCACCACGGTGCAATGAATACTCAGACACCTCTGCGATTCGATCACCCGCCCCGACCGCTTTCCCAGCGGCTCGGGGCGATCCTTTGGCCGAGCTTCTTCTCGGCATGCGTGGCGACGATGGTGTTCTTCGCCTTCGTCGACCCGCTGGCCCTGCGCGACATGACGTTCCCCGACCTGCCGATGACGCGCACGCTGGGGTACAGCCTGGGCTTTTTCATGTTCTGGCTGGCGACGGCTGCATCCAGTGCGTTCACCTGGGTCCTGCTTCGCCCCGCCAGCCGCTTCAACCGGCCCCTTCGGCCGGAGTAATCCCGGGCAACCGCAATGACCAAGAAGATCGCGATCGACCTGCTGGATGACGGCGGCAACGCGCTGTACGTCAGCGAGCGGAAGATCTATCCGCGCGACGTACAGGGCGGTTTCCAGACCTGGCGCAAGCTGGCCGTGGTGCTGCTGCTGGGCATGTTCTACGTGTTCCCGTGGCTGCGCTGGGACGGCCGCCAGGCCGTGCTGTTCGACCTGCCCGCACGCAAGTTCTACGTGTTCGGCCTGAACTTCTGGCCGCAGGATTTCGTGTTCCTGGCGATGCTGCTGATCATCGCCGGCCTCTGCCTGTTCTTCTTCACCGCACTGGCCGGCCGCCTGTGGTGCGGCTACGCCTGCCCGCAGACGGTGTGGACCGAAGTCTTCCTGTGGATGGAGCAGTGGACCGAAGGCGACCGCAACGCACGCATGAAGCTCGACGCGGGCCCGTGGAACCGCAACAAGCTGGTGCGCAAGGGCGGCAAGCACGCGCTGTGGCTGGTGTTCGCGCTGTGGACGGGCTTCACGTTCGTCGGCTTCTTCACGCCGATCACCGACCTCGCCGCACGCACGCCCTTCGTCGGCCAGGCGCCGGGCTGGGGCGGATGGGAAACCTTCTGGGTGCTGTTCTACGCGCTGGCCACCTGGGGCAACGCCGGCTTCCTGCGCGAGCAGGTCTGCAAGTACATGTGCCCCTATGCGCGCTTCCAGAGCGCGATGTTCGACCGCAACACGCTGATCATCGCCTACGACCCCATGCGCGGCGAACCGCGCGGTCCACGCAAGCGCGGCCTGCAGAGCGTGCTCGAACGCGCGCGCGGCCTGCTCGACGTGAAGACCGCCTACGACTACGTGGTCCGCGCCGCCCACTTCGGCACCGACACCGCCATGCAGGCGGCCGGCACCACCGCCGTCACCGACGTGGGCCTGAAGGTCGAACCGCTGCCGAAGTTCGCGCCGGATGAACTGGGCGACTGCATCGACTGCACGATCTGCGTGCAGGTCTGCCCCACGGGCATCGACATCCGCAACGGCCTGCAGTACGAGTGCATCGCCTGCGGCGCCTGCATCGACGCCTGCGACCAGGTGATGGACAAGATGGGCTATCCGCACGGCCTCATCCGCTACGCCACGCAGAACGCCATCGACGGCAAGCCCACGCGTGTGCTGCGCGCCCGCGTCTGGGTGTACGGCGCGCTGCTGCTGGCGCTGTGCCTGGCCTGGGCCTGGGGCGTGGCGAACCGCAGCCCGCTGATCGCGGAAGTGTTGCGCGACCGCAATGCGCTGTATCGCCAGACCGACGACAATCGGGTCGAGAACAGCTATACCCTCAAGCTCGTGAACAAGGACACCGCACCGCACACCTTCCGCATCACCCTGCAGGCGCCGGCCGGCATCGTGCTGCGCGACGGCGAACTGACGGTGCAGGCGCAGGCCGAGCAGGTTTCCAATCTGCCGATCGTGGTGTCCGCGCCGCAGGACGTGCGCGGAAAGCAGACCATCACCTTCCGCGTCCAGCGCACCGATGGCGCCGCGCAGACGGATGTTCCCTCCACCTTCTTCGGGCCGATGTGATGGATGAGCGTCGCTCCATGCGAAACCCGGTGCTCTGGCTGGTGATCGGCCTGCCGATCGCCTCCATCGTCGCGGGCGTCGGGCTGGTGGTGATTGCCCTGGAAAGCGGCAGCACCGACGCGGTCATCGACACCGTGGAACGCACCGCGCAGATCCAGGTCACCGAACTCGCGCCCGATGCACGCGCGCAGGAGCTCAAGTTGTCGGCCGTGTTGCGCGTGGACCGCAAGAACGTCGAACTGCTGCCGGTGGACGGCGGCTTCGGCCAAGGCGCGGTGGGTCGCGATCGTCCGCTGACGCTCACGCTCTCCCATCCCACCGAAGCCACGCAGGACCGCACGCTGCAGCTGCAGCCATCCGAGCTGGGCTGGCGCGCGCCGGTGCAATTGCCGCTCGATCACGACTGGCTGCTGCAACTGACCCCGTCGGACGGTTCCTGGCGTCTGCGTGGACGCCTGCATGCCGGCCAGCTCGCCGCCTACCTGGGGCCCTCGCTGGCCAAGGAGTGAGCGTGTCCGTCGCCGCCTCCGCGACCGGTTCCGTCGTCACCGCACGTGCGGATTGCCTGCATTGCGGCGCACCGCTTCCCGATGACGCCGTGGTCGGTGCGAAGGGCGCGTTCTGCTGCACCGGATGCGCCGCGGCCGCCGAGTGGATCCGCGAGGCCGCGCTGGGCGACTACTACCAGCTGCGCACCGTGCCGGCCGGCCGCGTCGACGCGGGCGGCGCTGACTTCTCCGCGTGGGATCGCGATGTCGTGCTCGCCGAGCACAGTCGCGTCATTCCCGGCGGCCGCGAGATCACCGTGCTCACCGACGCCATGCGGTGCGCCGCGTGTGCGTGGCTGATCGACCGCGCCTTGCGCCGCCATCCCGGCGTGCTCGATGCCGGTGCCAACGCGGTGACCGGACGCATCGTGATCGCGTGGGATCCGGCGAAGGTCGCGCTGTCGGGCCTCATGTCGCGCCTGAGCGCGCTGGGCTACCGCCCGTGGCTGGCCACGGGCGAGGCGCGCGAGCAGGCGCGCCGCCGCGACCGCCGGCGCTGGCTGTTGCGACTGGGCGTTGCGGGTCTGGGTGCGCTCCAGGCGATGATGTTCGCCGAGGCGCTGTACCTGGACAGCGCGCAGCAGATGCCCACCGCTACCCGCGATTTCTTCCGCTGGATCACCTTCCTGGTATCCACGCCGGTGGTGTTCTATTCCGGCTGGCCATTCCTGGAAGGCATGTGGAACGAGTTGCGCGGGCGGCGCCTGGGCATGGACACGCTGATCGCCAGTTCCACCCTGCTCGCCTACTTCGCCAGCCTGGTCGAAACCCTGCGCGGTGGCGCGCACGTCTGGTACGACGCGGCGGTGATGTTCGTGCTGCTGTTGCTGGTGGCGCGCATGTTCGAACAGCGCGCGCGCGGCGTCGCCAGTGCCCAGGTCGATGCACTGGCGCGTGCGCGGCCCGCGCTGGCCACGCGCGAGGCGCGCGACGGACAGCCGGAGCAGGTTCCGGTCGGCGAGCTCGCCGTGGGCGACGTGGTGCGCGTGGCCACGGGTGAGGCCGTGCCCGCGGACGGCGTGCTGCTCGATCAGTCTTCTTCGTTCGACGAAGCGCTCATCACCGGCGAATCCGCCCCCGTGCGGCGGGATCCCGGCGAAGGCGCACTGGCCGGCAGCGTCTGCCGCGAACAGGCCGCGCGCCTGCGCGTGACGCGCGTGGGTGCGGACACCCGCCTGTCCGAACTCACCCGCCTGGTGGAACATGCGCAGGGTACGCGCCCGCAGCTGGCGCGCATCGCCGAACGCGTGTCCGCGGCATTCCTGGTCGTACTGGTGCTGTGCGCCGTGGCCACGTTCGCGTGGTGGCGCATGCACGAGCCCGCGCGCGCATTCGAAGTGACACTCGCGCTGCTGGTGGTGAGCTGCCCATGCGCGCTGTCGCTGGCGATCCCCACCGCGCTCACGGTGGCGCACGGCGCGCTGGCCCGCATGGGCGTGCTCGGGCTGCGTGGCGACGCGCTGGCGACACTGGCGCGCGTCGACCGCGTCATCCTCGACAAGACCGGCACCCTCAGCAACGGGCGCCCGCAACTGGATTCGGTCGAGGCGTTCGACGGCTTCGATACCGACACCGCGCTCGCGATCGCTGCGGCGCTGGAGCGCGAGAGCGGCCATCCGCTGGCGCAGGCATTCATCGACGTCGCTTCGCCTCACGTGGCGCAGGAAGTGCGTGCCGTGGCCGGCATGGGCATCGAGGGTCGCGTGGATGGCGAGCACTGGCGCCTGGGCCGCGCGGACTTCGCCGCGGATGGGCGGGACGACGGCGCGCTCTGGCTGGGTCGCAACAGTCGCGCGGTGTCGCGCTTCGGCGTGCGCGAAACCCTGCGCGACGGTGCGCGCGACGCCGTCGCCGGATTGCGAGAGGCCGGCATCGCGGTGGAGCTGTGCAGCGGTGATGCGCCTGTAGCCGTGGCACGCTTCGCCCGGCAGGTCGGCATCGACGACGTGCACGCGCGCCAGACGCCGGAACAGAAGCTCGCGCTCGTTCGCGAACGCCAGTCGCGCGGCGAGGTGGTGGCCATGGTCGGCGACGGCCTGAACGATGCGCCGGTGCTCGCCGGCGCCGATGTGTCGCTGGCGATGGCCGAAGGCGCCGCGCTGGCCCAGCGCGCTGCGGACTTCGTGGTCACCAGCCCCTCGCTGCTGCGCGTTCCGCAGGCCATCGCCCTGGCCCGGCGCACGCAAGCTGTGGTGCGGCAGAACCTGGCCTGGGCGCTGGGTTACAACGTGCTTGCCATTCCGCTGGCCGCGACCGGTCACGTCACACCGTGGATCGCGGCACTGGGCATGGCGGGCTCGTCGCTGCTGGTGACGCTCAACGCGCTGCGTCTTGGACGCAGCGCTTCGACTGCGAGGCATCGCGCATGAACATCCTCCTTCTCCTCGTTCCCATCAGCATCGTGCTGCTCGGCATCGCCATCGGCGCCTTCGTCTGGGCCGTGCGCAAGGGACAGTTCGACGATCTGGACACGCCGGCGATCGACATCCTGCGCGACGATCCGCTCCCGCTTCCGAAGCAGTCGCAGCCGCAGTCGCCGGACGACCATGCCGATTGACTGGCTCACGCTGGGCGCGGCCTCACTGAGCGGCCTGCTGGGCGGCGCGCATTGCGCAGCGATGTGCGGCGGTATCGCCAGTACGTTTTCCGCGAACGCGCGCACCTCGATCGCGCCCGCGGTGGAAGCCAACCTCGGACGCATCGGCGGTTACGTCATCGCCGGCGCGATCGCGGGCGGGCTGGGCCACGGCATCGTCGGCGTGGCACGCGTGGAAGGCCTGGCGACGGGACTGCGCATGCTGGTCGGCGCGGTGCTCATCGTCGTCGCGTTGCGCCTGTTCGATCGCAAGAATCGACTGGGCTTTCTGGGTGGGCCCGGTTCGCGCTTCTGGCAGGCCCTGCGCCCGCTTCAGCAGCGACTGCTGCCTGCCGACACGCGAGCCAAACGCCTCGGCCTGGCCATGCTCTGGGGCTGGTTGCCCTGCGGCCTGAGCACGACCCTGCTCGCCGCCGCCTGGTTGCAGGCGAGCGCATGGCACGGCGCACTGACGATGGCGGCCTTCGGCCTGGGCACGTTGCCGGTGATGTTGCCGCTCACCTGGAGCGGTGCGCGTTTCGGGCGCTGGCTGCAGACACGCTGGCGCCATGCCGGCGCGGCGCTGGTGATGATGGCGGGCGTGACCACGATCGCTGCACCGTGGCTGATGCAGGTTCCCGCGATGCATTCGGTGCTGGGCGCGCTGGGCTGCGTGACGCCGCCAGCCTGACACCACGCGCGTTGGAGATGAACCTCAGCGCGACCTGCGTGCGCGGGCCGGCGCCTCGTCCGCATCGACGCCATGCGCCAGGCGCACCAGCTCTTCCGGATCGAGGATCTCGACGCGGCGACCGTGCACGGCGATGACGTTGTCTTCCTGCAGGCGCGTGAAGCCGCGGCTGACGGTTTCCAGAGCGAGTCCGAGGTAACGCGCGATGTCCTCGCGGCTCATCGGCAGCTTGAAGGCCACCGGCGACTGGCCGATCTGACGGAAACGCTCGCCCAAGCCGTGCAGGAACAGCGCGATGCGCTCGTTGGCCTGGCGACGCACCAGCATTTCCATGTGGTCGTGGTCGCGGTTGAGGCTGTGGCCGATCACGCGCAGCAGCTGCTGCTGCAGGCTCGGCAGCTGCGCCGCGATCACGGTGAGCTGGTCGAACGGCACGTCGCACACGTTCGCGTTGCCCAGCGCGATGGCCTCGCAGCGGTGCGCGCCTTCGCCCAGGGCATCCAGTCCGATGAGTTCGCCCGGCAGGTGGAAGCCCACCACCTGTTCCTCGCCGTCCTCGCTGATGGTGACGGTCTTGAAGGCGCCATCGCGGGCGACGTAGACGGCCGCGAGCGGGTCGCCGATGCGGAACAGGCGTTCGCCACGCTCGATGGTGCGCCGGCGACGGACGATCTCGTCCAGCCGATCCAGTTCGTGCGCAGTGATGCCTGCCGGAAGGCAGAGCTGCTGCAACGAACATTGGGAGCAACTGCGGCGCAACCGCGCCAAGTCGAGGGGAGCGGAATCGTTCATCTGGGCCTATTGTCGCATGCGGCACCGCCATTTTCGCGACACGGCGCACACTGCAGGGCCGCAGGAAAGCGAAAGGCGGCCGAAGCCGCCTTTCGCGCCACACCACCCGTAGTCCGCCCTCTGACGGGGCTCGCGCGGCGCCCGGTCGGCAGGCCGATGCCGGTGTCGCGATGCCACAGTGCACCGCCGAGGATGAACGAATGCCGCCGTGCGGACCGCACGTCGACGCGGCATTCAGCCTCGCTCACGCGTCAGCGATTGCCGTCACCGCCGTACGACGGCGACTGCGTCGTGATTTCCGGCGGGCGCATCTGCTTGCTGGCCGCTTCCTGCCGCTCCCGCAGCTGGCGAACGCTCATGCACGAGCGCGTGACGCGGTTGGAGCCGGGCGTGCGGAGGCGTTCGCACACCAGACGCTCGTCGGCCGCTTCGCTCACGACGCCGTCGAGCCACGCGATCTCGCCCGCGGCCTGGGTGCGCTGCTGCGCGTCCAGCTCGGCGTAGGTCCGACCGCGCAGCGATTCCAGCAGCGCCGATTGCCGCTGCATGAATTCCTTGCGCTTGTCCGGCGTCAGTTCGCTGAATCCACGCGCGCCCGTTTCCGCATCGCGGCGCACGCGCTCCTGCTTGGAAATGACCTCACCGACGTCGAACGCGTCGTTGGCGGAGGCCGAAAGGGGGATGAGAACGCCGGCCAGGACGGCGGCCAGCAACAGTTTCCTTGCGATCACGTGCATGACTCCTTTGCATGTCTTGGATTGAATCGGAGCGCGCCATACCCCACGCGGCGGCCGACCCCCGATCTTAGGAAGCCCGCGGAGCGCAGCACGCGGGCATGACCTTGCCGCCAGATTCGGCAAATTACCACGGGCCTTATCGCCGGCGACACGTTCCGCTCGCGGGACGCAGCATCCCCGGAATCCGGGCTTTGTTCCGCATCGCGCGCGCCCATCTCTTTCACGCAGCGATGGCTGTCCAGGCACTCCGCCAGGGCCCATCGCACGACGCAGCCGCTCCCTCCCCCCTTTCGCGCGGCGTGTCGATGCAGGAGTCAAAGCACAAATGAGCAAGAACAAGATGCTGTCCACTGCCCTGGTTGCCGTCATTGCCGGTGCCGCCGCGTTCGGCGCGCAGGCCGCGGAGAAGGGTTTCTACGCTGGCGCCGGCGTCGGCCAGTCGTTCGTCGACGAGCGCAATTACGACGACGAGGACACCGCGTTCTCGGTGTTCGGCGGCTACCAGTTCAACCGCTACTTCGGTCTGGAAGCGGGCTACGCCGACTTCGGCAAGCTCGAGCCGCGCGGCACTGGCCCCGAGCTCGAAGCCAGTTCGGTCTATCTCACCGCCGTCGGCACCGTTCCGTTCACCGACCGCTTCTCCGGTTACGCGAAGGCCGGCTTCCAGCGTTGGGACCTCGATACCGCGATCCCCTCGCTCGTCGGCAACAATGACGACAACGGCACCGACCCCACCTACGGCGTGGGCCTGCAGTACCGTTTCACCGACAGCCTCGCGCTGCGCGGCGAGTACAGCCGCTTCGAGGTCAAGGACACGGATCTGGATCTCGCCCAGCTGCAGGTGCGTTACGACTTCTGATCGCAACCGCGACGCAGTGACGTGAACAAGGGCCGCCGGTGCAGACCGGCGGCCCTTTCGTTTTCCGCGCTCCCTGCACGCCGATGGCGCGCCGCCGCATGACGCGCATGCGTGGACTCGGGCACGCTCGGCCTCCAGGCCACGCCGGGAGTCGCCTCATTGGACATGCGCACGCCGCGGCCCCCGGGGCCGCCGACCACGGTTCGCGCTGTCGGCCGATGGCAGATCGTCGGGCTGTCGATCAACGACGTCATCGGTAGCGGCATCTATCTGCTGCCCGCTGCCGCCGCCGCGCTGCTGGGGCCCGCGAGCCTGTGGGCGGTGCTGCTGGCGGGCCTGGCGGTGAGCCTGCTGGTGCTGTGCTACGCGCAGGCCGCGAGCTACTTCGACGCACCCGGCGGCGGCTATCTGTACGCACGCGAGGCGTTCGGCCCCCTGGTGGGGTTCGAAGTCGGCTGGATGCTGCTGCTCACGCGCATCGCCACCGCCGCAGCGCTGAGCAACGGCCTGGCCGAGGCGGTCACGCATTTCTGGCCCGGCGCCGACACCGGCTGGGGCCGCATTGCCATCGTCACCGTATCGCTCGGCGCGCTGGTCGCGGTGAACGTGGCCGGCGTGCGCGCCGCGGCACAGACCGGCGCGCTGCTTGCGATCGGCAAGCTCGTGCCGTTGCTGCTGTTCGTGGCGATCGGTGCGTTCCATGTCGACACCTCGCTCGCTTCGCCGGACAACTCGGCGCTGTCCGCGCGCCCCCTGGGCGAGGCTGCGTTGCTGTTGCTGTTCGCCTACGCAGGCTTCGAGAACCTGCCCGCCGCCGCGGGCGAGTACCGCAACCCGCGCCGCGACGTGCCGTTCGCGCTGTTGACCATGATCACGACGGTGACGCTGGTGTACGTCAGCGTGCAATGGGTGGCCCTGGGCACACTGCCGGGGCTGGCATCGTCTTCCACGCCGCTGGCCGACGCGGCCTCGCGTTTCAGCGGCGAGACGCTCGCGCTGCTGATGACCGTGGGTGCCTCGATCTCCATCCTGGGCACCAGCAGCAACACGGTGATGATGGCGCCGCGCTACCTGCTCGCCCTCGCCAGCGACGGCTACGGGCCGCGCTCGCTGGCCGCCATCCATCCCCGCTTCCGCACGCCGGTGGTCGCGATCCTCGTCATCGGCGCGATCTCGCTGGTGCTGGCGCTTTCGGGCTCGTTCGTGCAGCTGGCGTTGTTGTCGGTGGTATCGCGCCTGTGCACGTACCTGGGCACCGCGGGCTCGGTGCTGGTGCTGCGCCATCGCCACGGCGATCGCGAAGGTGCGCTGCGGCTGCCCGGTGGGCCGCTCATCCCGATCGCCGCGATCGTGCTGAGCCTGGGTTTGCTGGCGAGTGCCAGCGTTGCCAACCTGGCTGCCGCCGCCGTCGCGCTGCTGATCGGTGCGGTGATCCACCGCTTCCGGCGCGCCCCCAGGTGAGTCTCAGGGCGACGGCGGTGGCGGTGGCGGCGGTGGTGGCATTTCCATCAGTTGCTGTTGCAGATCGAACAGGATCGACGCATCGCCCGGCAACCACTGCTCTTCCTCGGTGCCCAGGTAGTGGCGATGGAACGCGCGCAGCGCAGCCGCCGGGTCACGAAGGTCGTAGCCCACCAGACGCAGCGCCGCCCATCCATCGAACCCCGCGGGCGGTTCGGCGCGCGGCTCCCGTGGCCACAGGCCGTAGCCGGCGTCGGCCAGTCGTTTCCACGGAAACAGACCACTGGGATCCTGCTTGCGCGTGGGCGCGATGTCGCCGTGGCCCACGACGAGGTGACGCGGGATGTCCAGACGCCCGGTGATGTCGTCCAGCAGCTTCAGCAGTGCCGTGATCTGCGCATCGCTGAACGGCTCCACGCCGTCGTTGTCCAGCTCTATGCCGATGGACGCCGAGTTGATGTCGGTCACCCCGCCCCAGCGCGAGGCACCCGCGTGCCATGCGCGATCGCTTTCGGCGACCAGCTGGTACAGGCCGCCATCGTCGCGTATCAGGTAGTGCGCGCTGACCCGGCCGGTGGAATTGCGCGTCTGCAGCGTGAGCAGCGCGGCCTCGGCGCTCTCCATCTCGGTCTGGTGCACCACGATCATCACCGCACTGCGCTCATTGTGGTTGAGCGAAGGGCGCCATTCCGCCTTCGGTTCGCGCGGTGGCGCACTGGCGCAGGCGCCGAGCAGCAGCGCTGCGATGAGGACGGTGGCCCGGGTGAAACCTCGCGTCATGTGCGTGCTCCGGAGATCGCATGCGTCCGCACGCGGTGCGTTGCGGCGTCGGGTTCGAGGAAGTGCAGCAGTGCCAGCGCTTCGGCCTCCAGCGCATCGCGCGTGGCGGCATCGAAGCGTTCGTACGGCTGCAGCTGCAGCGTGGCCTGGTTGCGTTCGCGCGTCCAGGTCCAGCCGGCGCGCGCGAAGCCGTCGACCAGCACCGCGCGGGGGCGTCGCCCGTTGGCGGTCTGGTTGAAGCGGCGCGCATGCGCAGCCGGCACGATGCGCGAGCGGTCTTCATGCGACAACAGGACATTGTCGAACTCGGGCAGGAACCGCACCGGCGCCGGCGTATCGGCGCGCGGGCGCGGTGCGTCGGGCAGGTCGAACAGTTCGCGCCCGTCTTCGAGGAGGAACACCTTCAGTCGGGGTCGCAACGCCTCCAGTCGCGCTGCGATGCCGGGCAATCCCGACCACATGCGCAGGTCGCCGGCGGTGACCGGACCGATCGCCGCGATGCCTTGGAGCAGCAACGTGTCCAGGTCGGACATTTCGAGCGGACGTTGCAGCCACCGGTCGGCGGGCACGAAGCGTGGCGGTCGCGACCAGCCCCATCGTTCGTCACCGGGCACCATCGCCAACGGCACACGCGTGCGCACCCAGTGCCCCAGCGCCGACCTGTCCGCCTTCGGAAAGTGCACCTGCAGCGCCTCGCCCAGCGCCTGGGCGCTCATCGGCGCCCGTTCCAGCAGCGCGCGAGCCAGCTGCTCCGCGCGCGCTTCATCGAAGCCGTCTCCGATCGAGCGCCAGCGCGTGGCGGTGAGTTCCCGATCGATGACCGGTTGCAACCGCGTGCGGAACGCGACGTAGTCGTCGGCCGACACGAGATGGATCGTCGCGCGCAGCCAGGTGCCGCGCACGATCTCGCCATTGCGAGCGGCTTCGTGCAGTTGTTGGCCACGGAATCCCGACAGGCGCGACCAAAGGGCCACGAACGGGTCCTTGGGCTCCTGCGATTGCAATCCACCGAAGGCGTGCAATGCCGGTGCGATGCCCCGGCGTTGCCGTTTCAGCAGCCCTTGCCGCGCCAGCAGTGCTCGGTTGAGATCGCGTGGACCTGGACGACGGGGTGGCATGAATGCGCGGCACCGGTCATGGACGGCAGCGCGCATTGTTCCACACGCCCGTCCGGCACATTCACCACGACCGCGCAAGGCTCAGCTGGGAAAGAGATAGTCCTTCTTGCCCAGCGGCACACCGGCCTTGCGCAGGATCGCGTAGCACGTGGTGGTGTGGAAGAAGAAGTTGGGCAGCATGAAGTCGCTGAGGTAGGCCGGGCCTTCGAAGTGCAGGTCACCCCAGGTGCGCGTGGCCAGCGTGATCGAGCGCGATTCGCTGCCGTCCAGCTGCTCCGGCGTGAAGGTGGCGATGTACTCGATGGCGCGGTCGATGCGCGCGTACAGCTGCGCGAACGTGGTCTCGTCGTCCTCGAACTTGAGTGCCTCCACCGCGGCCAGGCGCGCGACGCCGTTCTTCGCGGTGTCGGTGGCGATCTGCACGTTGCGCACCAGCGGCAACATGTCCTCGATCAGGCGCGACTGCAGCAGCTGGTCTGCCGCAATGCCGTTGTCGATCGCATGCTTCTCTCCCACCTGCAACACATGGTGAAGGTTGCGCAGCGCGCGCAGCACGGTGGGGATCATGATCTGGTACGTGGTCAGGGCCATGGGCATCGGGCGGCAGTGGTCGGGCCGTCAGCGTAGCGTCACCGTCGCACGGCGATTAGCCATCGCATCAGGGAAGCGCCGTCCCGTGCGCGGGCCAATGCCTCTCGCGCGGTGCCGGCCCACTGGCCGGCACCCGCGATCGCTCAGGACAACCAGCCACGCGCCGCGGCACGGCGCGCATACGACAACAGGAACCACGCGATCGCCACCAGCACGATCGGCAACACGAGGCCCGACGGTCCCATCGCGGACCACGCCGGCGTGAGCAGGAACGTGCCCAGGCACTGCGCCACCAGGCCGACCAGGGAAACCAGGAAGAACGTGGCCGCCCAGCGCTTCCTCAGCAGCAGGCCGATACCGCCGAGCACACCACCGAAGACGGCAACCGCATAGGCCACCTGCACCCAGTCCGGCAGGGCCTCGCGGACCTGCCGCGTTTCCGGTGGCATGGCGGCGATCTGCTCCGGTGTCGCCATGAACTGCATGCAGAACATCGCCACGCCCAGCAGATTCCACAACAGCGCGAACACTGCGATCAGCCAGTAGCTGGCGGGACGCGAAGCGGCCACAGTCGTCATGAGGCGGTCTCCCCTCCGGGCGCGATTGCCCGTCGTCAGCCTAAGTCGATGCGGCGGCGCGTCATGCCGCGCGCCGACCGGCGGCGTCACGAATGGCGGATGGCGTGGCCGCCGAACTCGCCGCGCATGGCGGCCAGCAGCTTGTCCGCGAAGGAGTCGCCCTCGCGCGAACGCAGGCGCTCCAGCAACGACAGCGTGATCACCGGCGCGGAGACATCCAGCGCGATGGCTTCGGCCACGGTCCAACGCCCCTCGCCGGAGTCGGCCACGAACGGTGCGATGCCGTCCAGCGTGGGATTGCGTTGCAGCGCGTTGGCGCTGAGGTCGAGCAGCCACGAACGCACGACGCTGCCGTGGCGCCAGATCTCGGCGATGCGCGCCACGTCCAGGCCGAACTCGTGCTTGCGCTCCATGATGGCGAAGCCCTCGGCGTAGGCCTGCATCATTCCGTACTCGATGCCGTTGTGGACCATCTTGGTGAAGTGGCCCGCACCGCTGGGACCCACGCGGCCCCAGCCGCGATCGGGCGCCGGCGCCAGTGCTTCGAACACTGGACGAAGCCGTTCCACCGCGGCTTCGTCGCCGCCCACCATCAGGCTGTAGCCTTCCGCCAGGCCCCACACACCGCCGCTGGTGCCGCAATCGACGTAGGCGATGCCGTCCACGGCCAGTTCCTTCGCACGGCGCACGGTGTCCTGGTAGTACGAATTTCCGCCGTCGATCACCACATCGCCGGCGGCCAGCCGCGGACGCAGTTCGGCCAGCGTGCGATCCACCGTCTCGCCCGCGGGCACCATCAGCCAGATCGCGCGCGGCGCGGCCAGTGCATCCACCAGTTCGTCAAGACTGCCGACCGCATCGATGCCGCGCTGCGAGGCCTGTTCGCGCGCCTGCGGCCCGGGATCGAAACCCACCACGCGGTGTCCGTGCTGCACCAGGCGTTGCGCCATGTTGGCGCCCATCCGCCCCAGTCCGACCATGCCCAGTTCCATGCCACCGCTCCGGTACGCCGTTGACGATGCGCACAGCATGGCGCAAGCGTGCGCGCACTTCACCCCCGGCGCGCGATGCGAAGGCGACGTGAACGCCTCAGCGTTCGCAGCGGGCGAAGCGCGCCTTCATGCCGTTGGCGCCGACGACCGCCAGCGCGGCCGGAACGAAGTCCTGCAACGGAACGTGCAGGCCCTTGGCGTCTTCGAACACGTACAGCGAGAAATCATCGCCGATGAACTCCACGCGATAGCCCTCCGGCACGGGCGACGTCGGCGCGGCGCCGAAGCTGGTGTACGAATCCATGCGTGCCGGCGTGCGCAGGGTGCGCGTGCCGTGCGCGATCTCCAGTCCTTCGGCGGAAATGCGCACGCGGGGCGCGGAGACATCGCCGCAGGCGGGCGAATAGGTGCCGCCGTACTGCTTGAGCGAATCCGGGCGCAGGTCCTGCGCCATCGCGACGCCGCAGGCGCAGACCATCACCATCAACCACCACCGCATTGAACGGCTGCGCATGACCGGCCTCCGATGCGTGCCCGCTGCCTTGGGCAACGCGGGCGGCGACGCGCGCCGGCCAGCGCGCGTGGTCAGTGCGTCGAAGCAGACGGCGTGGTTGCTACCGGCGCGCCGAGGGCGCGCTCCAGGCGTTCCTGTTCCAGCACGGCGAGGTATTCCTCCAGCGTGTGGCCCAGGCCCTCGGCTTCGCGGCTGGCCGCAGTGAGCAACGGGGGCGAAGCTTCCAGGCGCAGGTCGCGATCGGCGCTGGCCTGCACGGCAACCACGTGCTTGAGCATCGCCAGGGCCATCGCGGCGCTTTCGCTGCGCGCGACCACCTGCCCACCCAGCACCAGCAACCACTCGCCGTCGCGCCAGCCCACGCCGCCGACGGCGGTGTCGTTCTCGTCGAGTAGCTGGGCGTGCGGCTGCAATGAAGCCCCCAGGCGGCGGATCGGCCGGGCCGGCTCCTTCTTCTTGCGCGCGTCGCGCTTGACCTTGGAATTGCGTGACATGGTGCCTGCCTGCGGACGCGTCGAACGGAATGGCATTTTAGGACGGCTGCGGCCGCGCGCGCGCGTTCAGGGCGTCAGCGGGGCCATCACCTTCAGCTCGCGCAGGTTGTAGCCCTTCGCCGCGGCGCGCGCCTTCAGGCGCTGGAACAACGCATGGTTCATGCGCGGCGAGCGCGAGAGCACCCAAAGATGCTCGCGGTCCGGTCCGCCCACCACCGCCCAGCGGTACTCCGGGTCCAGGTCGATCACCCAGTAGTCGGCCCATACCAGCGGCAGCCATGAGAGCCAGTCCGGCGCGAAGCGCACCTCCAGCTGTCCCGCCTCGCCAGCGACGGGGCGCGCGATGCCCTGCGACACATCCATCGTTCCATCCTTGATCCGGCACGCATTGCGCACACCCACGGTGCCGTCGGTGCGCGGCGTATAGGTCGCGGTGATATCCGCCACGCAGTGGCGCTGGAAGAACATCGGAAGATGTGCGATCTCGTACCACTGCCCGGCATAGCGCTGCAGGTCCAGCTGCGCGACCGATGCGTTCTCGTCGCCGCCCGCCCGCACGGGCGCGCAGCCCATCAGCAGCAGCAACGCGAACATCGGCCATCGCGGCATGAAACTCTCCCGGCGGCACCCGCAACATCGGATGCAGGCAGGTTGGCCGTGGCAACGTCGCGGTCGCGTGATCGGTCAGGTAACCGGATCGGCGGCGAGTCGGCCGCTATAGGCGAACAGCGTTCCCAGCAGCGGCCACGACACCGACACCTCGAACACATAGCCACCGGCGTCATCGATGCGCTTGCCCGCCTGCACGCGCGGCAGTACCGCCAGCGGCACGCGCAGCCCATGCAGCCATGCTCTGCGCGTGCACCATCGCCAACCGCCGCTGGCGGTGTCCACCGACAGCGCCAGGCGCAACGGGCCCGTCGTTTCCAGCCAATGGCCATCGGGCCACGCACCCACGGGCACGAAGCGCGAGAGCATCGTCTTCGTGCCACCGAAGGTTCGGTGCCAATGCAACACCTCGTTATCGGCGTGCAGGTCGACGCGAAGTTCCGTCGTGCACGCCCGGTCCGGCGCGCCCATGCGCCGCGCGAGGCGACGCCCGATCCATCCGGAAAGTCCCGCACCGAATGTCACGACCACCTCGCCGCGCAGCACGCTACCGCGACGGTGCAGTTCGCGCAGCCGCGGATGCAATGTGTCGAACCCTTCGCCGAACCACCGTTCCACCGCGTGCATGTCGCCCCCCCGACGCCCCCGCCACAGTGTGGCAGAGGCGCGGGTGTTCAGGCCTGCGGTGCGGCCTCGTCGACGCGGTAATGCACCACGGTCGGTTCGAACTCGAGCAGGAAGGCGTCGTCTTCCGGGTAGTAGCGCGCGCGTTGCACATCGGTGCCTGCGAAGGCCTCGATCGCGTGCAGGCTGTCCCAATGCGTGAGCACCAGGAAGTGCGCCACCCGACCTTCCACGCGGTGCATCAGGCTGACCGAGCGGTTGCCCGGCGTGCGGCGATAGTCCGGCACCGCACGGTCGCGCAGGAAGGCCAGATATGCCTCCGCCTGCTCGGCCAGCGTGATGCCATGCCACAGCCGGGCGATCATGACCGCGCTCAGCGGAACGGCGACAGCGCGGTGGCGCCGCACACCATCGACACAGCGTGACTGTGGAAGGTCGCGCACACGCCACGACGTTCGCGCCTGGGCTCCGGCGCCTGCGTCGCCGCCACTTCTTCCACGCGCTCGCCTTGCGCCTGTTCGTCCGACAGCGACAGCGCCAGCGCGGGGTCCTGGATATAGCCCTGCTGGAACAGCAATCCGGTGTAGATATTCACGGCCGACTCCCTTTGCCACTTGAGGTGGAATGAAAGTTAGGCCGTTCCTGAGCGTTGAAAAAGCGATGCTTTGGCAAGGCTTCGTTGAATCCAGCTCAAGGCTAGAAGCGCCTGCCGGCGCGCGCCTCAGCCGCAGGCGCGCAGGCAGTCTTCGATGAGGCCGCGCTGATTCGCCTCGCTCATTCCAGGGTGAATCCGATCTTGATGGTCACCTGCCAGTGCGCGATCTTGCCGTCCTCGACGTGTCCGCGCACGTCCTGCACATGGAACCACTTGATGTTGCGGACCGTCTCGGATGCGCGTTCGATGGCGCGGCGGATCGCGTCGTCGCTGCTGCTCTTCGAGGAACCGGTCAGTTCGAGTGACTTGTAGACGTGCTCGCTCATGGGACTCTCCCGGGGAAATGGACACCGCTGGACATCGCGCGCCGATGGATCATAGACCCCGCCCATAAGTGCGATGTGATGCCGTTTCGCCGCCGCCCGTCGCCGCCATCGCGACGGCCATCGACTTGCCGCATCGCACGCCGCGGCGGCGGCGTAGGCTGGTCGCAGGGGAATCCGTGCCCGGGGGCACGACATGTGGACTTTCATGACCGGCGCGCTCGCCTGGTCCGTCGCGTTCGCGGCGGCCACCGGTGCGCCGCCGAACGCGTGGACGGCGGTCGCACCGCCCGCGAACGAACGCGAATGGACCTGCGCCAACCAATCGCAATACGACTGGACCGTGCGCACCGGTACGCACGGTGAGCTGTTGTTCGCCAGCGATGCCTCGCGCCATCCGGATCTCGCCATGGCCCTGCCCGGGGGCGGTCGCCTGGTGGGCAGCAACCGCGGTGAGTTCGTGGGCACGGTGGAATGGGTGTCGGACTCGGGTCGCGAACGGGTGGAGCTGTTGCGCGCCAACGCCATCGCCTTCACGCAGTTCCGCGGCGACGTCTACATCGCGACGGGACAGCCGCAACTCGACCGTGGCGAGATCTACCGCATGCAGCGTCAGGGCGCGACGCGCTGGCAGATCGACAAGGCACTCGACCTGGGCGAGGCGCCGGGTGCTGCCGTGGCCCAGGACAGCACGTGGACACTGGTGACGGGCACCGGCATGACGCAGGTGGACCTGCGCACGCTGGCGGCCACGCGACTGCACACCAACCGGCATTGGGGCCAGGTGTATCCCGCCTCGCTGGTGCGCCGTCAGGGGCGCTGGTACATCGGTGCGCGCAGTGCCGTGATCCGGCTGTCCCCATCCACCAAGGCCTGGCGCGAGGAGTGGATGGTTCCGCCGATGTGCGCTAAGCCCTCGACCGGCTGCGGCTGCCAGGCCTGAGCCCACACCTCAGCCGTGCGAGGGCGCCGTTTCCGGTGTTCCCGCCACCACACGCACCGGTTCCACCGGTGAAGAGCCCGGTGCCGGCGCACGCGGCGTCGGCAGGTGCGATGGTGCGGCTTCCGGCAACGTCGAGTCGTTCTCCGTGTTGAGCACCACGATGCTGATGCGGCGGTTGATCGCCGCGCGCGGATCGGTCCTGTCGAACGGCACCGATGCCGCCAGGCCGACCACGCGCGACACGCGCACCTCTTCCAGCCCACCTTCCACCAGCGCACGACGCGCGGCATTGGCGCGCTCGGCCGACAGTTCCCAGTTGCCGTAACCGCCCAGCGCGTGGAACGGCATCTCGTCGGTGTGTCCGCTCAGCGCGATGCTGTGGTGGCCATCGTTGAGCAGCTTGCCCAGCTCGCCCAGCAGTTTGTGCGCGTAGTCCTTCAGGCGTGCGCTGGCCGAGTCGAACATCGGTCGGTTAAGGCGATCGACGATCTGGATGCGCAGCCCTTCCGGCGTGAGGTCGATCATCAACTGGTCCTTGAACGGCGCCAGCGCCTGGCTGCGTTCGACCGCTTCCTCCAGCGTGCGCTTGAGCGCGTCCAGTCGCCTTTTTTCTTCTTCGCGCGCCGCCTGTTTGGCGGCCTGCGGCGTGATCTTCATCGGTTCGCGCGCGCCGAACTCCGCGCCGTGGCCGCCCGCGACCGCCACGGCGCTGGTCGTGGGAATGAGACGGTCGGCCGCGCCGCCCGGCCCGTTGGCGCCCGGCGCGGGTTTCAGCGAGCGGCCCGGCACGGCACTGGGGTTCTTGAAGTATTCGGAGATCGCGGCGCGTTGCTGCTTGTCGGTGATGCCAACCAGCCACATCACCAGGAAGAACGCCATCATCGCGGTGACGAAATCCGCGTACGCCACTTTCCAGGCGCCGCCGTGATGGCCGGCCACGACCCGCTTGACCGGGCGCAGGATGATCAGCGGGCGTTCGCGGTTGGCGGCCATGTCAGCGCTTGTTGGCCCGCAGGTGGGCGTCGAGGTCGCTGAAGGCCGGGCGCATGTCGGAGAACAGCAGCTTGCGCGCGAACTCCACCGCCACGCTCGGCGAGTAGCCGCGCAGACTGGACACCAGCGCCATCTTGATGATTTCGAACGCCTTGGCTTCTTCCTGTGCGTGGTGGTGCATCGCCGTCGCCAGCGGGCCGACGAAGCCGTAGCCCAGCAGGATGCCCAGGAACGTGCCGACCAGCGCGCCGGCCACATGCTTGCCGATCTCCGCCGCTTCGCCGCCGATCGAAGCCATGGTGATCACGATGCCCAGCACGGCCGCGACGATGCCGAAGCCCGGCAACGAATCGGCCAGCACCTGCAGCGCATGCGAAGGCTCGTTGGCTTCCTTCGTGTGCGTCTCCAGCTCGATGTCCAGCACCTGTTCGAGCTCGTGCGGCTCGAAGTTGCCGCTGACCATCAGGCGCAGGCAGTCGGTGGTGAACTCCATCAGGCGCGTGTCCGCCTGCAGCTTCGGATAACGCGAGAACAGCTCGCTGGAGGCGGGGTCGTCCACGTCGCGCTCGATGGCCATCATGCCCTCGCGGCGCGCCTTCATCAGCACGTCGTAGAGCATCGCCAGGATGTCGACGTAGTCGCTCTTCTTGTAATGGGCGCCCTTCAGCAGGCGCGGGATGCCGCCCACGCAGGCCTTCACGACCTTGATCGGGTTGGCCACCAGGAACGCGCCGAACGCGGCGCCGCCGATGATGAGCAGCTCGTACGGCTGCCACAGTGCGCCGATCTTCCCGTGCGACAGCACGAATCCGCCGAGCACGCTGCCGAGCACGACGATGAAGCCGATGATGATGAACATGTGGGGGTCCCGATATACGTACGGGATATCGGCAGCGCCCCGGGAACATTGAGGCACTGCAACATGGACCCCACCGGGGTCGTTCAGACCGGATGGCTGCGGAACATCAGCACCAGCTGCGCCACGCGCCAGGAGAACACCACATAGGTCAGCGCCAGCAGCCACTGCAGCAGGCGCGGAGCGTTCAGGCGCGTGAGCAGGCGCAGCCCGTCCAGGAAGTTGAGCACCAGCAGTGCCAGTCCGACCAGCGCCACCAGGTTGCCGATGATGAAGGCATCCATGGCCAGCGCGATCTTCCGCGAACCATGGCTGGCCTCCAGCCCGGCCGCGATGATCAACGTCGCCACGACCAGGTTGCGCGCGTGCTCGAAGACCAGCTTCAGACCACCGCGTTCGAACAAGGCGTCCGAGACGAACCGGCGCCATTGGCGCATGCGCTCGATCATGGCATCACCTCAATGGAACAACAGCACCATCACCGCACCCCACGTGGTCAGGAACACGTGCGCGACCGGAACGGCGCCGGAGTAGCCCAGCACGGCGATGGAACTTCCGGACTTCTCCTGCAGCACGGACAGCGCGGTGGTGGAGGTCTGCCCGCCGCAGATCGCCCCCAGCAACAGCACCGGATGCAGGCGCAGCACCTTGCGCCCGAACCACAGCGCCAGCAGCGGCGGCGTCAGCGTCACGATCGCACCGCCCAGCGGCAGCGCGATGCCCGATGCGCGCACCGCGGAAACGAAATGCGGGCCCGCGCCAAGCCCCACCATCGCTGCGAAGCTGCCCAGGCCGAAGACCTGCATCAGCTTTACCGCACCGTCGGGAATGCGGCCGAACGACGGGCGCCGCGCACGCAACTGACCGGTCACGATGCCCGCCAGCAACACGCCGACACTCGTGCCCAGGCTCAGCGTGATGCGCCCCACCGGCACCGCCAGAACCACGCCCGCCAGGCCGCCGATGAACACCGCCAGGCCGACCACCCCGAAATCGGTGGTGTCGGTGGGAAGGATCACCTCGCCCAGTCCTGCCGCCGCGCGCAGCACCGCGCGCTCGTGCCCGACCAGCAGCAACCGGTCGCCGCGCTGGATCGTCGTGCGCGCACCGATCGGAATTTCCTGGCCGCGCCGCAGGATGCGACGCAGGAACACCGCGCGCATCTCGTCCGAGATAGCGATCTGCTCCAGCGTCGCACCCACCCAGCGCGTCTTCGACACGAACACCTCGTGGGACGCGATCGGAATCTCCAGCAGTTCGCGGTCCTCGACTTCCACGGCACGCTCGCCGATCACGTTGACCAGCACTTCGCGCCGGCCGGCGATGGCCAGCAGGTCGCCGGCCTCGATGGCCATGCCCGGCACGGGCTCCATCAGTTCACCGTTGCGGCGGATGCGGTGCACGAACAGGCGCGAGTCGGCGACGAGCCGTTCGGCTTCCTCGACGCGACGCCCCTCGATCGCCGCACCTGCTGGCACGCGGTAGGCACGCGTCTCGAATGGCTGCCACGCGGCCTGCACGCCCTGGCTGCGACGGGCGATTCCGTACTCGGACTCCAGCTCGCGCGAGGCGCTGCGCAGATCGATGCCCAGCAGGCGCGGCCCGATGGCGGTGCACATCAGGATCAGGCCGATCGCGCCGAACAGGTAGCACAGCGTTCCGGCGACGCCGACATGCGCCAGCAGCACATCGCGCGTCGCGTCGTCCATGGGCAATGCATGCAGCGCTTCGGTCGCGGTGCCCATCGCCGGCGACTGTGTCAGCGCGCCACTGAGCATGCCCGCCGCCAGGCCCGCATCCAGCGATGCAGCGCGCGCCACGGCCCACGCCGTCGCCAGGCCCACCACGGGCATGAACACGCCCAGCGCAGCCAGCCGCCAGCCCAGTCCCTTCATCGCGGTGAAACTGGGCCCGACCTCATAGCCGATGCCGAACAGGAACAACAGGAACGCCAGCGACTTGGCCGCTGCCGACACCGGAACCGCGAACCACGCGCCAAGCACCAGTCCGACGAGGAGCGAACCGGCGACGCCGCCCAGCACGAAGCCGCGAAAGCGTACCCGGCCCAGCCAGAATCCCAGGCCCAGCACGAGGTAGATGCCCAGTTCCGGGTAGCGCGACAGCACCTGCGCGAACCACGCCATGCCGGTTGTAACCGCGTCAGAGCTTCGGCGGATCGTAGAAGATCATGATGCGCACGTCCTCGAGATCGGAATCGGCGGGATCGCTCTGCGACACGCGTGCGTATCGCATCCGCACCAGCAGGCCCTTCAGGAAGCCATCCGGGATCGCCCACTGGAAGTTGAGGTCGTATTCGTTCTTGGCGTACTCGGTCGGCGACTGCGGATCGCTGCCATCCACGTACAGCGCGTAGACGCTTGCGCCCTTGATCGCCTTGAACGTGTAGCCCGCGCGCAGCAGCCACGCGGACTCGCCGTCGCGGTTGAAGTCCTCGACCTGCACGCTGGTGTAGCCGGGGTAGCCGCTCCACGGGTTCTGCATGTTGGTGTCGCCGCCAGCGCGCGTGTAGGCGGTGGTGAACAGCGCGCCGCCGTAGGACAGCTCCGCCTTCGCGCCCCACTGGTCGGAGGAGAAATCCGTGCCGCGCAGCAGTTCGTCGCCGGTGCTGGTCTGGTCGGAATACTGCGCCGCCAACGCCAGCTTCCACTTGTCGTTCAGGGCGATGCCGTACCGTGCCTCGGTGTAGAAGATGTTGATGATGTCGTTGCTGTAGTAGTCGATGGCACCGATCTGGAAATCGCCGGTCTTGAAGTTGGCGCCCAGCGCGTAGACGCCGCGTTCCACGCCGTCGGGCGCGCCCGCATCCTCCGCCATGGACACGAACTCGTCCGAGTTGCGCTCCTTGATCTCGTCGAAGTAGCCGCCACCCACGCGCCATTCCGGCCGACCGTCATCGCCGCCATACAGACCCTGCACCGCGATCGCCTGGAACGTGTTGGGCGTCATCCGGACATCGTTGCGGTTGATGTAGGGCGTGTCGAAGCCGCGACGCCCGATGGTCAGCCGTGTGTCCTGGTTGAGCAGGAACTCGCCGTAAACCTCGCCCAGCACGGTGTAGCCTTCCTGGCCCGGCTTCAGCAGCGTCGTGCCGTCCTTGTCCTCGGGGCCGTAGAGTTTCTGCGAGGTATAGCCGGTCGCTCCGAAGGCAAAGCGTTCGCGGAAGTAGCCCGTCTTGAAGCCGAGCGATCCGCCCAGCGCCCAGGCCTCGCTCTCGCTGTTGTCGTACTTGTCGCGTCCCAGGTAGAACGAGCGCGCCTGCAGGTCCCATTTGGTGTCCTGGAACGCCTTGCGCCGCGTTTCGCGTACCCACGCGGCGTGATCGCGCGGCGCGAAGGCTTCGCCGAGCGGCGTCTGGCCCTGCTCGACGGAGGTAGGCACCTGCTCGACGTCGTCGACTTCCACTTCCGGCGCGGGCACAGGCGCAGGCGCGGCGACCTGTGCATGCGCCTGCATGGGGGCGAGGGCGGCGGCAAGGGCAAGTGCCAACAGGCCGGTGGCCAGGGCCGGCACGCGTGCCGGCCACCCGAGTTCCCATCGAACAGCATTCATGTCGCCTCCTTTCCCGCTACTGCGACAGGACCATCGCGAAGTAGCCGAACACCGTGTACAGCACGCCGGAGATGGCATAGCCCACCGGGAAGCCCACCCACGGCACCGTACTGCCGATCTCCTTGGCCGCCTCGCGTGCCGGGCCGGAGTGCGAGCGCGAGCCCGCCACGCCGCCCATCAGCACGGCCGGATTGATCTTGAAGAAGTGATATCCGATGGCCCAGGTGATGAAGGGTGGGATCGTGCTGGCCACGAAGCCGGCGAGGAAGATCTTCAGCGCGATGGAACCGGTGAGCTGCTCCAGCAGCGTCGCGCCGGCGTTGATGCCGACGATGGCGATGAAGGTCACCAGGCCGAGGTCTTCGAGGATGTTGCGAGCCGCATTCGGCGTGCTGCCGAAGTAGCGCAGGCGCGACACGATCGACGAGACGAAGATGCCCGACAGCAGCAGGCCGCCGGCATTGCCCAGGCCCACGGAGAAGTCGCCCACCGGCACGTTGATCTTGCCGATCAGCAGACCCAGCACCATGCCGGCCGACAGCGTGAGCAGGTCGGTCGACGTGCTCGGCCGCGCGATCTTGCCCAGCAGGCCGGCCGCCTTGTCCACGGCGCCCTTGAGGCCGGTGACGAACAGCACGTCCAGACGCTTGAGTTCGGTTTCCGCGCCGACCGGGATCGGCTCGCCGGAACGCTCCAGGCGCGTCACCTGCAACTGGCCCGCGAAATCCTCGGCGGCCAGCGTGCGCAGCGGCTTGCCCACGAACTCCTTTTCCGTCACCAGGATCTCGGCCTGATCCAGCGGCACGTTCAGCGCCTTCGGATCGTCGATCTCGACACCGAGCAACCCGAGGTTGGCGGTCAGGTCCTCGAGCTTGCCGCCCAGGGCGATCACGTCGCCGCGCTGCAGCACCAGGTCGGGTGCCGCCCCGAGGGAATCCTCGCCGCGCCGCACGTTGACGATGCGGTACTGCGGGTACGTCTTGCGGAACTGCGCGATGCTCTGCCCCGCCGTCTGCGCGTTGTCCAGCCGGTACGCACGCAGGCCACCGCCGCGATAGCCGGTCAGCGCGGCGTCATCGACATTGCGCACGCCGTGCTCCTGTTCGTACTCCAGGGCGGCCTTGCGCGCATCCACGCCCCACCAGCGCGGCAGGTACTTGCAGATCAGGATGATGCCGACCGTGCCCCAGATGTAGGTCACGCCGTAACCCAGCGCGATCATGCCCGACACCTGTTCGGCGGTGGTTCCTGCAGGCACTTTGTACGCGCCCTGCTCCATCGCCATCTCGGCGGTGCCGATGGCGGCGGACATCGTCTGCGAACCGGCCAGCACGCCACCCGCGGAACCCGGCGGCAGAGCGAGCCACTTCGACATGAGCACCACCAGCCCCAGGCCGAGGAACGAACAGATCACCGCCAGGATGGTGAAGGTGATGCCGTCCTTCTTCAGCGCGTTGAAGAACGCCGGGCCCACGCGCAGGCCAACGCCGTACATGAAGAGGTAGTAGAAGAGCGACTTGGCGAAGTTGTCCAGCTGCAGCTTCACGCCATAGGTCGAGGCCCAGGTTGCCAGCGCCGCGCCCACCACGACAGCCGCGGCCACCATGCCAAGGCCGTATCCCTTTACCGAGAACTTGCCGACCAGTACCGCCATTCCCACGGTGAAGAACAGCAGGATGTACGGGTTGTCGGCCAGGAACTGGAAGAACGCTTGCATGACGGTTGCCTCCGGAAGTCCTGAAGCGATCACTGCGTGGAACTGGCGCGTCGACCGGCCAGTACGGAAGGTTTGATCAGCTTGATGCCCACTGCGGCGTGGTAGCCGTGGATCTCCTTCACGTCCAGCTTGCGCATGAAGGCAATGGTGTCGGCGGTGATGACCTGCCCCGGCACCATGATCGGAAAGCCCGGTGGATACGGAATCACGAAGTTGGCCGACACCATTTCCGGCCCGTCGCGCAGCCGCTTGTCGACCTCCTCGCTGCCCAGCTTCACGAACTCGCAGTTGGCTTCCTCGTAGGCCATGAAGAACGCTGGCCGCATGTGGCCTTCGTTCGCGACGCCCTTGGGGTCGTCACGGAACGAGTCGTGGAAGCGGCTGAAGTTCGGCAGGTCGGGGACGTCGGTCATCAGCGACTTCACCCGATCGGCGAACACCTGCTGGCCGACAGCGCCTTCCTGCGACAGCCGCGACTCGATCTCGCGCGACAGGTCCGCCAGCGCCTTGATCAGCAGCGCCGCATCGCTGTGCGTGTTGTTGATGTTGGTCTGGACCAGGATGCTGTTGCGCGAGGTCTTGTTGATCTGGATGTCGAAGCGCTCGGCCAGCAGCCCCTTGAACTGCGTACCGTCGAACCCGGCCGCGCCGCAGATCAAGGTGAGGCGCGTGGGGTCGAGTGCGAACTCGTCCCCGGACCACGCATCCGCGGCCGCGCCCCAGCTTGAGTTGGGCGGGCCGTAATCCTTGAGTCCCGACTCGCGGTACTCCGCTGGAATCATGTCTTCCGGCGTGGCGACACGGAAGTACTTCGAGATCAGCGGATGCTTGTTGATGGCGCTGCGGATCTTCAGCGCCAGGTCGGTCATGCGCATGGTCAGCGCGTAGCCTTCCAGTTCCATCTGCCGGCGCGCCAGGTCCAGCGACGCGATCAGCTGCAGGTTGGGCGAGGTCGAGGTGTGTGCGAAGAACGCCTCTTCGAACGGTCCTTCGACCTGGTGGAAGTCGTCGTCCCACACCAGCATCATCGATCCCTGCCGGAAGGCCGACATCGATTTGTGCGTGGAGTTGGTCTGGTACACGCGGATGCGGACCTTGTCCGGGTCCGGCAGGCCATGCTCGTCGAGCGACGCCGGATCGGTCAGGTCGCGATCGCCACGCTTGGCCTTCCAGGCTTCGTACTCCTCGCGGTACGCCTTGCTGCGATACCGCTTCGTCAGCGCCGCCGCCGCACCCATCGCGCTGCGCCGGCGGTGCAGCGGATTGAACCGCGCGAAACCGAACCACGCCTCATCCCACAGGAAGGTCAGGTCCGGCTTGATCGCCAGGCATTCCTCCATCACCCGGCGCGGGTTGTACATGTGGCCGTCGAAGGTGCAGTTGGTGAGGTCGATCACCTTCACCCGGTCCAGCTTTCCGCCGGCCGCGCAGTCGAGCAGCGCCTGCTTGATGGTGCGCAACGGCACCGCGCCGTACATCGAGTACTGCGTGAGCGGGAAGGCCTCCACGTAATACGGCTGCGCGCCGCTCAGCACGAATCCGTAGTGATGCGATTTGTGGCAGTTTCGGTCGACGATGACGATGTCGCCCGGCTTGCAGATGGCCTGCACCACGATCTTGTTCGACGTCGAGGTGCCGTTGGTACCCAGGTAGGCACGCTTGGCGCCGAACGCGCGTGCCACTGCCTCCTGCGCGCGCTTGATGGTGCCGGTGGGCTCCAGCAGGCTGTCCAGACCGCCCGTGGTGGCGGAGGACTCGGCGAACAGGATGTTGGTGCCGTAGAAGTGGCCCATGTCGCGGATCCAGTTGGATCCGAAGATGGATTTGCCGCGCGCGATGGGCAGCGCGTGGAAGGTACCGATGGGTCGCAGCGCGTACTTCTTCAGGTTGTCGAAGTACGGCGTCTCGTAGCGGTCCTTGATGCCATCCAGGATCGCCAGATGGATCTCCATCGGCTCCTCGACATGGTGGAACACGCGTCGCATCGGTGCGGCCTCGTCGCTGCCGGCCAGCAGCTCGGGCGAGCGGTCGGACAGCAGGTACAGGTCCAGCTCCGGGCGGTACTCGCGGATCTGGGCGGCCAGCGACGTGGCCAGCGTCCCCGGCTTGATCTCGTCCTTGTCGATGGTCAGGTGCCGCCCGAGGAATTCCTTCAGGTCGGGGATGTCGTGGCGCGAGTTGTACGAGAAGCCGTCCACCAGGATCACCGCCTGAAGGTCGGTGTTCACCATCACCGCCAGCGCTGCATCCTCGAAGCTGCCCACGTGCACCACCGCATACTGGAACGCGTCGTCCGGACGACGCATGCGCCGCATCTCGTCCTTCGCGCGCAGCCATTGCCCCGGGTCGCTGGGCGTGACCACCAGCACTTCGAAGTACGGTTTGTCCTGCGTGCCGGTGATGTCCGGCGGCAGCGCATCCAGGACCGCGCGGTCGGGGGCCTCGGTGATGTCCCATGCCTGTTCATCGCGACGGTAGTCGCCCGAGAGGATCGCGGAAGACACCTTCTGGACCAGTCGTGCGAAGAGCGGCGCGTCGCCGTCCTCGAGCGCTTCGCGGACCGCACCCAGGAGGCGTTCGCCCGGATAGGCCCAGCAATGCTCGATGCGCTGGACGTGCGCCAACAGTCCGGCACAGGCATCGCGAAGCTTGCCGTTGCCCTGCGTCGCCCACTGGCGCGCAGTGGCATTGAGCTGACGCCACTGGTCGGCGCGGATCGATGCAGCGACCAGCACATTGGAAAGGTCGGTCTGCGATTCGGCGTTCTGGTTCATGGTGTTGCTCCGGGGGGAAGCAAAAGGGAACGGCGGCTGGCACGCGCCGCGCACGCACGCGCGCTTCCGCGCGGCACCGTCACGGAGCGTAGGCTTGGGGTGAACACGTCCGAAATTGGCCCTTGGCCCCACGCGTCTCAGGGGTCAGACCCGCGGGAGCGGTGGGCGAGGCACCATTCGTCGGCCGTAATGCCAGAACCAACGCGGCTGGCGCGGACCTTGCTAGAGCGCAGGGCCGGGCTGCGGCCCGTTCAGAAGTGGTACTTGAACAGCAGGCTGATCGCCTGCTGGTTGGTGTCGAACGCCGATGAACTGGGGATCTTGTACTTGTTCCACCACAGGTCGATTTCCACACCGGCGTAGAACGTCTTCGGCACGTCCCACACCAGCGCGCCCAGGTCCGTGGTCAGCTGCGGGTTGAGGTGGTAGCTCCATTGTTCGGAACCGAAACCGACCACCCAGTCGAAATAGCCGTCCAGCAGCCAGTCGGCACGTCCGACCTTGAACGGATAGCTGGCGACCATCGTCACCTGCATGTCATGGAACCCGTTGCGCGTGCCCTCGGTCAGCTCCGAGCGGCCGTAGAAGTTCACCTGCACGTAGTTGAACCTGCCCAGTCCACCGAGGAACCCCGCCTCGCGCACGTCGAGGTTGAGGCCCAGGCCCACCAGCGCCGCTTCGGCCACGTCGGGATCCTTGCCACGCTCGTATTGCATGGCCAGCAGTACGTCCTTCAGCTCGAACGCGCTCCAGCGGAACAGATGGCCCGAGATCTCCCTGCCGGAGATCTTGCCGATGCTCAGGCGTGGACCGAATTCGGCGTACCAGGTTTCGTCAGGCCCTTGGCCTGCGCCGTGAAAGTGGGTGAAATCGATGAAGCCGAAGAAGTCGCCGATCTTCGACTCGTGCGCGTGTTCGATGGTGAAGGTGGTCTGCTCCTTCGGATCAACTTCGAAGCCCGTGCCATACGGCAGAACCGACAGACTGGTGTCGGTCCACAGGAAGAAGCGGTGGCCGCCGGAATCCGCGGGCGGTTCGGGCGCGAGCGCAGGTACGGGGTCCTGCATCGCCGCCACGTCTTCCGCGTGCGCGATGCCCGGCGCCAGCACCAGCACCAGCGTCGCGATGCGCACATCGGGCAGGATATGGAGAAGCGGACGCATGCGTCTCCCGGCTCACGGAACGTCGGACGGTCCTTGCGTGGCACGAGTGCACGTTCGCAACCGAGCCCGCTGCCGGAATCTAGCCCCCTGCCGGTGCGCGCCCGGTGAGCAATGGGCGGCGCCCCCTGAGCGCATTCACACTCGCCGCGTCAGCCCTCGCCCGCATCCTGTGGCCGCCCCTCCCACCATTGCTTCGGCACGATCTTCGCGCCTTCCGGATCGGCCTCGTAGTTGGGCGACATGATCTGTACGCCGGCTTCGTTGAAGGCGTCCTGGATATTGGCGTGCAGTTCGCTGCGGATCGGCCATCGGCGCTGCACATCCAGAATGCGCGCACGCAGCACGTACTCCACGTAGAAGTCCGACAGCGCGGTCTGCGCCACGAATGCGCGCGGCGTCGTCTGGACGCCCTGCGTCCGCTCCGCGGCCTGCAGAAGCAAGCGGTGCACCTGTCGCCAGGGCGAGTCGTAGCCGATGGTCACCGTCGCTTCCAACCACATGCCCGGACCGTCGGGGCTACGCGAGAAGTTCTGCAGCTTTCCGCCGAGGACGACGCTGTTGGGATAGCTCACCTCCACGCCCAGCGGCGTGCGCAGGCGCGTGGTGAACAGCCCGATCTGCTGCACGACGCCTTCGGTCTCGTCGATGCGCACCACATCGCCTGGCAGCATCGTGCGCGAATACAGCAGCGTGAACCCGCCCGCCGCCTGCGCCACCACGCTGGACGCGCCCAGCGACACCATCAGGCCGACGAACACGCTCAAGCCCTTGAAGGCGTCCGTCTCCGCGCCGGGCAGGTACGGGTACGCCATCGCGATGGCGAACAGCCACACGATGGCCGTGACGATCTTGCGCGTCGGCTCGGCCAGTTGCTGGTCGATGCCAAGCACCTGAAAGCGACCGGATTCCACACCGTGGAACGTGATCCGCACCGCCTGCGCGACCAGTCGCCCCAGCAACAGGATGATGAATGCGGTGAACAGCCCGGGCAGCGCGGAGACGATGGCCTGGCCGAGCGCGCTCAGGCGCGTGCCGATCCAGCCCGTCATCGCTTCCGCCCACGGCTGTGTGTACGGGAACCTGCCGAAGGCGAAACGCAGCCATTCCTCGAACACCAGCGCGGCGAACAGCCATGTCATCAGCCGCGCCATGCTGCGCCCACTGGTGATGAGCCCGTGCAGCAGCTGCCGCGCGGAGTCGCTCTTCACCTGGCCCAACCGCCTCTGCACCCACGCATCCACGCGATGGCGCAGCCGCCTGAGCAGGAAGCGCAGCAGCCACAGGAAGGCGAACACGACCACGCTGGCGATCAGCACCCACGCCAGTCCCTGCAGGATCCGCTGCGGCATTCGAGCCTGCTCTGCCGCCACCACCGCATCGTCGACCCGCGCCAGCGTCTGTCGCTGCAGCTGGTCCAGCGACTGGTTGCGCAACGCATCGCGGTCGGCCGGCGTGAGCACGGTGACCAGCTGGTCATCCAGCAGGATCACCACGCCCTGCGGAACGAGCTGCGCCGTGCTCTTCGCGTGCCCGGGCCGGTCCACGATGCGTGCGAGGTTGGCCTCGGTGGCGTGCGCGCGCATCGCCGGCGTGTTGCCCAGGAACGTGGAGCGGAACGTCACGATGTCGCGGTTGAAGTAGCGCGCCGTCGCGGGTGCCGCGGCAACGGCGGCGGGCGCCGGCACACCCGGTCGCGGCGCGGGCTGCGCGGCTAGCACGCCGCACAGCACCGTCAGCAGCAACGCAAGCAACGCCTTTGCGAAGCCCTGTGTCCCCGTCGTGGCGGCGCGCGTCCGCATCGGTCAGAACCGGTAGACGCCGCCGAAACGGATGCCCGTGTCGATGAAGCGCAGGTTGCCGTCGAAGCTCGTCTTGCTGGCGTCGGCCTCGATGCGTCGCACCGTGTAGTCGGCCCAGAAGCCGAAGCGTTCCCACGGGAACCATTCCGCACCGAAGCGCCCGAAGGTCACGTCGGCGTCGATGTCGTTGACGTCGGCGGAGAAGTACCCGATATCGGCCGACAGGCGCCAGTCGCTCTGACCCGGCACCCAGCGCCAGCTGCCGCCGATGGTCGGCGCCGGCAGGTCGGCGTTGATGCTGTCGCTGATGGCGCCATCGATGCGATTGCCCGCCGAATCCACCTGCATGTCTATCGACAGGTCGAGCTTGTACCAGATCAGACCCACGCGCGGCCCCATGGTCCAGCTGTCGCGGTCCAGGCCCCACCAGACGTAGTAGGCCTCGTACGCGTCCAGATCGAATTCGGCCTTCACCGTGCTGAGCGCTTCGTAGCGGGTGCCGTCGAACTCGATGTCGCGCGTGATCTGGCGTCTGCCATCGGCGCTGTCCTGGTACCAGGCCAGACCGAACTCGTGGTGGTCGAACGGTCGCCAGGTGAAGCCGAGGTAGGCGACCGTGTTGCTTTCGTCCAGGCCCAGGTCCCGGTTGAAATCGACCTCGGTTCCGCGCGCGGTTTCGCCATCGGCGCGCACTTCGGTATCGAAGTCGGTGATGTAGCCGCCGATGCGCGCACTGAAGGTGTCCAGTGGCTCGACGGCCGCGCACTCCATCGACGCACAGGCCAGCAGGATGGCCGCAAGCAGGGTGCTGTGGTGTTTCATGGTTCCTCCCATCGTGGCGATGCATTGGTGGTGGCGTTGCTGTGCGATGCGGTCTGCAGGCCGACCAGGCGTGCGACCAGGATCGCCAGGTAGAACTGCCCGACGATGGCCTCGAACACGGCGATGCCGCGCGTGATCGGTCCCGTCGGCGTGATGTCGCCGTAGCCCAGTGTGGCCAGGGTGACGAAGCTGAAATACAGGGTGTCGGCCATGGTCAGCGGTGCGGGTGGTGGCTGTCCGCCCACCAGCAGGGCGTCGTGGTCGAGGTGCGACATCGCGGCGTAGACCACGCCCCAGCACACGCCGAGCAGCAGATAGGCACTGATCGCCGCGCACAGGCGTTCGGTGTCCACGCGCACGCTCGACAGCGCGAAGCGCACCGCGCGGCTCGCCACCAGCAGCGCCAGCAGCGTCCACAGCACGGCACCGGCCACGGTCATGGCCCCGGATCCATACCGCGCCGCCAGCCAGCGCAGCACGACCACCAGCACGACCGCCGCATACATCAGGCGACGCTGCGGCGTACTGGAGGTGGGGAAGACCGCCGCCAGCAGTGCGATGCCGAGGAAGCCCTCCATCAGGGCGTCTCCGAAGTCCATCGCCTCCAGCACCGGGCCCAGCGCGATCGTCGCCAGCAGCGACACCAGCAGCAGCGCATAGCGATGTGCGCGCAGAGGGTTGATGTGCGGGGGCGCGGGCGTGGTCATCGGTCACGACACGTCCGGTACGTAGAAGAACACCGCGCCCAGGATCAGGTACACGGCGATCAGCTGCACACCGCGCAGCCAGTCGGTGCGCCCGTCGCTGGCGACCTGCCCGGTGATGAGCACCGCGAACAGGATGCTGAGCACCAGGCCCGGGCCGAACACCAGCCCCATCGGATGCGGACCGATGACGTAGCTCAGCAGCACGAGCAACGGCGCGACCATCAGCGCCAGCTGCACGCCGGAGCCCAAGGCGATCGACATCGCCAGATCCATGCGGTTCTGTCGTGCGGCCACGATCGCCGTGGCCTGTTCCGCCGCGCCGCCGACCACGGCCAGCACGAACACGCCGGTGAACGCATCCGACAGGCCCAGCTCCTGGCTGGCCGGTTCCACGGTGCCGACCAGGATCTCGCTGAGCCAGATGATGCCGATGCTGACCGCGGCCAGCACCACGGTCGCCTTGCCCACGCTCCACTGCGGCCCGTGATGTCCGTGGCCGCCCGCGTCCTCATGATCGTCGCCGTTGCCGCCGTTGCCACCGTTGGAGCGCCTGGCCTTGGCCGCGCGACTCTGCGCCACGGTGAACGCGATGCTGGCCGCGTAGACGAGCAGCAACGCGATGGCGATCCATGCGCTGATCGAATCCAGCGCGGGTCCCGAGTTGGGCACGATGGCTTCGTACGCGGCCGGCATGATCAGCGAGATCACCGCCAGAGTCAGCATGGTCGCCTGCATGCGCGCGTTGCGCGCGTCGTAGCGTTGCTCGCCGTGGCGCGCGCCGCCGGCGACCATGGCGATTCCCAGCACCAGCAGGATGTTGCCGATGATGGTGCCGGCGATCGAGGCCTTCACCATCTCGTGCAGGCCACTGCGCAGCGCGGCCAGCGCGATGATCAGTTCGGCGGCGTTGCCGAAGGTCGCGTTGAGCAGGCCGCCCAGTGCCGGACCGAGCCGCGTCGCCAGCGAGCCGGTGGCCTGCGCCATGAACGCCGCCAGTGGCACGATGCCGGCTGCGGCCACGCCGAAGACCAGCAGCGGCCGCCCCGGCATGAAGTGCTCCAGCGCGATGGCCAGCGGCAGGAGCAGAAGCAGCCATCGCATCATCGGCGGTTCTCCGTCAGTTGGCCCCGGACACCGGCTGGGGTTCGTCCGTGGCGACGCTCGGGACTTCGCCGAAGCTGCCGCCCAACGCAAGGTGCAGGTCGACGCGGCGGCTCAGGCGCTCGCGTTGCACGCTCAGCAGCGCGATCTCCGCGGCCCAGGTCGCCAGCTGGCGCTGGTTCACCGCGCGCAGATCGGACTTGCCGACGCGGTACGACGTTTCCTCCAGCCGAGAGACTTCGCGACTCGCGCTCACGGCGTCGGAGAGGATGCGCTCGCGCTCGCCCAGCACGCGCTCGGCGGTGAGTGCGTCCTCCACCTCGTTCAGCGCGTTGAGCGCGCGACGTGCATAGTCGGCCACGGCTTCCTTCTGCTCGGCCGTGCGCAGGCGGACCTGCCCGGTCAGCGCGCCACCCATGTACAGCGGCGCAATGGCCGTGGCGTTGATCGTGTTGGTGGTCTGCTCCAGGTCTTCGCGAGTTTCGACGGCCTCGTTGCTGATGCGCGCATAGCCGCCCGACAGCGACAACGACGGCAACATGGCGGCCTTGGCTTCGCCGATGAGATCGAAGGCGGCAGCGACGCGGCGTTGCGCGGCGATCATGTCGGGGCGACGTTCAAGCACGTCCATCGGGATGCCGGCCGGCACCGGTGCGGGGAAGGCGGGCAACCTGCCGCCGGCTTGCAGCGTTGCGCCCGGGTAGCGACCCAGCAGCAGTTCCAGCGCGCGCACCGCCTGCCGGTTCGCCAACTCGATCTGCTGACGCGCGTCCTCGTACGTGGCGAGATTGGCGCGCGCCATTTCCACCTCGCTCCCGGTGCCGGGCCCGACGCGCTCGCGCTGCTCGGCGAACCCGAGCAGGCGTTGGGACGCCGTGGTCATCTCGTCGGCCAGCGATGCCTGCATGCGGGTTTCGTTGGCGAGGAACCACGCACGCGCGACGCTGGCGGCGAGCGACTGCTGCGCATAGCGGTAGTCGGCGCTGAACGCATCGCGCGAGGCCCGTGCCGCATTGCGCCCGTAACGCAGGCGACCCCACAGGTCGATCTCCCAGCTCAGGCGCAGCATGACGCCGCTCAGCAGCGGCACCAGATCGGCGATGGGCTTGGAGCCCGCGCGGCCGATCAGGCCGATAGCCGGCTTGAGCTTGGCTTCGGCGAGGTCGACCTGCGCGTTGGCCTGCTCGACACGCGAGGCGGCCATCAGCAGATCCGGGTTGTTCGCCAGGGCTTCGTGCACGAACCGCGTCAGCTCGGGATCGTTGAAGCTGGCCAGCCAGCCCTCGTCGACCTGTGCGGCGATGGCCTGCGCGGACCAGTTCGGCGGAATCGTCGTATGGCCCAGCGCCTTTTCGCGAACCTCCTCGCCGCTGGGTTCCGGCAGCAACGCGCAGCCCGTCGCGACGACGAGCAGGAAGGCGCCCGTGAGCGCCTTCATTGCCGACCGGCTCGCGGCGATATGGCTCATCGTGGCCTCAGTGCAGCTTCAGCACGAGCCAGTCGAGCTTGGTGCTCACCCGCACGAACACCCTGCGGATGATGTGCAGCAGCTTGCCGCTCTCCGTGTAGATGGCGCCCGACCCCTGCGCGCCCATTGCGATGAAAGTGTCGGCGTCCTTGCCGGTGGGACGCAGGCGCACGGCGATACGCCCCATCGGCAGCGGCGTCGCGCCTGTCTGCGGCACCATGCCGCTGATGGGCAGCTGCCCGGTGCCCGAGGCCCACACCACCGAATCCACCTTGCACTTGATGATCCGGTTGGGCTGCGTCTTCAGGAAGATCTCGGCCTCGTTGCCGGGCGCAACGTTGCCCAGTTCGTTCTGCGCGAACATCGCCAGCACGATCTGCTCCTTCTCCACGAAGCTCATCACCGGCGTCAGCGGCAGTTGCGCAGCGAAGGAACCTTCGCGCAGCTGGAGGTTGATGACGGTGCCGTCGGCCGGCGCATAGACCGTGGTCTGATCGAGCTCCCAGCGCGCGTCGATGATCTGCGCCTTGAGCTGTTCGACCGCCGCGCGCGCCTGGGCGATCTCCGACAGCTGGCCATCACTGGTGGTGGCCGACAGCTTCTGCTGCACCTGCGCCATCTGCGCGGCGGTGGAGGCGTACTCGGCGCGAAGGCTGGCCGCTTCGGTCTGCGCCTGCTCATGGTCGAACTTGGAACCGGCGCCGGTCTGCGCCAGTTCGGCCGTCTGCCGTTCGCGCTTCTCGGCCAGTGCGAGCCGCGAGGACAGGGCGTCGCGCGTGGAGCGCGCCGACTTGAGTTGTTCGTTGAGTTCGCGCTGGTAGGCCTGCGCGCTGTCCAGCTTGGCCGACATCTCCGGCAGCTTGGCTTCCAGCGCGGCCAGGTTCTGCTGGAACGGCACCGGGTCGATGCGGAAGAGCACGTCGCCCTTGCGTATGGGCCTGTTCGCCTCGACGGGCACGGAGATCACGCGTCCGGTCACGCGAGGAACCACCTGCACCACGTAGTTGATGACGCGCACGTCGGACGAGGACGGCGCCACCACGTTGAGGATCAGGATCACCATCGTCAGCGCGAAGATCGGCAGCGAGACGACGATGATCTGCGAGGTGAAGTTCCACGGCAGCCATTTGTACTTGAAGAAGATCAGCCACACGAAGAACGAGTAGATGAGGAGCAGGATGATTTCCATGGTTCACTCCCCGCGTTCGCCCGGGCCGGGCGGTCCGCCCCGGCGCGGATCGGTGGCCATCGCCAGTGCCATCTCCAGCGAGCGGATGCGGCGCTTGAGTTCGTCCACTTCCGCCTGGCGGCTTTCCGCCGGCGGTTCATCGGCCGTCACCGTGGGCGCCGGCTGCGATGCCGCGTGGCGATCCATGCCTGCGTCGTGCAGGGGCGACAGGGCTTCGCCGTGGTGCGCGTGGTCGTCCACGTCGGTGCCGTAGGCCATCTTGTGCAGCACCGGCTTGGTGTAGGCCCACAACCAGGCCAACGGCCACAGCAGGCCGCCGAACACCAGCGACAGCAGGCACAGCGTCTTGATGGCCGACAACTGCGGATGGCGACGCTTCTCGGCGATCTTCTCCGGAAGGATGTGCACCAGCCAGAACACGGTGATCAGCACCACCGGCACGATGAGCAGCGCGATCCAGGCGATGACGTTGGCCGCGGTGTCGAGCGCCTCCCCGCTCAGCAACGAAGCGCTGGCACGGCCCGGCAGCAATGCCAGGGTTGCCAGCGCCGGCGCGAGGAGCCGCCATCGGGAGCGGTTGATGTCATGGGTGCGAAGGGTCGGATTCATGCATGCGCTTCCGGTACGTGCCTCCGAGGCGGTCGGGTCCTAGGCGGGCATGCCGCGTTTCTGCATGGCGGCGACGATGGCGTCGATCAGCGCCTCGTCGTCCACCGGCTTGCACAGGTAACCGTCCGCACCGTTGGCCAGGGCGCGCGCGCGGTTCTCCGCGGTGTCGTTTCCGGTCAGCACCACCACCGGTATCGACAGCGAGCGCTTGATGAGCGCTTCTTGCACGTCGAATCCGGTCTGGCCGCGCATGTGAAGGTCCAGCACCACGCAATCGGGCGCACTGTCCGCGGCGTGACGCAGGAAGTCGGCGCCCGATCCGTAGACCAGCACTTCGAATCCGGCGGCGCGAAGCAATCGGTGCAGCGCATGCCGCACGTCTTCCTCGTCGTCGACCACGGCAACAGTGGGCGGCTTCCCGGGCATGGCGCTAACGTGAGCGTCACCGCCAGCAGCGGCAATTGGCCGTTGGCCCTACGCGTGTCCGGCACCGGGTGTGCGGCCCGGTCCTGTCTTCACACCCCCACCACACGCCTGTCCTCCATCTTCACCACCAGGACAGCAAGATCCATGCCCCGTAACCGCCGCCCGTCGGGCCGGTTCACGTTTGCACTCGGCCGTGTGTAGGCCGGGTCAAACTTCGGGTTTCGGGTTGGCACACGTGTGGATGTATCGCATCGTCAGGGACCGCGGTGATGAGCTGGGTCGACCTCACATGGCCCATGCTGGCGGCAGCCAGCCTGGTGCTCGGGCTGGTCCATGGATTGGTGTGGCTCACTCAGCTGCGCCAGCGGGTACATCTTGCGTTCGCACTGGCCGCGGTGTCCGTGGCCGTCCTCGCGCTGCTTGAACTCCAGACGTTCCACGCGCTCTCCCCCAACCGCATGTCAACCGCCATCCGCTGGATGTACGTGCCCGTGACGGTGATGGTGGTGTCGCTGCTGTACGTGGTGCACCAGTGGTTCGGCCTGGGTTCGCCGGTGCTGGCCGCGGGAGTGGCGGCGCTGCGCGTGTTCGGCCTGATACTGGATTTCAGCACGGGCGAGAACCTCAACTTCATCAGCGTGGACGGTGTGGGCCGCTCGGAGTGGTGGGGCGCGACGATCTCCCACCCCATCGGCGACATCAATCCGTGGGTGATGGTGAGCCAGTTCAGCAACGCGCTGCTGCTGATCTACCTGGCGCAGACCATGCTGCGCTCCACGCGTGAGCCTGAATCGGTCCGCCGCGCGGCGCTGATCGTGTGCGGCAGCTGGTTCCTGCTGGTGGTGCTGATGATGTCCTCCGCCGCGATCATGGCGCTGGGCCTGCCGCGCGTTCCGCTGGCGGCCACGCCCAGCTTCGTCATCGTGGTGGTGGCGATGAGCTACCGTCTCAGCAACGAGTTGTTCCGCACGCAGCGCCTGTCCAGTCAACTGCAGCAGAGCGAGCGGCGAAGCCTGCTCGCCGAGGCGCACCTGGAGCTGGCGGCGACGGCCTCCGGCATCGGGCTGTGGTCCTGGGATGTGGTCCACAACTCATTCCGCGAGAACGCGAACAACCGCGGCCTGCTCGGCAATCCGGGCGAAAGCGCGTGCGCCCGCGATGCGCTGTTCCGGAATGCCGACCCTGACGACCGTCTGGTCCGCCATGAATTCGACGACGTGCTGCACGACGATACGTACCAGCTGGAGTACCGCGTCCTCCGGCCCGATGGCGAGCGGCGCTGGATCAGCGTGCAGGGCAACATCGAGCACGACACGCGGGGCCACCCCGCGGTAGTGCGCGGCATCACGCGCGACGTGACACGCCGCAAAGGCGAGGAGACGCTGCTGCGCACGCTGCTGGAGGCGGCGCCCAGCGCACTGCTGCTGATCGATGCGGATGGTCGTGTGCGTTGTTCCAACATCGAAGGCGCGCGCGTGTTCGGCTACGAGGCCGATACCATCACCGGCATTCCACTGGAAACGCTCGTTCCCGGGGCCATGAACGCCCCTGGCGCCACCGAGCGCGATCGCGCCCCCCGACCCGCCAACGATGATTCGATCGGAGTGCGCAAGGACGGCGAAGAGTTCCCCGTCGAGGTGCGCGTCAGTCCGCTTCGGATCGACGACACCCCGCACGCCGTCGTCGCTGTATCCGACCTTACCTCTCGCCGCCGCATGGAGCACGAGGTCGCGGCGGAGCGCGAAGGCCTGGCGCATCTGTCGCGTGTGACCATGCTGGGCGAGCTGTCCGGATCGCTGGCGCACGAGCTCAACCAACCGCTCGCCGCGATCCTCAGCAATGCGCAGGCCGCGCAACGCATACTCCGGCGCGACCCGTCCGACATCGGCGAGGTGCAGGAGATCCTGGCCGACATCGTCGAGAACGACCGGCGTGCCGGTCAGGTGATCGATGGCCTGCGTGGCCTGCTGAAGAAGGAAACGCGGGAGTACGCACCACTCGATGTCAACGTGGTGGTGCAGGACTGCATGCGCCTGATGCGCAACGACCTGCTCAATCGACGTGTGGTCTGCCGCCTGCACCTCGCGCCGGGGCTGCCCACGTGCCTGGGCGATCGCATACAGCTGCAGCAGGTGCTGCTCAACCTGCTGATCAATGCCTGCGACGCACTCCCGGATGAACAGGGTGAGCGCACGGTGCTGGTGCGTACCAGTCCGTCGGAGATCGGCGTATGCACCGAGGTGGTGGATTCGGGCACCGGCATTCCCGCCGACATGCTGGAACGCATCTTCACGCCGTTCGAATCCACCAAGACCACCGGCATGGGCATGGGCCTGGCCGTCTGCCGCACCATCATCCGCGCCCACGGCGGGCGCATCTGGGTCGAGAACGCGCAGCCACGAGGCGCGCGCGCCTGTTTCGATCTGCCACGTCAGGAGGTGTCAACGTGAACCCGACCGTCTACCTGGTGGACGACGACCCCGGTGTCCTGACCGCGGTGACCCGACTGCTGACCTCCGACGGGCTGGCGACCTGCCCCTGCTCGACCACACGCGCGTTTCTCGATGCCTACGACGCATCGATGGCCGGCTGCGTGGTGCTCGATCTGTCCATGCCCGGCATGAACGGCCTGGAGTTGCAGGCGCTGCTGCGCGAACGCGGCGTGGGCTGTCCGGTGATCTTCCTGAGTGGCTGCGGCGACATCCCCACCAGCGTCCGCGCGATGAAGGCCGGTGCAATCGACTTCCTGACCAAGCCCGTGGACGGCGCCACTCTCCTGGACGCGGTGCGCCGCGGCATCTCGCTGGACGAAGAGGTGCGGCGCTCGCGCGTGGACCAGCACGACGCGCAGGCGCTGCTGGACACGTTGACGCCGCGCGAACGCGAGGTGGTGCCCTATCTCCTGGCGGCTCGCCTCAACAAGCAGATCGCGGCGGACCTGGGCGTGGCCGAGAAGACCGTGAAGGTTCACCGCTCGCGCATCCTGCACAAGCTGGGCGTGCGTTCGCTGGTGGACCTGGTGCACTTCATGGAACGCGTGGAGCGTCAGGCTGGAACACCCCCTTCATGGGGGCCTCCTGCTTCGCCGACCCCGCGATTTGCGTCCAACGCGCGTTGACGAGGAGGGAATCGCCGATGGCAAAGTGCGCCGTTCTCGCGGCAACGGTATTGGTCTTCGCATGCACTGGCTGCGGCCAGCGCTGCGTCAATCGGGAGATCGGATCGCATCCATCGCCATCGGGCAAGAAGACCGCGCTGGTCTTCTCGCGCGAATGCGGGCCCGGCGCGGACGCGAACGTGCAGGTGTCCGTCATGCCCGCGACGGCCAACATGCCCAACGTGCCTGGCAACGCGTTCATCGTCGGCGGGAAGCCCGGCCTGACGGTGCGTTGGCAGTCCAACGAAACGCTGACGGTCTCCGGCTTCGGCACCGCAAAGGTGTTCAAGCAGGAGACGGCCGTCGGCGACACCACGATCTATTACCAACCCTGAGCGCGCTGATGCGCGCCGTCCTTCCCCATCGACGGAGACCGAACGTGATCGTTGCCCATGCGTTGCGCAGTGTGATGATTGGAGTGGCGATATCGTGCGTGGTTGCCGGCGCATCGCTCGCGCAGACGAAGAAGGAAGTGGATCCGAAGGCGGCGCAGGCCATCGCACGCGTGTCGGCGAAGCTGCGTGAGCTGCAGCGCTACACGCTCGACGCCGACGTCACCACCAAGACGGCGCTGGCCACGGGCGGCTATCGCACGTTCGAGGGCAAGGCGCATTACGACGTCAGCAAGCCCTCGCACCTGCACGCGGCCGTGAACGGCAAGAACCTGCGTCGCGAAGTGACCTACGACGGCGCCACGCTCACCGTGTTCGCACCGGACCGGAACGTTTACGCGCGCGTGGCCGCGCCAGGCACGCTGCCGACGGTGTTGCAGGAAGTACGCCGGCGCGCGGGCTTCGAACTGCCGATTGCCGAAGTATTGGCGTGGGACAGCGAGGCCGCGGTGCTTCAGGGCGCCACGCGCGCCAGCTTCACCGGCGAAGCACTGGTGCGCGGGACCGCATGTCGCCAGTACTCCTACAAGCGCGACGGCGTGTCGTGGGAGTTGTACGTCGACGGGCGCGGCCTGTTGTGCAAGCTCAGTCGCGTCGATACGCGCGATCCCGGCCTGCCCGGCTACAGCGCGGAACTGACGTGGAACACCGACGTGCGGGTCGACGATGCGCGCTTCACGTTCACGCCGCCCCCGGGCGCGCGCGAAGTCGCGTGGGAGGCGATCGGCGAGAAGTAACGCGGGGCCGGACGCCAACAAGCGCTGGAATCCAACGCCGATTGCCGGCCGTGATCGAGCTGCTGAAGGGCTACGCGAAGCACGCCAACCACCCGACGCACCACGTGAGCGCATGGGCTGCCGAAGGCGCCCAATAAAAAGGGGAGTCGCCGCCTGGCGCCTCCCGTTTCAATATCCTATCAGCCCGGGGGCTTGCAGCAAGCCCCTGGCCATGGTGCCCAATCGCCGCGATTCATCGGAATCGACGACTGGGAGAGCGTTCATGCATACCTCGCCACCAAGGCACACCGCGTTCGTCGCCGCACGCGAGCAACACGATCGCATCGATCTTCAGGAGGCGCCGCGATGAGCGATGGCGCCCGCCTGTTTCCGCAGCGGTTCTATCACGGTACGCGTGCGGACCTGAAACCGGGCGATCTGATCCTGCCCGGCTATCCCTCCAACTATGGAAGCCGCAAGGCCGCGGCGTACGTGTATCTCACCGGCACCCTGGAGGCCGCGACGTGGGGCGCGGAGCTGGCCACGGGCGAAGCACGCGGCAGGATCTACGTGGTGGAACCCACCGGACCCATCGCGGACGACCCCAATCTCACCGACCGGAAATTCCCGGGGAATCCGACGCAGTCGTACCGCTCGCGCGATGCACTGCGCGTGACCGGTGAGATCCTCGACTGGCAGGGCCACTCGCCCGAAGCGCTGAGTGCGATGAAGGCACACCTCGATCGCCTGAAAAGCCTGGGCATCGAGGCGATCGAAGATTGAACGCCTACTTCGCCGCCGGTGCGCCCAATCGCGTTCCCCGCCCGTAGGTGCCGTGCACGTCACCCTTCATCCAGTCGCCGAGCAGCGTCAGGTAACCGTCCGTGATGCGTGTGTACTTGCGGCTTCCGTCGGGCTGGACGGTGAACTCGACCATGCCGTGGTCGGTATCGGGGAACAGGTACACGTCGATGGGGCGCCCCGCCTTCACCAGCGTGGACAGCGCGCGCTGCGAAGTGTCGATGGGCGCTTCGCGGTCCTCGCCAGCCAGCACCCACAACAGCGGCACCTGCAGGCGCTTCAGCACCGCGGGCGCGTCGTAATCCCAGATCAGCTCGACGTTGTCGAAGCGCGCGCGACCGACGCGCCGAAGGTCGGCGTCGCTGGTACGCAGCATGTCGCCGCTGTACTCGCCCTGGAGGGTCTTCGCCCAGGGCTTGTCCTTCAGCTCGCCCCGCAACGCATCCAGCGCGTCGAAGCCTTCGCTGAAGTGCGACGACACCAGCGTCGCGGTCGCACGCGACAGGCGCTTGATGTCGGCGACGGCGTCGGCGGACAGGCCTGCCGCGCGTGCTTCGCTGAGCATCTGTTCGCGGTCTTCGTCAATGGGCGACACCACCAGGCCGAAGCCAACGGCAACGAAATCCGCCTTCGAACGCGTCGCCGCCAGCGGCGCGACCCACCCGCCCTGGCTTCCGCCGTAATAGCCGGCCCGCCCGAAGCGACCGGCCGCCAGCGTGCGCGCGTGTTCAAGCGCTGCTGCCGCATCGTCCGCCAGCAGTTCGAAGTTCTGCGTGTATTCGCCTTCGGATTCGCCGGTGCCGCGCTTGTCGTACGCGAACACGCGCAGGCCCTGCGCGGCCAGCGCATAGGCGTACTGCGAACGCGTGGACGGCGTGCGCTCGGAGCCGTGCACCATCACCACCAGTGGCGCCTTCGCATTCGCGGAGACCGGCTCGATCAGGCGGCCCTGCAGCTGCGTGGTGTGGCTGACGAAGGTCGTATCGGTTTCCTTCATCGGCAACTGCGGCCACGGCGTCGCACTCCCGTCCTTGCCGCGGACCACCACGGCGCCGTTCTCGCAACGGGCCTGTGCATTGGCGTCCGTCGTGCTGCCGCGACGACCGTCGCGGAACAGATAGCGCTGCGCGGGTGGCGGCAAGCTCGCGGGCGACGTCACGATTACGAAATCGCCATCGCCGGGCCCATACGCGCCCACCGGACACGTGGCCGCGAGCGCGCTCGACGCCCATGATGCGCCAACGAACAGGACGGCACTGCAGAGGGTCCGCGGGGAGAGATCGATCATGGAGTTCGCTCACGCTGGTGGGGGACGCGCCGGTGCATCGAGCGGGCGGAGTGCCGCCGCCTTCGATCCACTTCGCACGCACTCGATGATTCAGGATCGCGGTACGCGCATCGAAGGCCATTAGTCATGGCGCCACGGTCACTGCGCACAGTGTGCCGATCACGGCGGCGTGACCGCAGATGGCACGCCGATCCTGAAGATCAACACGTTCACCCGGGTGCCTTGATCAAGCCTGTACCCGGGTGATTTCCGAGCCACCGTCATTTCGCGGACCTGCAGGCCAGGGACGAGACCATCTCTGCATGCCACCGCTGCGACGGTTCGCGCGCAATCGGCATCCTGATGGAAACCCGAATGTCTGCGCGAGGATCCGTCATGCAAGAGTCCCCTGTGTCCGGTACTGCCTCCACCCTGCGCCGATGGACGGCGATGGTCGGCCTGGCCGCAACCTTCGCGATCACGGCACCGGCATTCGGCGCGGAAGCGGGCGGACCTTACGCGCAGGCGATCGACACGTTGGCCGACCAGCTGGCAACGCGCTTCGTCGATCCCGCTACCGGCCGGCGCTATGCGGACATGCTGCGCACGAACGCGGCCGCGGGGAAGTACGACGGCATCGGCGACGCCAGGGCGGTCGCGCAAACACTCACACAGGACCTGCAGGCCGTGGCGCCCGACGGCCACCTGCGCGTGGACGTGGCGCCCGAGGGCGTGCCCGTGCAGGGGCCGGCTCCACGCGGGCCGCGTCGCGTGGTGCTTTCGCCGGGTGAGACCGCACCGGGCGGAGCGGTACGTCGCGGGTCTGCACCCGGTCCGTCGCTCGCACCGCTCGACCTCCCCAGCGTGGCGGAAACGAAATGGATCGCCGATGGCGTCGCCTACCTGCGCTTCAACCAGTTCGCCGGCGAGCCGGCCTCCGTCGCGGCCATCCAGGCCTTCGTCCGTGACTATGCGAACGCCGACGCCGTCATCATCGACACCCGCACGCTCGCACGCGGCGGTGGACTGGCCGAGATGGACGCGCTGTTCCCGTATCTGTTCGACCGCGAAACGGTGCTGGTGGAAATGGCCGTCGCGAAGGACGGCCCGCGCGGCGGCCCCACGGCCGGTGCCAATACGCTGCGCGAAGTCGCGGGCCCAGCGAATATGAGCGTGGTACAGCACGTCGCCGTTCCCGCGGGCGAACACCGCCTGGCGAAGGCCAAGGTGTTCTATCTGACGTCCAACCGCACGCGCTCGGCCGGCGAGCACTTCGCGCTGGCGCTGCAGCGCACGCACCGCGGCACGTTGATCGGAGAACGCACCGCGGGTGCCAATCACTTCGGCGGCATCGAGCCCATCGGCGCCGGGCTGGTGGCATTCATCCCGGTGGGCCGCACGTACGACCCGGATACGGGCAAGGACTGGGAAGGCGCCGGCATCACGCCCGACATCGAAGTACCGGCGGACCAGGCGCTGGACAAGGCGCTGGCATTGGCGAAGCAGTGACGACACACAGCGCGAACGTGGCGCTCGACCCGGCGATGCCGGGTCGAGGCGATCAGGGGCTGCGACTCAGAGGCGGGCAGCGTTGGCGCGCGTACGGATCTGCGCGAACGTCCAGTCATTGACGAGCTTTCCGTCCTCCCAGATCGTCACCATCGCATCGTCGAAGCCCATCGGCTTGTGCACGTCGGCCAGCGATGCGGCTTCGGCGGGTACCGGCTCGGTGCGGAACTGGCCGTACTCGCGATGCTGCAGCAGCGTCATCCGGCCGCGCTTGCTCTGCTTGCCCTTGTCGGTGATCGGGTCCTTGTAGACGTCGATCCACTCACCGTTGACGCGCGCCGCGGAGCACTTGAGCGCGAACTTCTGCGTGTCGCGATTGAGCTGCTGCAGCAGCGCACCACCCATACCGAATGCAACGTTGTCGGTGGCGTAGCCGGCACTGGTCACGCGTTCGAGGATCGCGCGGATGCTGGTCGGGTTGATGCCGTCGCCCTGGATCACGCGGACGTGGTTGAGGACCTTGAAGCCCTTGCCATTGACGGTGTGGCCGAACGCTTCGTCCAACAGCTCCAGGCACTGGTGCACCACCGCGACCGGATCGCCCGAGTCGGGCCGGATGACCACCGTCGCGCCGGAACGGATCACCTCATCCTTGAGGGCCTTGCCCCAGTGCTCGCGGATGGCGTGATAGATGTCGTAGCTGTCCGACACCACCGCGACGATCGAACCGGGCCTGGCGAATTGCCGCAGCATGTTGCGGTAGGCCTCGACTTCGTTCTCGCGGCCCCAGCTGGTGATCGTGCTGTGCTCCGCCGCCGGGATCGAGAAGCCGGCCATCGGCTCGTGATAATGCGCGCGCGCCAGGCACAGGCCGGACACGGTGTCGGTGCCCATGAAGTTGACCAGATGCGCGGCGCCGCCAATCGCGGCCGACTCGACGCTGGACACGCCACGCGCGCCGAAGTCGTGCAGCTTGAACGGCAGTTGCCCTTCCGGATCGTCGCTGGTGCGTTCCAGGAACTGGCGGATGGTCTGCTTGGCATGCCAGCTGATGGTCGCCACCGTCACCGGGTACCAGATGCGCAGCAGCATCGTCTCCAGGTAGGACGGCACCCAGTACGCCATCGGGTCGGTGGACTCGATGGTCATCAGGGCGTTGTGCGTCGGCACCACGGTGCCTTCCGGCACCGCGCGGATGCGGATCGGAAGCAGGCCGCCGTGGTGGTCGACGATGTAGCGCCAGCCGGCCTCGTTGAACGGCTCGCCGTGCGCGGCGAACAGGTCGCGCGCTTCGTCGACGTCGGCGTGGGTGATGGGCTTGGCCAGGGTTTCCTTGAGGATCGCCTGGAGGCCGAAGAACAGCGTGCGGTCGTACGTGCCGCCGCGCGATTCCACGTAGAAGAACGTGGCGTCGGTGCCGGGCGGGTACTGCAACCAGTGGCTGGCCTTGTAGCTGTCGGTGTTGAGCAGCAGGTTGTCGAGGCAACGCATGACGGGAAGCTCCTTCGCGTCGGGTGAGGCCGGCGGTCTATCCGCCGACGGGTTCGGGCCGCGGCATCAGCCGCGTCCCAGGAAGAACTCCAGGATGTGCAGGTGGTCTTCGAACAGTTTCGGGCCCATCTCCAGGGCTTCGCTTACCGGCACCCAGCGCGCCTTGTCGGCATCGTCGGTACCGCGCACGTCGGGCAGTTCGCCGGCGGGGAAGTCGAAGTGGAAGGCGTGCGTGATCGTGCGCCCACGCTGGCTGCGTTCGGGGTGATCGAACACGTGCTGGCCCTTGATGGAGCCCTTCAGCACGGGCACCGGAATCTTCAGGCGCGTCTCTTCGCGCAGCTCGCGCAGGCAGGCGTCGAGGATCGGCTCGTGCTGGCCGATGAAGCCGCCCGGCAGCGCCCACAACCCCTTGCCGGGCTCGGCGCGGCGACGGACCAGCAGCACGTGGCCGGAATGGACCACGACCGCATCGGTGGTGACGAACGTAGGCGGATACGGTGCGTCCTTCCACGCGGCGCGGTAGTTCTCGATGAACTCGTACTCGGCGACCAGTTGCGGGTACGCGGGCGAGTTCTTCCGGAACGCTTCCAGCATCGCGTACACCGGCGCCGGCACGTTGCCGCGCAGCATCAGCAGGGCGCCGTGGAAATCGATATCGCCGGCCGCGAACAGGTAGCGGCGCAGTTCCGTCGCCGACAGCATCTGTGTCTGCTGCACATCCACCAGCGCCCACTGCGGGAACTCGCGCAGGTAATAGCTGGAGGCGTCCTTGTCCATGCCGACCAGGCCGACCTTCGCCCCTTCCCCACCGCCGTCTGCGGCGATGGCTTCCGCCACGGTGCGCTGCACGCCGGCGATCCACAGGCTCTCGTTGTAGAGATGGTCGCGCAGGGGCCGCAGGATCACGCGATCGTCGAGGCCGTCCAACGCCGTCTGGATCATCACGGCGCGCTCGGCGACGGTCCAGGGGTTGCGGATGGAACGGGGGGTATCGGCCGAGCCGATCAGGAAGATGAGTTTCTTCGCCCGGGCCAGTGCATGGCGGGCAACGGCGGCGTGGCCGTTGTGAAAGGGCTCGAAGCGCCCGATGAAAACCAGGTAATCGAATTCCATGAGAATCCCTCACGGTGTAGTGGGCAGGCGGTCTATCCGCGAGCCGTGTCATCACTCTACTCTTGCGACAATGCCGGTCAAGTGGATCCCGACGTGCGGAGCCGCCGCTGGTCGCCCGTGGTTTCAGGAGAGACGGATGTCCCGGTACGCCGCCTACATCGCGAGCATCGTGCTGACGGTGTTGTTCGCCTTCATCGCCTTCGTCGATCCGGACTGGACCTGGCTGGCGGTCGTGTTCGCCGTGCTGGCGCTGCTGGGCACCTGGGACGTGCTGCAACACAAGAGCACGTTGCGGCGCAATTACCCGATCCTGGCCTACTTCCGCTACGGCCTGGAATCGATCGGGCCCGAGATGCGGCAGTACTTCATCGAGTCGGACACTGCGGAAGTGCCGTTCTCGCGGCAGCAGCGCGCGCTGGTGTACCAGCGTTCCAAGGCGGTCAACGACACCCGCCCCTTCGGCACGCAGCAGGACGTGTACGGCGTCGATTACGAATGGATCAACCATTCGCTGGTGCCGACCGAGATCGCCTCGCACGATTTCCGGCTGATCATCGGCGACCTGTCGCAGCAGCCTTACTCGGCAAGCGTGTTCAACATTTCCGCGATGAGCTTCGGCGCGCTTTCGGCCAGCGCGATCCACGCGCTCAACGAGGGCGCGAAGCGCGGCAACTTCTATCACGACACCGGCGAAGGTTCGATATCGCCCTACCACCGTGGCCCGGGCGGCGACCTGGTGTGGGAGATCGGTTCGGGCTACTTCGGTTGCCGTGACGCGCAGGGCCGCTTCGACCCGTCGCGCTTCACCGACAACGCGCTGCTGCCACAGGTGCGGATGATCGAGATCAAGCTGTCGCAGGGTGCGAAGCCGGGGCACGGTGGCGTGCTGCCGGGCGCGAAGGTCAGTGCGGAGATCGCGGCCACGCGCGGTGTTCCGGAAGGCGTGGACTGCGTGTCGCCGTCGCGGCACTCGGAGTTCTCAACGCCGATCGAACTGCTCGAGTTCGTCGAGCGCCTGCGGTCGCTGTCCGGCGGAAAGCCGGTGGGGTTCAAGCTGGCCATCGGCCATCCGTGGGAATGGTTCGGTATCGCCAAGGCGATGCGCCAGACCGGGATGCTGCCGGACTTCATCGTCGTCGATGGTGCCGAGGGTGGCACCGGCGCGGCACCGGCGGAGTTCATCGACCACGTGGGCGTGCCGATGCACGAATCGCTCATGTTGGTGCACAACACGCTGGTCGGGCTGGACCTGCGCGGCAGCATCCGTGTCGGCGCGGCCGGCAAGATCGTCAGCGCGTTCGACATCGCACGCACGATGGCGATGGGCGCGGACTGGTGCAATGCCGCGCGCGGCTTCATGTTCGCGCTGGGATGCATCCAGTCGCAGAGTTGCCACACCGACCGCTGCCCCACCGGCATCGCCACGCAGGACCCGAAGCGGTGGCGCTCGCTCGACATTCCGGACAAGGCCACGCGCGTGTTCCAGTTCCACCAGAACACGCTGCGCGGCCTGCGCGACCTGCTGTGCGCGGCGGGCCTGGAACATCCCGAGCAGATCGGGCCCGAACACGTACTGCGTCGCGTGTCGCAGGTGGAAGTCCGGTCGCTGGGCGCGCTCTACCGGTTCCTGCAACCGGGCGAACTGGTCGCCGGGATCCCCGAGCACGCGGTCTTCAAGAGTTTCTGGGACCGCTCACGAAGTGATTCCTTCGCAATGAAGTGAATCAAGCCGGTAGCCCCGGGTGCGTTTCGCTTACCCGGGCTCTGCTGCAGGTCAGACGCGATCCACGCTGATCAGCGACACCGCGATGTGCATCTCGTCCAGCAGCGTGCGAAGACGCTTCTCGATCTCCGCCAGGTTGCCCAGGTTCTGGCGCCCGTAAAGCGTGTAGGTCGGCTTGTCGTCGCTGCGCAGACCGGGGCTGCGTCCCACGCTGACATCCGTGGTGCGGCACGCCTTCTCCCAGACCTTCTGCAGGCTTTCCGGTCCGATGCTCTGCCGGTTGCTGATGGTGAACTTGAAGATGGTGATCATGGGCTTCATCGGCGTTCCTGGGCGTGCAGTGGCATCGTGATCGGGGGTTGATTCGTCCGCAGCCGCGCTGTGCTCCGGCCAGGCCGGAGACGCTTTCGGCGGTGGTGCGTCACGGAATCCACTCGAGACGGCAGGCGCCGGCGGCGGGGATTCTTCGCGTGTGGACCGCTTCTTGGACTGCTTCGCGTCCTTCTCTTTTTTCTTCGCGATCTCGCGTTGACGCTTTTCGAATGCGTAGTTGGGCTTTGCCAATGCGCTACCTCAGTGGAGTGAACGATGATGGGTGCGGGGAACCTTGCGACCCGTATGAAGGACTCAACCGCGCTTCACGGCCGTGCCGGAAGCTGCCGCAGGTTCCTTGGTCGACTGGTCGGGCTTGGCCGGTTTACGCCGCAATGGCGTCGTACCCAGCACCTCGATCTGCCCGCCCGCCTTGTCGAAGGCCTCCAGGTCCGCGGCCAGACGATCCCGGGAGCTTCCCTTATCGTGCGCGGGCTGGAAGCCCGAGGTGTACAACGGACCGTATCCGCGCTGGCGCAGGGTGGACATGCAGCGACTCCTTCGTCATATCAGATGTAGTTCGATGGCATGCAGACGCTCTTCCGCGTATTCGCTGCGTACGGCACGGCAGTAGGGCCCGTCCATGACGAATCGCCGACAGACGGCTGGACGGGTTTCATAGATGCTGCAGTTCATGCGTGCGCCATCCAGCGCCACGCACCAACCATCCTCGTCGTGTGCCATGACGAGCAACTGCGCCGCCGTGCGCGTGGTCAGGTGCGCGGGGACGTCGTCCTCGGGCTGCAGTACCACGGTAAGGCGACAGCACACGGCATCGCATTGCGAGCAATGGGCTGCGCTGGAGGAGGAATGCGTGCTGGATTTCATGCCGACACATTCGGTGCGGCGCGCTGCGTGGCGTTCAGGGCGCGACAACGAGGCGCATGCCCAGCGGGCACGGACGGATCATGGGAGTGGAATCGAGTGGCATCGCCGTTCCCTGGTGCACCTCTCCGCAAGCGGGGAGGGTGACGCGTGAAAGGAAGCGATGCGAGCGGGCGCGGACGACCGGGCGGAACGCGAATGGGCAGGTGCAGATCTGCAGGTGCCGTGCTACTAGCCTACCGCACTTTCATCCGCCGATCGTGACTGCGGCGCGCAACCCTGCCCAGCGGGCTTCTGGCCGGTGCGGGCGGCCCGTCTGGGCCGCGATGGGCCGGGCCGCTGCGCCAGCCCTACGGTCGCGCTGTGGTGAAGAACGGCGGACACGGGCGTGGAAACAACGCGAGCGCGCACTCAATCCCTGGCACCGAACTCATCGTGTCGCGCTTGCATCGCGTTTGTTGAATGGATGCGTTCCGACCACGGACCGTGTGCGCGCCACTGCTGCTGCGGCGACACCAGATACATCAGCAGCGCCCCGAGGAGGCAGAGCATGGCCGAAGCCACGATCGCCAGCGGCGTCATCGGCCCTTCTCCGGATCGCCTGACAGTTCATCCAACAGCAGCGGCAAGCTCGCGCCCAACGTCTGCCCATGCGACAGCCCCGGCAGCGTGGTGAAAGTGACCGGCATGCCGCTCTGGCGAAGGCGTGCGGCCATCTGCGCAGTCGCATCCGGGGGCACGCTCCGACGCGCCTGGCGCATCGCCTGCACCGCCTTCGGGTCGCGTCCGGGCGGCGGCTGGCGCGCTTCGCTCGATGACTCGGCGTCTCCCACCCAGAGCAACACGCGCGTATCGGTTGCCGTCGGCCTCGTGGATTCTTCCTTGAGCAGATGGCCGCCGCCCCACCACAGCGACGGATCCGCCGCGGCATAGAGGTCGAACGCCCGCGGATGCGTGAACAACGTGTGCAGTACGAATACGCCGCCGTACGAGTGCCCCCACAGGGCGCGGCGCGTTCCGTCCAACGCCGCAAGCGCTTGCACGCGCGGCGCGATGGACGTTTCGATCAGCGCGAGGAAGGCATCGGCGCCGCCGTTACTACGACCTCCAATCGCATCGCGTTGCGCATCGTCACCGCCAGGACGACGCGGGGTGTAGTCGAACGCGCGGCTGTCGGCCTCGATGCGCAGGTCGCTGTCGTAGGCGATGAAGGCAATCACCGGTGGACGCGACGCATCGGCCAGACGCGCGAGCAGTGCCGCATCCACCTCCATCAGCGCCGCGTTGCCGTCCAGCAGGTACGCCACCGGAAATCCCTGCGGCGGCGCGCTGCGCGTCGGCACGGCCACGCGCACCCGGTAGTGGCGCTGACCGTCGGCGGAATCGACGCGGAACTGTTCGAACCGGTAGCCCGGCGCCCCCGTGTCGGCCACGGTGGTGCCGACACGGCGCGACAGCGCCGGCTGCGCCGATGCGGGCGCCAGCACGGCGGCGCCCAACAGCACGATAGCGAGCAGGATGCGACGCATCACCAGCCGAACCGGAGCGTGGCCGTGATGGTGCGGCCCGTGCCGTAGAAGCACGACGAGACACCACTGCAGGTGGACACGAACGTCTTGTCCGTCAGGTTGCTGACGTTGAGCGCCAGCTGCGCGGCGCCGGGGCCCACGGTCCCGAGGTCGTAACGCAGCGCGGCATCGAACAGCGTGTAGGACGGAATCAGGAACGCGTTGGCGCTGTCGCCATAGCTTTCGCCGTTGTAACGAACGCCCGCGGCGAGACCCAGTCCCATCAGCGCGCCGTGCTGGATGGTGTAGTCGGCCCACAGCGAGGCGGTGTAGTCCGGCACCATCGCCAGTTGCTTGCCCTGCACCGCCGCTGCGCCGCGGGTTACTTCCGAGTCCATCCGCGTGGCCGCACCGATGATGCTGAAGCCGCTCAGCGGCGTGATGCGCCCTTCGATCTCGATGCCGCGCACGCGACCTTCGCCGCTCTGCACCTGGCAGCGTGCGGCGCCCGTGGCGCCGCACGTGACGTGGGTCGGATCCTGATCGTCGGTGAGGATGTTCTGCTGGCGCAGATCGTAGGCGGCCAACGTGACCAGGCCGTCGACTGCCTGCGGCTCATACTTCACACCGGTTTCCCATTGCTTGCCGGTGATCGGATCGAACGGCGTACGCGTGAAACTCTGGTTGACGTCGGTGGTGGAGGGCTGGAACGACTCGGCATAGCTGACGTACGGCGACCAGCCACCCGCGGTGTAGAGCACACCGGCCCGACCGGTGAAGGCCTCGCTCTTCAGATGGGTGCGCACCCACGGCGTCGTCACTCCGGTCGCAACGGTATGGGTCGCGGTCGCGGTGTCGTCGTCGGCCCAGTCGTAACGGCCGCCGAGCAGGAAGCGCCATCCACCCCACGCCATCTGGTCCTGCAGATAGGCGCCGGTCTGCTCGTTGATGCCACGCGACAGCGCGATCGTGCGGGTAACGGGCACGTAGCCGGTATAGACCGGATTGAAGATGTCGATCGGCGCGGGGTTGGTCATCGCGCCGCGCCCGGCATCCCAATCGGCCTTCTGCCAGTCCACGCCCAGCAGCACGGTGTGCGCCAGCGCTCCGGTTTCGAAGTGGCCCTGGATGCGCGTGTCGAGCGTGTCGCCATCCGAATCGCCTTCGCCCCAGGTGGCACGGCGCTGCTGCGTGCGGCCGTCCGGGTTGAGGGCGCCGTTGGTCACCACCGTACGGAACAGTGAATCGACATGGGTGCGGCGTGCGCTCTGGCTCAGCGTCCAGTCTTCGTTGAAGCCGTGTTCGAACAACCAGCCCGCCGTCCAGACGTTGCGGTCGAAGGTGTTCCAGGTGGGCTCACCGATGAAGGTGGAGTTCTTCATGCGGCCGTACTGGGTGGGCCGCAGCGTGCCGTCCATCGGCAGGAACTGATAGGTGGAACCGCCGTCATCGCGCTGGTACAGACCCAGCAGGGTCAGGCGCGTGCGCTCGGCGATCTGCCAGGTGTAGCTGGGCGCGAGGAACCAGTGTTGCTGTTCGGTCTGATCGATCTGCGTGTCGCCGTCGCGGTACAGACCGACCAGGCGCAGAAGGTGCGCATCGTCCTCGGTGCCGCCGCCCACGTCGAACGCCGCGCTGTACTGGCCGTTCGCATCCAGGCCCAGGCGGACGATCTGCTCCTGCCCCGGCGTGGGCGTCTTGCTGACCTGGTTGACCATGCCGCCCGGTGCGACCTGGCCGTACATCACCGCGGACGGGCCCTTCAGCACCTCGACGCGTTCCAGGTTCCAGCTGTCGAACATCGTCCGGTTCCACTGGCCGCCCTGCGGTGCGCGCATGCCATCCAGCGTGACGTTGTTGCTCCAGCTGCCGGCGTCGTAGCCGCGGATGCGGAAGTCGTCGACGCGGTTGTCGATGCCGGTGCTTTCCAGCGAAACGCCCGCGACATAGCGCATGGCCTCATTGAGGTTCTGCACGCCGCGCGCGTCCAGCTCTTCGCGTGCGATGACCGACACCGACTGCGGCGTCTCGGCGATCGGGGTGTCGGTCTTGGTCGCGCCCTGCGTGTGCGTGGTCGTGCGGTAGGCGTTGACCCGCACCGTGTCAAGCGTGGTGGCCGAATCGGCACCGTCGGCCGCATTCTGCGCGGAGACCGATGCAGGCGACATCAAGGCCGCGGCGAGAGACAGGCACAGCAAAGAGCGCGCATGAGCGCGGGGGAAGGATGAAGTCACGGGAAAGCCCTGATACGGGATCTGGCTGACTGCCTGACGGCAGCGGCTGACAGGGCTACTTTAACGTATTGCGAATGATTCTCAATTGACTTGGATCAAAAACTGGCTCTCGCACCGGACCAGCCGGACGCCGGACGCCATCCACCCGAAGCGTGTGCGTCAGCCTTCGACCGCACGGTCGAACGCCAGCGCCATGGCCTTGTCGTCACCCGTCAGCGCACCGCGCATGCGGTCTTCGGTGAGTGGCCGGACCACCCACTCCACCGACACCTTGCCGAACCCCACGTTTACCAGTGCTATGGCGAGGAAGTACGACGGCCCGGGCCCGACGCAGTACCAGAACGCGTCCGCGGTGGGCGCGTTGCCGAGTCCATGAACGTCATCGCCGGCGAACCGCACGGACTGCTTGCTGATCTTCACCACACGCAGCTGTGCACCGCTGACACGACCGATCGGCGTGTCGAACACGCGCTGGGCGAAGCTCGCCTGCAAGCGGCTTTCGATCTTTTCGCCTCCCAGACGCACCTGGGCAATGGCCAGGGCGATCACCAATACAACCACGACGCCCGACACCGGATCGATCATGCGTCACCTTCCATCGATTGCGAATGCCTTCGCGATGCGCGCGGACGCGGATACGATGCCGCCATGTGACATCCCCCAGGAACCCCGAAGGCATCATAGGGCTGCCGACCTCAACGGAGCGAGCACCTCGTTTCGCCGAGGATGCCGTCGAGGTCATCGGCGAGTCGGTGAAAGCTGGCGGCCAGCGCGTCGGGCGTGAGCTGCAGTTCCTCGGCGTCGTAGACGATGCGCGCGGCGGACAGGCGCGCCAGCAGGCGCAGGTGATCGCGCGTGCGTATGAGCGATGCGTGCGCGGCGGCGCTCATCTGGTAGTACGAAGAGGATGACGCGGAACTGCGCTGCCTGCTCATGAGTCGCTCCTTTGACTGCGGTGCCCGTGCGGCGGAGGCCGGATGGGTGTCGGGAGGGTAAGAAACCGCGCAAAGAACGGCCGGACAGTTTTCCCCTTGCGGGTGTTGTATCGCTGCCCCCTCCCGACGCGAACGACTGCATCGAGGTTGCGCCCGGAGTGGTCGGACACAAAAAACCCACCGGCTTGACGGAGGTGGGCGCCGCTTCACGAGGAGTTCTTACACTCCGGGAGCGAGTCTCCTTTCGACACATCGAAAGGGTCAACGCGAAGAAGTCTGTAGCCCGGGTAAGGCCAAAGGCCGCACCCGGGGAGTGCCACAGGAAATTCGTCAGGAATGCGCGAAGGCCCCGGGTGCGCTTCGCTTACCCGGGCTACGTTGGGAGGCTGCCCCCCGCTCCGCTTACCCGAGCTACGCTGGCTACCTCTTGCGCGGCTCGTACTGGAAGCCGTGGACCTTCAGCAGTTCCGCTCCCAGGAGTCCGTCGCTGCTGCGGACGACCCGGATGTCCGCATCGATGGCTGCCGATATGGGGCACACGTAAAACGCGCCGGCATCGGCACAGATGCGGTCGCCCGTGTCGAAGAACTCCTTGACCGAGGGTTCCGTGAGCGGCTCCCTGTTCTCGACATCGAAGCCCTTATGGCAGCCCATGTCGATCAGATGCGAGTAGTGGGACTTGTCGGTTTGATAGGTCGCCGAAACCCGTGCAACGCTGCCTTCGCCCAGCGGGGTGTCCTGCATCACCTGGCAAAGCGAGGGGGCGCCCGCCACAAACGGGCTGGTTGGTTCGGCAACCGGGCTGGATGCACAGCCGCAAAGGAGTAGGCACACGGCGACGGCGGCGTCACGACTTCTTTGCACTGAGCTTCTCCTGCTCTGACTCGCCAAACGCAGGCTGGAAGGGCACCAGCCCGCACGCGGTGATGCGACGTTCAAGGGTTAGGAAAGATGAGTGCCCGGGCTACGCTGGTTTACCCGGCTGGGCTTGAAGGGCTGACACCTGCAGCGTGGCGACATCCCCTGGCGAAAGGCAGGCGCGAACGTGATTACGGGTGGGGCCCTGCCGTTCCAGGTCATCCAGGGTATATGTGTACAGCGAAACGGTCGCCCTCTCGGGCTTGTGCGAGTCCCAGGTCACAGAGAAGCCGAAACCGTGGTCGACATCCGCGGTCGCACCCTCATAGGGTTCGGTCCCTGGCAACTCCAGCCCAAACCGATATCCCTCACGAACGTAAGGCTTGGCGCGCACTTGTGCGAATAGTTGCGGCACCGATTTCAACACGTCCGGCTCATCGGGTTCATCCGGAAAGAGTTCTGCAACGGTCTTCCCGGCGTGCGAGGTACGCCCTGATCTATTGAAGATCACTTCCACACGATCTGAATCTCGCAGTTCTACCGAATTGATCCAGATAAGGAAGGTCGACTCGGCGCCGGACGGATAGGCCCCACCGTGCATCTGCAGGTCAGCAAACCCTTCATCGACCCGTGCGCCACCGATGTGAACGGACAGGACATCGAGGCCATCCACATCGACTTCAGCGATGCATCGCTCGTTTAGGTTGACGCGGATTGTTGGCATCTTCCGCTCGGTCAGCGCACGAACTCAGCCACCAGCGGCGGCGACATCAACCGCTTGGCAATCCAGCCGAACAGCACGCTGAAGGCCAGCGTAAGGACAGTGGAAACCACCGCGACGCCGACGAAGAACGCGCCCATGTCGGGCGCGTCCGGTACGGCGGCGAACTGCTCGCGCATGGACGAGAACATGAAGAACTGCAGCACCAGCCCGGCGAGGTTCCAGACGACACCAAAGATCATCAGCCCGACGAAGACAAGACGTGCCCAATTGTGGCGCAGCAGCAGCCCGATCGACGAAACCAGCGTCACCGCATTCAACGCCAGCATGCACACGAAGAACGCGACCATGTACTTCATCATGAAGGTCGCGAACGCCGGCGCCCCCGGCGGCGGCGGAGCCTGCATCGCCTGCGCGACTTCCGGCGTGTTGAACACGGTCAGCACCATGACGCTCTGCAGGATGCCGATGAGCGTGCCGAAGCCGGAAAGCACGATGAAGATCCACGCCACCACGCTTACGAAGGTCGACTTCTGACCGGCCTGATGCATCGGAATCCCTCCCCAGGACTGTCCGGACACACTACCGGGTGGTGGGCTGGGGCTTCAAGGTGGCTTCGGGAGCCCGGATAAAGTGGAGATCCGCGGCCCATCATGGAAACGACTCGACAACCCGGATGCGCTTCCATTGTCCGGGCTACGCTGGTTGGCTAGCCCTGCAGGCGGTACGAGTAGAGGCCTTGAACGATACGCGTGTATTCAGGATCACCGCCCGGCACGGGAGCGAATGCCGGTGACCGAGGCAAGAACAATCCCTCCTCTTCGACGAAGAAAGAGAAGGTGACGATGTAGATGCCTTCAGGCCGGGAATAGACCGACTTGGGATTAAGAGATTTGAGCGCAGGCGGCCACTGCTCGGGTGGCAGGGGGCCAGAAGGAGGTGCCGCCTGAAGCAACACCGGAGCGATTCTCAGCAATGCGGCCAACTCCTCGGCGCGCGAGCCAAGCCTGCAGCCCGCGAGTGAAATCAGAAGAATTGCCAGAAGTGCGAGGTTCTTGATCATTTTGACAAGCACGGAGTAGGCATCTGACGTTTCCATTGCTGATCGATTGGGTGCCTCGACACCTCAACAAGGCCTCTTTCGCATCCCCTAAAAGGAGAAGGCCGGACATTCAGCCCGGCCTCCTCGCTCATCTCTTCGTGCTCACCCGCACTTGCTATACCCACAATTCAAGCAAGTCGCACACCCATCCATGATCACCACCGCCTTGGTGCTGCACTTGTGGCACATGGTGGCGCTGGGCGGGAAGGCGGCGCCTTCGCCGGTGACTTCGACGTCTTCGCTGCGCGGGGTGTCCTTGGTGCGCGGTTCGGGGAACAGGTCGCCGTTCTCGCTTACATCAGAGTTTTTTTTTGAGAGCTGCGCGTAGGCCGCGCGCTTCTCGGCGATCAGCGCGCGCTGGGCGTCGCTCATCTCGGGATCGTGGATGAGGCCGATGGACTTGAGGTGGTCCTCGACGATGGCGCCCAGTTCGGCGACCAGCGACGGCATGTACACGCCGCCCGGCTTCCAGTAGCCGCCGCGCGGGTCGAACACGGCCTTCATCTCGTCGACCAGGAAGGTGACGTCGCCGCCCTTGCGGAACACGGCCGACATGATGCGGGTGAGCGCGACGATCCACTGGAAGTGGTCCATGTTCTTCGAGTTGATGAAGATCTCGAAGGGGCGGCGCAGCTCGTGTTCGGTGCCGGCGTTGAGCACGATGTCGTTGATGGTGACGTACAGCGCGTGCTCGAACAGCGGCGACTTGATCTTGTAGGTGCTGCCGACCAGGATTTCCGGGCGCTCGATGCGCTCGTGCATCTGGATGACGTCGGCCGTGGGCAGCTCGGCGACGGTGGACACGGGCGCGACGGACTTGGCCGATGCCTTGTCTTCCGGCGTGACGACGGCGTAGCCCTTGATTTTCTTGTCGATCTTGACGGCCATGTAACCCGCTCCTGGTGCGGTGTTGCTGATCTAGTTATGGGTGTTAATGCGGTGGCCGCGCCGCGTGGGCGCGGCCACCAATCGGGGCTTGCTGACTTACCTGGCAGCTTTCTTCGCGACCTTCTTGGCGGGTCGCTTGGCTGCCTTCTTCGCGACGGCCTTGCGGGCCGGCGCTTTCTTCGCCGTCTTCGCGGCGGATTTCTTCACGGCCTTGCGCACGGCCGCCTTGCGGGTGGTGGCGCGCTTGGTCGCTGTCTTCTTGGCGGCCTTCTTCGCCGTCTTCTTGGCGGCGGTCTTGCCGCGCGTGGCGGCCGCGGCCTTCTTGGCCTTGGTCGTCTTCTTGGCGACCTTGCGCTTGGCGGCGGTGACGTCGCGCTTCACGGTGCCCTTGGCCTTGGCGATGGCGGTCTTGCCGGCCTTGCGTGCGGCTTTCACCTTCTTGGCGGCCTTCTTGCGCGCGGTGGTCGCTTCGCGGCGCAGCTTGGTGGCTTCCTTCTTGGCGGCGGACGACGCCTTGGCCAGCTTCTTCTTCGCCTTGCCCACGGCCTTCTTGGCAGCCTTGCGCGCCTTGTCGACGTTCTTGCGCGCCACTTCCACCGCTTCGTCGGCGCGCTGCATCACCGAGGTGCTGAAGCTGGTCACCGTCTCTTTCACGTTGTCGGCGGCCTGCGACAAGGTCGCCGTCACTCCGTTGCCATTGCTCATGTGTGCCCTCCTGACGGGCGTCTCATTCGTAAGGCGATTCGGTAATCGGGGTGTTACGCAAGCGATGCTATACCCGCCAAGGGCCTGGAGATGAATGCGGAACCGGCCCGGATTCCACATGGAGGCGGTGTGCCGCCTCCGGCTTGTTGCGAAAGCTCCAGCGTCCATGGTTCCCGCCACGCGGGAACGAGGGACATCAGAACTTGCCGTAATACCCTTCCTTCAGGGCGTCGAACAGGTTGGCGGCGGTGTGCATCTCGCCGTCGTATTCGATCTGCTCGTTGCCCTTCACTTCCAGCACGCTGCCATCTTCGAGTTCGAAGCGGTAGGTGGTGTTCTCAAGGTCGGCCTCCTTCACCAGCACGCCCTGGAAGGCGGCCGGGTTGAAACGGAAGGTGGTGCAGCCCTTCAGGCCCTGCTGGTGCGCGTAGCGGTAGATGTCCTTGAACTGCTCGTACGGGTAGTCCGTGGGCACGTTCGCGGTCTTGGAGATGGAGCTGTCCACCCACTTCTGCGCGGCGGCCTGCACGTCGACGTGTTCCTTCGGCGTGATGTCGTCGGCGGCGATGAAGTAGTCGGGCAGGCGCGCTTCGGCTTCTTCGGAGAACGGCATCGCCTTGGCGTTGACCAGCTCGCGGTAGGCGAGCAGTTCGTACGAGTAGACGTCGACCTTTTCCTTCGACTTCTTGCCCTCGCGGATCACGTTGCGGCTGTAGTGATGCGCGAACGAAGGCTCGATGCCGTTGGAGGCATTGTTGGCCAGCGACAGCGAGATGGTGCCGGTGGGCGCGATGGAGCTGTGGTGCGTGAAGCGCGCGCCGGTTTCGGCCAGCTCGTCCACCAGCTGCGGCGCGACCGAGGCGATGCGCTGCATGTAGCGGCTGTACTTGGCGTGCAGCACGCGGCCCGGGATGTCCTGGCCGACCTTCCAGCCGTCCTTCTTCATCTCCGGACGCTTGCGCAGCATCTCGGCGGTGACGGGGAACAGCTCGTCCATGATCGGCGCGGCGCCCTTTTCCTTCGCCAGCGCCAGGCCCATTTCCCAGCCGGCCACGGCCATTTCCTGGGCGATGCGCTCGGTGAACTCGCACGATTCCTTGCTGCCGTACTTCATGCGCAGCATGGTCACGGTGCTGCCCAGGCCGAGGAAGCCCATGCCGTGGCGGCGCTTGCGCATGATCTCGTTGCGCTGCTGTTCCAGCGGCAGGCCGTTCACCTCGACCACGTTGTCCAGCATGCGCGTGAACACGCGCACGACTTCCTTGTATTCCTCCCAGTCGAAGGAGGCCTTGTCGGTGAACGCGTCGCGCACGAACTTGGTCAGGTTGACCGAGCCCAGCAGGCAGGCGCCGTACGCCGGCAGCGGCTGCTCGCCGCACGGGTTGGTGGCGCGGATGTTCTCGCACCACCAGTTGTTGTTCATCTCGTTGACGCGGTCGATGAGGATGAAGCCCGGCTCGGCGTAGTCGTACGTCGAGACCATGATCATGTCCCACAGGTGGCGGGCACGGATGTGGCCGTAGATCTTGCAGGCCACCAGGCCGTCGTCGCGCACGATGTAGTTTCGGTGCGTGGGCCAGTCGCGCCAGACGACCTGGGCGGCGTCCTCGAGGTCGAGGTCGCCCTTCTCCTTGATGTTCACCGGGAACACCAGCGGCCAGTCGGCGTCGTTCTCCACGGCCTGCATGAAGCCGTCGGTGATCAGCAGCGACAGGTTGAACTGGCGCAGGCGGCCGTCCTCGCGCTTGGCGCGGATGAAGTCCTTCACGTCCGGATGGGAGACGTCGAACGTGCCCATCTGCGCGCCGCGGCGGCCGCCGGCGGAGGACACGGTGAAGCACATCTTGTCGTAGATATCCATGAAGGACATCGGGCCCGACGTGTACGCGCCGGCACCGGCGACGAACGCGCCGCGCGGACGCAGCGTCGAGAACTCGTAGCCGATGCCGCAACCGGCCTTCAGCGTGAGACCGGCTTCGTGGACCTTCTCCAGGATGCCGTCCATCGAGTCTTCGATGGTGCCCGAGACGGTGCAGTTGATGGTGGACGTGGCGGGCTTGTGCTCCAGCGCGCCGGCGTTGGACGTGATGCGGCCGGCGGGAATGGCCCCGCGGCGCAGCGCCCAGACGAAGCGCTCGTTCCAGTACTGCTGCTTCTCGGACGAAGGCTCGGCCTCGGCCAGGGCCTTGGCCACGCGCTGGTAGGTGGCATCGATGCTCGCGTCCACCGCCTGGCCGGTCTTGGTCTTCAGGCGGTACTTCTTGTCCCAGATGTCCTGGGACGCGGGCTGCATCGGGATTTCCCTTTCCGCCTCGGCCGTCTTGACCGCCTCCAGACGCACTGTGCTCATGCCTGTCCTGTCTCCTGTTTCTGGCCACGGATCGGGACCGCGGCCGGTGGATTCTTATGTTGGGTCCTGCCCCGTTGGCGAGAGCTCAAGGCCCGCCGACGGCTATGCCCGCGACCGCGTTCTGCGCGGTCGCGACGGCATCGGTTTGTGTCATTTGATCTGCGCTCATCCTGTTCCGCTCCGCGCCCTCCCCCGAAAGCGCTCACAGCTCAGCAAATCCAGCGAAAACCCCAAGTTTGGGCTTCCGTCGCCGACATGACCACTAGATGTAGTGGCAGAGGCGAGGATTCAAGCTACCCCCGGCTCCAGGATGTGTCAACGCTTTTTTGATGGCAGTCACACGATTGTGACGGCCGCACGCGCTGCACGTGCGAATGGTCGAGGCAAGTCGCGACGCTGCGCAAAAGTGACATGCACCGTTCATCACAACGGTGCAATCGACCGCTTGACCGACGCGGCGAGGGGCCCGACGCAAGGGCCGGGCGGGATCTGGCGCGCCTACGCGCCGCCCAGGTTCAGGCCCGCCGCGAACGCCGTGCACAACAGCGTCAGCGCGATGCCGGACACGACCAGGCAGAGCTGGCCGACGCGGCGGCTCTCGCCGGCCCACACCGACAACGCCACGAAGACGCCCGGCGCCACGCCGAGGTAGCGGGTCATCGACATGAGCGTTCCGGTCAGCAGGGGTGCCATCAGGGTCAGCGCGGTGAACACGGCCAATCCGCGCCAGCCGCGCCGCCAGCAGGTCACGATGCTGGCGATGGCCAGGACCGTGGCGCCGAAATGCACGACCTTCGGGTTCCAGGGCGAGGCGACGCGCAGGGGTTTGTCGAGATAGTCCAGCAACGCGACCCAGGGCATCGTCAGCTCGCGCCCCCAGGTGACCTGGATGTCCTTGAAGGCCAGCGCGTTGCCGGTGATGCCCCACAGGTAAAGGCTGAAGGCCAGCAGGCCGAAGCCGATCGGCGCCAGCATCAGCAGGTCCGCCGCCCGGCGCGGCGAATGCCACCAGCGCGCGAACAGCGCCGGCATCAGGAACAGGCCGTTGAGGCGGGTCGCACCCGCGAACATGCCGGCCAGCCCGGCCAGCCACCACCGCTGGCTCTTCGCCGCGAGGAAGGACAGCGTCACCGCCGCGAAGAACAGCGATTCGGTATGCGGCAGCACCATGAAATAGGCGGACGGCCAGAAGGCCGCGAACAGCACCGCGTCGTCCGCGCGTTCGCCCGAGTCGGTCAGTCGCCGCACCAGCAGCCACAACAGCGACAACCCGAGGAAGGACAGCGCGTTGGCCAGCACGATGCCCGACCACACCCACTCGCCGGTCACCGCGGCCGCCCCCCGCCACAGGTACGGGTGCAACGGGAAGAAGGCCCAGTTCGCCTGCTTGGTGGTGTCGAAGGGGCGCTGCTCGTAGCCGTTGCGGGCGATGTCGGTGTACCAGCCGGCATCGTTGGCGTGGGCCAGGCGCTGCAGGCCTTCGGCGATCGCCTTGCCGTTGAGCTTGATGGAGATGCTGTCGCTGGTGCGCCATTCCTCGGCCGGGATCGCCAGGATCACCGGGACCAGGGCGAGGATGGCGACGATGATCAGCCGCGATACCAGGAAGGGCACCAGCGCCCGGCGCATCGCCTCGCGCACGTCCGCCATCACGCGGGTGGGTGCCTGGGCTGGCTGAACACCCACTACGACCGACTCCATGTCTGCACTCATCCGACTTGCCAATTCTGGGGTGGCGCGCATTCTAGGGCAGCCGGTCCGGCACGGCTTGGGCGCCGGAACGTCCCGCACTTGAATCCCCGGCCGCAGCCCGCGACATTCGCGCTGCGCGATCGCGATCCCCTACCCCGCCGCATCCCATGAAGAACTCGACCAAGACCCTGCTCGCCCTCACCGCTGCCGCCGCGTTCGGCGGTTTCGCCGCCACTGCGATCCGCGACGGCCTGGAGCCTCCGGCGCAGGCGGCACCCGCGGCCGCTGTCGTACCGCCGCTGGTCGCCGCGCTGCCCAGCGCCGTGAGCGGACAGCCGATGCCGTCGCTGGCGCCGATGCTGGCGAAGGTCACGCCGGCGGTGGTCAGCGTGCATACCAAACAGCGCGTCAGCGTCAGTCCGTTCGGGAACGATCCGATGTTCCGCCGCATGTTTCCGGAGCTGACCCAGGAGCGGATCAACGAGTCCCTGGGCTCGGGCGTGATCGTCGATGCCAAGCACGGTTACGTGCTCACCAACCACCACGTGATCGAAGGCGCGGACGAAGTCGCGGTGACGCTGGCCGACGGACGCACGCTGAAGGCCGACTTCGTCGGCTCCGACCCCGACACCGACGTCGCGTTGATGCGCATCACCGCGCCGAACCTGACCGCATTGCCACTGGCCGACTCCAGCGCGCTGCGCGTGGGCGACTTCGTGGTGGCAGTGGGCAATCCGTTCGGCATCGGCCAGACGGTGACCTCGGGCATCGTGTCGGCCGTGGGCCGCAGCGGCCTGCGTGGCCTGGGCTTCCAGAACTTCATCCAGACCGATGCCTCGATCAATCCGGGCAACTCCGGCGGCGCGCTGGTGAACCTCAATGGCGAACTGGTCGGCATCAATACCGCCAGCTTCAATCCGCGTGGATCGATGGCCGGCAACATCGGACTGGGGTTCGCGATTCCCACCAGCCTGGCGCGCAGCATCATGGATCAGCTGATCGCCAACAACGGCGTGGTCATCCGCGGCACGCTGGGATTGGAATCGCAGGACGTGGACGCACGCCTCGCGCAGGCGCTGGGCATGGACGAACCGCGTGGCGCGGTGGTGACGCAGGTGTTCTCCGGCAGTGCGGCGGCCGCGGCGGGCGTCAAGGTGGGCGACGTGATCCTCGCCGCCAACGGCCAGCGCATCGACGGCCCCGACGAGCTGCGCAATTTCGAAGGCCTGCAGCCGGTGGGCGGGCGCATCGCACTGGACGTGCGCCGCGAGGGCAAGCCGCTCACGCTCAATGCCACGCTGCGCGAACAACCCAAGTCGTTCGCCGGTGTGGAGCTGGACCCGCGACTGGCCGGCGCCACCTTCGCCGAACTGCCCGAACGCCTGCGTCAGGCAGGCCTGTCGGGCGTGATGGTGGAATCGGTCGCGCGCGGCAGTCGCGCCGAGGTGAACCGACTGCGCAAGGACGACGTGATCATCGCGTCCAACGCCGGCAACTTCGAGGATCTTCCGGGTTTCCGCGCGAGCTTCACGCAAGCTCCGGCACAGTTGGTGCTGCGCATCCTCCGCGGCAATCGTCCGGCTGATCTGCTGATGCAGTGACGCTACCCGTCGACGCGCCCGTTCACGACACAGGAGTTCCCGCATGAACAGCCCCACCGATCCCAGCACCCCCGGCAGCTACGGCGAAGGCGTGCGCACCAATCTGAGCGACGCTGGCGGCCACCTGCGCCAGGCCGCGAGCGACGCCGGCAGCGCACTGCGCGATGCGGCCAGCGCCGCGGGCGATGAACTGCGCGTGGGCAAGGCCAACGTCAAGGCCGATCTGGCCGACGGCGCACTCTCGGGCATCGCCGCGGCCGAACAGGCCGGCGGCGCCGCGCGCGAGCAGATGGATGCGCTGATGGACAAGGGCCGCGACCTGATCGACAGCGCCGCCGAACTGATCCGAGAACGTCCGCTGGCGTCTTTCGGCGTCGCCTTCGCGGCGGGCTGGATCATCGCCAAGCTCGCGCGCAGCGGCGACAAGTAGTCCGCTGCCCGTGAGCGAAGCCGACGAGCGCGGAACGTCCGGCGACGAATCGCGCGGTCCATCCGCCGAGGCGCCGGACCTGGCCGATTCGCTGCGCGGGATCGGCGCCAACGCGCGCGCCAGTCTCGGCGCGACGGTCGATTCGGCCAAGGCACTGCGTGCGCTGCTGGCGGCGGATCTTTCGCTGGCACGCAGCGCGATGGGGCGCGCGCTCACCTTCGCCGGCGTAGCGGTGGTGTTCGGCGCATCGGCGTGGTTGTTCCTGATGGCCACGCTGGTGACGCTGTTGCGGCAGTTAGGCGTGTCCTGGCTGGGCGCAATGCTGATCGCCGCGGCCCTCAGCCTGGCGGTGACCGTGTACGCCGGCTTCCGCGCCGTGCACTACTTCGAACACACCCGCCTGCAGGCCACGCGCCGCCAGCTGGCGCGTCTGGGCATCGGCGAGCTCGCCGACCTCATGCCCACCGCCGGCGACGACCGCTCCGCGCGCGACGCCGCGCGTGACTTGCGCAACGATGCGGATAAGCTGCGCGGCACCAACAACGGCATCGACATCACTCCGCCCTGACCGCCATGGCAACGAAACCGCCCAAGGCGAAATCCCTGAGCTTCGAACAGCTGGTCGTCAAGGTGCAGCAGGCCGAAGACGCACTGGAAGCGAAGGAGCGTCACGTCGCGGTCGAAGTGGGGCAACTCAAGCATTCCTGGCGCGAAGCGTGGACGCCGTGGCGCATCGTCATCGCGGGGCTGGCGTCCGGCTTCGTGGTCGGTCGCGCCGACCCCATGCGCGCGCTGGGCAAGAGCGGCGGCCTGATGCAGCTGGTCTCGATGGTCTCCAGCCTGGTGGCCGGCGGCCGCGCGAGCGTCGCCGCCGAGGAAGCCAGCCAGGCCAACGAGCAGGTGCAGGCCGAGGCCGCGGTCGAAGCGACGGGCGCCACCGCTCCGGCGACACCGGGCGACGATGAAGCCCTTCTCCTCGCGCAGGCCGAAGCACGCCTTCGCGCCGCGCGCACCGCCACCGTCGACCAGGTCGAATCATGAGCAACGAGCCGTCACCGCCGTCCACGGAATCCACTGCGGAGGAGGCAGGCGAGCTTCCTGCGAGACCGTCACCGCCGCGCCCGCGTGCGCCGGCATCGGTGGTGGTCATCGCCGTGCTGGGCGTGCTCTTCGCCTTGTGGGCTGCGCAGGAGCTGATCCTGCCGATCCTGCTGGCGGCGTTCTTCGCGCTGGTCGGCAATCCCATCCTGCGCGGACTGCAGCGACTGTACGTGCCGCGCTTCCTCGGCGCGCTGCTGGTGCTGCTGGGCGGCCTGGCCGCCGCCGGCGCGCTGGGCAACCAGCTGATCGAACCGGCCGGCGAGTGGGTCCGCCAGGTGCCGCACGAGCTGAAGCAGATCACGCCCAGGCTGCGCGACCTGACCAAGCCCATGCTTGATGCGAACAAGGCAGCGCAGAACATCGCGCGCGCCGCCGGCGGCGAAAGCGCCAAGCCGGTGCAGGTGATCCGCACGGAACTCAACGAGCCCTACAAGGCGCTCACTGCCACGCCGCGCCGCGTGGCCTCGGTGCTGGCGGTGATCCTTCTGACGTTCTTCTTCATGGTCTACGGGCAGTCGTTGCAGCGCAACGCGCTGGCGCTTTTGCCCACGCGCCAGCAGAAGAAGCTGACGGTGGACATCCTCACGTCCATCGAACGCGCGATCTCGCGCTACGTGCTGACCATCACGCTGATCAACGTGGGCCTTGGACTGGCGCTGGCCGGCTCGCTGTACTGGCTGGGCGTGCCGCTGCAGGAAGCGCTGCTGTGGGGCACGATGGCCGCGATCCTCAACTTCGCGCCGTACGTGGGCCCGCTGATCGGCATCTTCATCATGCTGCTGATGGGCTTCGTCGCCTTCGACCAGCTGCTGCCCTCGCTGTTGCCGGCCGCGCTGTACCTGGCCCTGCATACGCTGGAAGGCCAGCTGATCACGCCGATCATCCTGGGTCGCAGCATGCGTCTGTCGCCGCTGGTGCTGATCCTGGCGCTGATGTTCTTCGGCTGGCTGTGGGGCATCATCGGCCTGCTGCTCGCGGTGCCGCTGCTGGTGTGCATCAAGCTGGTGCTGGCGCGCATCGAGGGCATGGGCGGCTGGGCGCGGATGCTGGAATGACGCTGACCGTCCCTCTCCTGCACGCAGGAGAGGGAACGGTGCAGGCGATTCAATCGCCCGGGCACTGCAACTGTTCGATCGTGTACACCGGCGTGCGGACGCCGTGGAAGCTGTAGCTGTTGTCGCAATGGCCGATCTGCCAGCCGACCGCATTGCCGGCTTCGTCATAGAAGGTCATCACGTAGGGCCATCGACCGGCCGAGGCGACCCCGACCATCAACAGGGCCAACGCGGCCGCGGCGATCACGGTTCTGACTCGGCTTGTTCTGCTTGCTTGGCGCATCACATCCTCCTTGAGGCGGCTGGGCCGCCGTGAACCGGGGGCGCGAGCCGTCCTGGGCGCGCCCGGCGACCGGGTCGGTGGCACGCGCGCGGCAAGGCCGGTCGGCTCCGCGCGTGCCGTCCCTGCATACACCCGCGCACGGTGGCGAACCGGGACACGCTCCACAGAGGCTCCCCGAAAGCGGCCGTCACACGACGGACGGCCCGTGGCGGAAGGCGGGCTACCATATCGGCATGCATTTCCCTGTCCGCGCGATCACCCTCGACCTCGACGACACCCTGTGGCCGTTCGCGCCGATCGGGGCACGGGTCGAGCGCGTGCTCCACGAGTGGCTGCTGCAGCATTGCCCGCGCACCGCGCAGCGGTTCCCGATCGAAGCGATGCGGAAGCTGCGCGAGCAGCTGTTCATCGAGCGTCCCGACCTGGCCCACGACTTCAGCCTGCTGCGCAAGCTGAGCCTGGTGCGCGCGATGGAGCTGGCCGGCGACGACCCGGGCCACGCCGACGCCGCGTTCAAGGCGTTCTACGAAGAGCGCAACCGCGTGGAGTTCTATGACGACGCGTTGCCCGCGCTGGCGCGTCTGGCTGCGCGCGTGCCGCTGGCCGCGATCAGCAACGGCAACGCCGATCTGTCGCGCGTGGGCGTGTCGGCGCACTTCGCCTTCCAGCTCGGTGCACGCGAGCACGGCACGCCGAAGCCGGCGGCCAGCATCTTCCACGCCGCGTGCGCGCGCTTCCCGCACACACCCGGCGACGTGCTGCACGTGGGCGACGACATAGAAATGGATGTCCTGGGCGCGCATCGCGCGGGCCTGCGCAGCTGCTGGATCAACCGTGACAACGCGCGCTGGCCACACGCCGACGTGCGCCCCGACCTCGAATTCACCACCCTCGCCCAACTGGCCGACTGGCTGGATGCGGCCCACACCCCGGAACCTCTCGCCGCATGAGCCTGCCCGCTGGATTCACCGATTCCGCCGATGCGTTGCCGTTGTACGTCGTCACGCGCGACACGCTCGCCGCGTGGCGTAGCACGCAGGATGCGACGGTCAACGCCTGGCTCGATGCGCAGGGCTTCGAAGGCGCGTCGTTCTCGACGATCACGCTGCCTGCGGCAGGGGGCGGCATCGCGGCGGCGGTGATCGGCGTGACCGACCCGCTCGACCCGTTCTCGTACGGCCATGCGCCCTTCGCGCTGCCGTCGCGGGCGTGGTCGCTGGCCACCGATCTGCCTGCCGAGGCACGCGCCGCGCTGCAGCTGGGCTGGGGCCTGGGCAGCTATCGCTTCGAGCGCTACCGCACCCCGCTGCGCGCACCGGCGCAGCTGCGCATTGCGCAGACGGAGGGCGACACGCTGTCGCAGCTGGCCGCCTGCGTGCGCGTGCGCGACCTGGTCAACACACCCACCGAGCACATGGGCCCGGACCAGCTGGAACAGATCGCGTGCGAGATCGCCGAGCGCTTCGGCGCGCATATCGAGGTGATCGGCGGCGATGACCTGCTCACCCAGAATTTCCCCGCGATCCACGCCGTCGGCCGCGCCAGTCATCGCGCACCGCGCCTGATCGCGCTGCGCTGGGGCGACCCGTCGCACCCGCACGTGGCCATCGTCGGCAAGGGCGTGTGTTTCGACACCGGCGGCCTGGACCTGAAGCCCGCCGACGGCATGCGCAACATGAAGAAGGACATGGGCGGTGCGGCGCACGCGATCGCGCTGGCCGAGCTGGTGATGGCACAACGCCTGCCGCTGCGCATCACGCTGCTGGTGCCGGCGGTGGAGAACGCCGTGGGTCCGAACGCGTTCCGTCCGGGCGAAGTGATCGCCACGCGCGCGGGTTTGTCGGTGGAGATCGACAACACCGACGCCGAAGGCCGCGTGATCCTGTGCGATGCGCTGACCTACGCGGTGGAACAGAAGCCGGAGCTGCTGCTCGACTTCGCCACGCTGACCGGCGCCGCGCGCATCGCGCTGGGCCCCGACCTGCCCGCGCTGTACAGCAACGACGAGGCCATCGCGCAGCGTTGGCTGGAGGCCGGCGTGGCGCAGCGCGATCCGCTGTGGCGCATGCCGCTGTGGCGTCCGTACCTGCGCTACCTGGCCAGCAGCATCGCCGACATCGCCAATGGCGGGCCGTCGAAGATGGCCGGCAGCATCACGGCCGCAGTGTACCTGGACCGCTTCGTGCCGCCGACGCAGAAGTGGGCGCACCTGGACGTGTACAGCTGGAACGACAACGACCGCCCGGGCCGTCCGGCCGGTGGCGAAGCGCAGGGCCTGCGCGGCGCATACGCGTTGTTGAAGCGGCACGCCGGCGTCTGAAGCCTGAAGCCGTCATCCCCGCGTAGGCGGGGATCCAGCTCTCCCGAATCGCAACGTCTCTGAAACTTGGATCCCCGCCTTCGCGGGGATGACAGCGGCGCGCTACAACCACCCCTTCTGCCGCGCCAGTCGATACGCCTCGATGCGGTTGCCCACGCCCAGCTTGCCGATCGACTCGGACAGGTAATTGCGCACCGTGCCCTGGGACAGGTGCAGGCGCGCGGCGATCTCGCCCGCCGTCAGGCCTTCGCCGGCCATGCGCAGCACCTGGCGTTCGCGGTCGTTGAGCGGGTCCGCCTCGCCCCAGGCATCCACCGCGAGTTGCGGATCGATCGCGCGACCGCCGCGATGCACCTGGCGGATCGCTTCGGCCAGCTGTTCGGCCGGCGCATCCTTGAGCAGATAGCCGCGCGCGCCGGCATCCAGCGCGCGACGCAGGAAGCCCGCGCGCGCGAAGGTGGTGACGATGATGACCTTCGTCGGCAATTCGTGGCTACGCACGCGCTGCGCCAGTTCCAGGCCGCCCAGGCCCGGCATTTCGATGTCGGTGACCAGCACGTCCGGCGTGCGGCCTTCGCGATGCAGGCGCTGCAGTTGCTCCCACGCGGCCTCGCCATCCGTGGCGGCGCCGAGCACGTCGATGTCGGACTCCAGCCGCAGCAACGCGGACAGCGCGCCCAGCACCATCGCCTGGTCTTCGGCCAGCAACACGCCGATCATCGTCCGCTTCCCCGCCGCACTGCGCGCACGTTAGCACCCACGCAGCGGTTCACGCCGCCGCGGGCGGCACGTGCACCTGCGACGCGTGGTCCGGCTGCGCGACGGCCGGGCCCGGCAAGGGCACATACGCCTGCACGCAGGTGCCCCGCCCCGGTGTGGAATCCACCCGCAACCGGCCGCCCAGCGCTTCCAGACGTTCGCGCATGCCGCACAGGCCATTACCCGGCCTGATCGCGCCACCGCGACCGTCGTCATCGATCTGCAACACCGCCCCGGCGCCATCGGCCTGCAACCGCGCACGCGCGTTGCGCGCGCGCGCGTGGCGCTGGATGTTGGTCACCGCTTCGCGCAACGTCATCGCCAGCACCGCTTCCACGTCGGCCGGCAGGGAGATCGGCGCGAGTTCGTAATGGAACGCGACGCCGTCCGACTCCAGCAACAGGCGCGCCGATGCCAGCTCCGAGGCGACACCCGCGGTACGGATACCGGTGACCGCCGCGCGCACCTGGCTCAGTGCATCGCGCGCCACGCGCGTCACCTCGCGCAGTTCGCGCACGGCCGCCTCGGGATCGCGCTCGACCAGCTTGCCGGCAAGTTCCGATTTCAGCGCCACCAGCGACAGCGTGTGGCCGAGCAGGTCGTGCAGGTCGCGACCGATGCGCTCGCGCTCGGCCAGTGCGGCCAGTCGTCGTACCTCGTCGTGCGAGAGCTTCAGCGCGGCCTGCTTGCGGCGGCTCTCCAGGAAATGGTGATTGCCGAAGAACACCGCCACCGCGACGATCATCGTCACCAGGAACACGAACACCGGATACCGCAGCAACACGACCTCCACCAGCAGGCCGGCCAGCATCGCCGTCATCCACGCCAGTCGTTGCCACAGCGGGCCGCCCGCGGTGGACGCGAAGCTGCAGGCGTAGATCAGATAGGTGTTGGCGAACGGGTTGCTGGGCATCAGCAGGTAGCCCAGCGCGGCGATCGCCAGCATGCAGGCGATACGCCCTTTTCCGGTCTGCCGATACGCGGCGAAGTACAGCGGCAGGAACACCACGATCGACAACAGCGTGGGCCACAGGCTCGGCTGATGCCCGAACATGCGGTCGGCCTCGCCCAGCACACCCAGCAGCGCCGGCATGAACAGGAACGAGAGATAGCCCAGCAGGAAGATCGGTGCCCAGCCCATGCCAAGGGACTCGGGAACCAGGCGTGCTCGCCAGCGCAGCAGCACCGGCATGGTCGATCCGGACATGGCGCGTGTTCCCTCGGCAAGGCGCGTGGTCATGACTGTATCCGCCGCCCCGTCAGCGCGAAAGCCGACGACGGGCGAGCAGGAAGAACACCACGGTAAGGCCCAGCAGCACCGCGACGTGCATCGCCGCCGACGCGCCCGAGTCGCGCCCCACCACCTTCAGCGCCAGCTGGCCGAGGTGCCACGCGGGCCACAGCGGCGCCAGCTTGGCGAATATCGGCGACAGCAGGTGCAGCGGCATCCACAGGCCCGACAGGAACGCCATCGGCAGGTGCAGCAGATTGACCACCGCCGGCGCGCCACTGCCGCCGACCAGGCTGCCGACGTACAAGCCGATCGCGCAGAACGGCAGCGCACCGGTCAGGTTCACCAGAAACAGCGCCAGCCATTGCCAGGGTGCCAGCGACACCTTCGCCAACCCGGCCGCAAGTACCGCCAGCATCACGGAGATGATGGCCGAGAACAGCACCGCCATCGCCATCTTCGCCAGCAGATAGGCACCCGGTGGCATGGGCAGTGCGCGCTTGAGTTCGAGGTAACCGTTCTCGCGCTCGATCGCCACGCTCACGCCGAAGCCGAACAGCGACGCGCCGATGACGCCGAACACGCCGTAGGTCGCCAGCAGGTATTGAGCGGCCGCAACGCCACCGCGCGAACCGCTGAGCACGATGCCGAACAACACGTAGAACAGCGCGGGAAACAGCAGCGTCGGCACGGCGAACATCGGCGTGCGCAGCGCACGCAGGAATTCGTACTTCGCCTCGAGGCCGTAGCTGCGCAGCAGCGTGCCCGGCTCGGGCATGTCGGTGGTGATGGTGTTCATGCGGCCTCCCGGGCGTCTTCGCGGGTCAGTTCGAGGAAGGCGTCGGACAGACCGGCGCGCTGTACTTCCAGACCGGTCAACGCCGGGTCTTCCGTCAGCAGGCGACGCACGACGGCTTCCGCGGCGTCGGTCACCAGCTCCAGGCGCGCATCATCGCGATGTGCCTGCATCACATGCGGCCACGCCGACACGCGCTCCACGCTCAGCGCACTGAGGCAGCGGATGCGACGCTGCACCAGGTGCCCGCGCAGGTCTTCCACCGATCCTTCGGCGATGAGCCGACCACGCTGCAGCACCGCCACGCGATCGGCCAGCGCCTCGGCCTCTTCCAGGTAGTGCGTGGTGAGCAGCACGCCGCATCCGTCCGCGACCAGCTCGCGGATCGCGCGCCACAACGTGCGGCGCGCCTCGATGTCCATGCCGGTCGTGGGTTCGTCGAGGAACAGCAGCTGCGGTCGGCCGCACACCGACAGGGCGAACTGCACGCGCCGTTGCTGTCCGCCGGAGAGCTGGCGGTAGCGGCGCTCCAGCAGACCGTCCAGGCCGGCCAGCATCACGCAGTCGGCGATGCTGCGCGGGTTCGGGTAGTAGCTGCGGGTGAGCGCTAACAACTCCGAGACCTTCAACGTGTCCGGAATACCCGCGCTCTGCAACATGACACCCACGCGACGGCGTGCCGCGAGTTCGTGCGGCGAGCGGCCGAACAGCGACACGGTGCCCGCATCGGGCAAGCCCTGGCCCAGCAGCAGGCCGACCGCGGTGCTCTTGCCCGCGCCGTTGGGGCCCAGCAGCGCGAGCATCTGCCCGCCGCGCACCTCCAGATCGATGCCGGCCAGGGCTTCGATCGCGCCATACGACCTGCGCACGCCCGCCAGCCGTGCCAGTACTGCATGTCCATCCTTCATCGCCGTGATCCTCCGTGCGGGTTGTCCCGATGCCGTACATCCTCCGCAGGCCCACGGCGCCGCGTCAGTCGCAGCCGTCACCGCGAACACATGACAGGCATCAGGTGACCGCGCGGCCCCGCATCGAATAGGCTTGGCGCTGTCCTGGCCGCCCCGACGGCAAAACGTTACTTCCGGCCCCTAGCGCACGCGCGGCCGGACTGCCCACACTTCCCCCCTTTCCATCGTCCGGATCGCGATGAACAACTCTGCTGACCTGCTCAAGGAACTGCGAATCGACCGTTCGGCCCCACCGCCTCCGCCCTCCCGCCGCGGGCTGTGGATCGCGCTGGCCGCGGTCGCCGCGCTGGTCGTGCTGGCGCTCATCGCATGGGCGGTGCTCGGACGCAGCCGCGGTGTGGAAGTGCAGACCGCCACCGTCACGGCCATCGGCAACGGCGGCGGCAGCGCGTCGGTGCTGGATGCCACGGGCTATGTCGTCGCACGTCGCATGGCCACGGTGTCGGCGAAGATCACCGGCAAGGTGCGCGAGGTCCTGATCGAAGAAGGGCAGCGCGTGGAAGCGGGCCAGATCATGGCCACGCTCGACCCCATCGACGCCGACGCCGAACGCGACCTTGCCACTGCACAGGCCGGCGCGGCGCGCAGCCAGGTGGAAAGCGTGCGTGCGAGAGTCGCGCAGACCGAGGCGGACGCGCATCGTCTGTCGACGCTGGTGCAGCAGCAGCTGGTGTCGAAGTCGCAGTACGACGAAGCCGTTGCCGCGCGTGATTCGCTGCGCGCCGAACTGATCACCGCCGAGCGCAACGCGAAGGTCGCGAGCGATCGCCTGCGCATCGCCGACATCGGCGTCGACAACACGATCGTGCGCGCGCCGTTCGCCGGCGTCGTGACGGCCAAGGCCGCGCAGCCGGGCGAGATCGTCTCGCCGCTGGCGACGGGCGGCTTCACGCGCACCGGCATCGGCACCATCGTCGACATGGATTCGCTGGAAGTCGAAGTGGAAGTCGGCGAGGCCTTCATCGGCCGGGTGCAGCCGAAGATGCCCGTCGAGGCCACGCTCAACGCGTACCAGGACTGGAAGATCCCGGGCGAAGTGATCGCCATCATCCCGGCCGCCGACCGCGGCAAGGCCACGGTGAAGGTACGCGTCGCGCTGAAGACGAAGGACCCGCGCATCGTGCCCGACATGGGCGTGCGCGTGAGCTTCCTGGAAGCCGGCAAGCCCGAACAGCCCGCGCAGAAGCCCGGCGTGCTGGTACCGGCCGCGGCCATCTCGTCGCGCGACGGCAAGCAGGTCGCGTTCGTGGTTGCCGACGAGCGCGTGCAGCGCCGCGAAGTGGCCGTCGGCCGCAGTCTGGGCGATGACCGCGAGGTCACCCAGGGCCTCGCAGGCGGTGAGACGGTGGTGCTGGATGCTCCGGCCGGCCTGTCCGACGGCGATCGCGTGCGGGTGGCCACCGCGAGCGAGGAAGCGCCGACCGAAACCGAGTGACCGCACCGCGCACCGCAACACGCTGGCCCTACGGATAAACCGCCTTACGAAGTACGACGCAGTCCCCCTTCTACCGTTCCGAGGACGTCGCGATGTCTACGCTGGTTTCGATCCGCAATCTCAGGAAGACCTATCAACGCGGTCCGGAAAAGGTGGAGGTGCTGCACAGCATCGACCTGGACATCCCCAAGGGCGACTTCGTGGCGCTGATGGGCCCCTCCGGTTCGGGCAAGACCACGCTGCTCAACCTGATCGGCGGCCTGGATTCGCCCACCGGTGGCGAGATCCAGGTGGATGGCCAGCGCATCGACACGATGAGCGCCGGGCAGCTGTCGCACTGGCGCAGCCAGAACGTCGGCTTCGTGTTCCAGTTCTACAACCTGATGCCCACGCTCAACGCACAGAAGAACGTGGAGCTTCCGCTGCTGCTGACGAGGCTGTCGTCCGCGCAGCGCAAGCGCAACGCGGAGATCGCACTGCAGCTGGTCGGCCTGGCCGAACGCGGCAAGCACCGTCCGAACGAGCTCTCCGGCGGCCAGCAGCAGCGTGTCGCCATCGCACGCGCGATCGTCTCCGACCCCACGCTGCTGATCTGCGACGAACCCACCGGCGACCTGGACCGCCAGTCGGCCGAGGAGATCCTCGCGCTGCTGCAGTCGCTCAACCGCGACCATGGCAAGACCATCCTCATGGTCACGCACGATCCCAAGGCCGCCGATCACGCACAGCGCACCATCCACCTCGACAAGGGCACGCTGGTCGAGCGCGAGCTCGCCATCGAGCACTGAACAGGCCCGCTTCTCCCGCAAGGGTGAAGATCCACTTTCGAGGATGCGCAGATGAAATACCTGCACCTGATCTGGGCCGCGCTGTTCCGCAGCAAGACCCGTACGTTCCTGACGCTGTTTTCGGTGATCACGGCTTTTTTCCTGTTCGGCATGCTCGACTCGGTCCGGGTCGCCTTCAATTCCGGCGGCGACGTGACGGGCGCGAACCGGATGATCACTTCCTCGCGGCTTTCGCTGACGCAGATGCTGCCCTACAGCCTCGATTCGCAGATCCGCTCGACCCAGGGCGTGAAGCGATCGTCGTATGCGGCCTGGTTCGGCGGCATCTACCAGGATCCGAAGAACTTCTTTCCGAACTTCTCTGTCGGCCCCGGCTACCTCGACCTGTATCCGGAATTCACACTGCCGGCCGCACAACGTACTGCCTGGGAAGCCGACCGCCGCGGTGCGATCGTGGGCGAAACGCTCGCGAAGAAGTTCGGCTGGAAGATCGGCGATACCATCCCGCTGCAGGCCACGATTTTCCCGACCAAGGGCAGCAACGACTGGACGTTCAAGCTCGACGGCATCTTCCGCGTAGAGAACGAGAAGCAGAAGGGCCAGGAGCAGATCCTCCTGTTCCACTGGAACTACTTCGACGAGGCCAATGACTACGTCAAGGGTCGCGTGGGTTGGTACATCGTGCAGCTCGACAACGCCGGCTCCGCAGACCGGGTGTCCAAGGCGATCGACGCGCTCTCGGCCAACTCCGACCACGAAACCAAGACGCAGACCGAAGAAGCGTTCAACCAGGCCTTCATCAAGCAGATCGGCGACATCGGACTGATCGTCAGCGCGATCATGGGCGCGGTGTTCTTCACTCTGCTGCTGCTCACGGGCAACACGATGGCGCAGGCGGTACGCGAGCGCATCCCTGAACTGGCGGTGCTCAAGACGATCGGGTTCTCCAACCGCAGCGTGCTGGGGCTGGTGCTGGGCGAGTCGGTGCTACTGGTCGCAATCGGCGGCGCCGTGGGCCTGCTGTTCGCGCCGGTGGCCATGCAGCTGGCTGTGAAGCTGAGCGGCGGCTTCATCCAGCTGCCGACCAATCTACCGCTGGAAACCTGGATCGTCGGCATCGTGCTCGTGCTCGCATTCGGCGTGCTGGCAGGGCTCCTGCCCGCCCTGCGTGCCATGCGACTCAACATCGTCGACGCCCTCGCGGGCCGCTGAGGAGACCGCCATGCGATTCCTGATCAACTTTGCGCTTGTATTGCTGCTCGTGGCGTGCCTCGTCGTCTGGACCCTGCTGCCGTGGTATGCGGTGCTTGGCATCGTGGTGCTCCTCGCGCTGTGGCTCGCTTTCACCCGCACAGGCGCGCTCGCACTGGCCGCCACCCGCATTGGCATCGCCAGCTTGCCGCAGCGCTGGGGCGCCTCCTCGGTCATCGTCATCGGCATCGCCGGCGTCGTCGGCGTGCTGGTCGCGATGCTCGCGATGGGCGAAGGTTTCAAGGCCACACTCGACAGCACTGGCGGGGATGACACCGCGATCGTCCTGCGTGGCGGCTCGCAGGCCGAGACCAACTCGGTCATAACGCGCGACCAGGAGCCGCTGATCAGCGCGTTGCCCGGTATCGCCAGGGGCGCCGATGGGCGCCCGTTGTCCTCGCCCGAGCTGTCACAGGTGGTCAATCTCCAGAGCAAGGCCGACGGCACCGACACCAATGTGCAGTTTCGCGGCGTTGGTCCGTCGGCGTGGGCGCTGCGCCCGGAGCTGAAGATCGTCGAGGGTCGCAAGTTCGGCCCGGGCCTGCGCGAGATGGTCGTGGGTCGGGGGGCGCAGCGGCAGTTCGCAGGCCTGGAGGTCGGCCAGCAGCTCAAGCTCGCCAACCAGTCGTGGACGGTGGTTGGAGTGTTCGAGTCCGGCGATTCTCACGAATCGGAATTGTGGGCCGATGTCGACGTGCTCGGCCCCGCGTACCAACGCCAGGCCTACCAGTCGGTGACGGTGAAGCTGGACGGCAAGGATGGCTTCAAGAAGCTCAAGGCCGCGCTCGCGGGCGATCCTCGCCTCAAGCTCGACGTGTCGACGACCCGCGACTACTACGCCAAGCAATCCCAGCAGCTGACCACGTTCCTGAAGTGGCTGGGCATCATCATCGGAACGGTCATGGCGATCGGCGCGATCTTTGGCGCGCTGAACTCGATGTACGCCGCGGTCGCCGGTCGCTCGCGCGAGATCGCGACGATGCGCGCCATCGGCTTTCGTGGCCTGCCCGTGGTCACAGCGGTGATGTTGGAGACGATGCTGCTCGCGCTCCTTGGCGGCTTGCTTGGCGCGCTCATCGCGTGGCTGCTGTTCAACGGGCACACCGTATCGACCCTGGGCAACAACTTCAGCCAGGTAGTGTTCCAGTTCCGCGTCTCTCCGGAGTTGTTGTGGACAGGCCTGAAGTGGGCGCTCGGCATCGGCCTGGTCGGCGGCCTGTTCCCGGCGCTGCGCGCGGCACGGTTGCCGGTGACGGAGGCCTTGCGAGCGGCGTAAGCCTTGCAACCTGCCGAAACGAAAAAGGCCGCGAGCGATCGCGGCCTTTTTCATGGCGTCATCGGCCGGTCAGGCGCCGACCCGCTCCGCTTCGATCTTGCCCAGCAGCCACTGCAGTCCCGCCAGGTGCTGCTGGTCGTGGCTGCACAGGTAGTGCACCAGGCTGCGCAGCGTGAGCGGACCGTAGCCTTCGAACTGCGCCGTTCGCGCAAGCTGCGCATCGTCGAGCGCCGCGATCGTCGCCACGGTGCGTGCGCGCGCTTCACCGAACGCGGCCAGCACGGCCTCGGCATCGGCATCGCCATACCTGCGCTGGATCGCCAACGGCTCGCTCTCGATGGACGGCAGCAGCGGATGCGTTTCTACCAGCGTGCGACGGATGCGCTCCTGGTAACCCTCGATCTCGATGTCGCGCACGTGGCACAACTGCTCGATCGCGGTGAAGTGCTCGCTGGGAATGCCCTCCCAGCTCGGCGGCGCCCAGTGGCGATACGCGGGCGGGATCGCTTGGTAGTGCGCTTCCAGCTGCAATGGAAACAGGGTCAGTGCGTTCAGCGTGGTCCGATTCATGGCGACGCTCCCGTCAGGTGGCGGCGAGCGCGGCCTGCCGCCGCGCGCGCCACAGGCCTTCGCTGGCGAAGATCGCCAGTGCGCCCCAGATGAAGATGAAGCCGGTAGCGCGTTCGCGGTCGAAGGCTTCGCCGAAGAACAGCACGCCCAGCAGGAACTGCAGCGTCGGCGCGATGTACTGCATCAGCCCGACCACCGACAACGGCACGCGACGCACCGCGTAGGCGAAGCCGATCAGTGGCAGCGCCGTGAGCGCGCCGCCGAACACCAGCAGCGCATCGACGCCCCAACCCCAACCGCCGGCGAAACCGCCGCTGCCGTGCGTCTCGGCCCACATGAGGATGCCCAGCGCAGGCAGGAACAGGTACACGCTCTCCACGCCCAGGCCGTTGACGGCGTCGACCGCGACCAGCTTGCGGATCAAGCCGTACAGGCCGAACGTCAGCGCCAGCCCCAGCGCGATCCAGGGCGGCTGGCCGTACTGCCAGGTCAGCCACGCCACGCCGGTCGCGGCCAGCGCCACCGAGATCCACTGCAACCGGTTGAGGCGTTCGTGCAGGAACACCACGCCCATGACCACGCTGATCAGCGGATTGATGAAGTAGCCCAGGCTGGTTTCGACCACGTGACCGGCGTTCACCGCCCAGACGTAGAGCGTCCAGTTGGTCGCGATGAGCAGGCCGCTGAGTCCCAGCATCCACGCCGTGCGCGGCCGCGCCAGCGTGGCGCGCAGCCAGCCGCGGCCCTGCTTCCAAGCCAGCCAGCCGGCGACCAGCAGCGCGCTCCACACCATGCGGTGCATGACGATCTGCAACGACGGCACCACCTTGAGCAGATGCCAGTACAACGGCATCAGGCCCCACAGCACGAACGAGGCCGCGGCGATCCACAGGCCGTTGCGGACGGAGTGCTGATCGTTCATGCCGCCGGCTCCGTCGTGGGCGTCGGCGCAACGGGGCGCGCCGAGCGCGCCTTCGCCAGCGTGATGATGACCACGCCCAGCAGGATCACGGCCATCGCGCCGAGGTCGTGCGCGCTGAAGTGCTCGCCGCCGATCAACGCACCGAACAGGACCGCGATCGGCGGGTTGACGTAGGCATAGCTGGTGGCCAGCGCCGGGCGCACGTGGTGCAGCAGCCAGATGTAGGCGGTGAAGCCGAAGATCGAACCGGCGACGACGAGGTACAGCATCGCGCCGGTCGCCGACAGCGACGGCATCTGCGTGATGCGTTCGCCATGGAGGACGGCCGCGATCAGCATCCACACGCTACCGGTGAGCATCTGCCCGGCGGCCGACATGAACGGCTGCGGCAGGTCCTGGTCGCGGCTCCATATCGAACCCCAGGCCCAGGCGATGGGCGCGATCACCAGGCACACCAGTCCCAGCAGCGACGAGGACAACTCGCCGCCGGCATTGAGCCACAGCACGCCGAGGAAGCCGATCACCAGGCCGATCCATTCGATCTTCGAGGGGTGACGACCGCGAAGCATCGCGAACACGCCGGCGAACAGCGGCATCGATGCCACTGCGATGGCCGCCAGGCCGGAACCGACTTCGGTCTCGGCCAGGTTCACCAGTCCGTTGGACAACAGCACCATCCAGATCGACAGCACCCAGAGCGTGCGCCACTGCTTCCCGCTGGGCGAGGCCACGCCGCGCGAACGCAGCACGACGTACATGATGAGACCGGCCAGGAACATGCGGCCGGCGCCGAGCAGGAACGGTGGGTAGCTTTCCAGCGCGAAGCGGATGGCCAGGTACGTGGAGCCCCAGAGGATGTAGACCGACGCCAGGGCAAAGGCGACGGCCAGCGCGCCGGGGGCGGCCCGGTCGGCGGTGGGTGCAGCGGTGCTCATGCCGATTCCTGAAAAGTGTTCCAGACGTGGGGGTGGCGGTGCGGCACTGCCTGTCTTGAACGCGGTCTGCGGAAACACAGCGTTGCATCGACCGCGATCGCCGGACGACACCGAAGGCACCGTGCCGGGCGGTGCGTCCTGGCCCGGGTTTCGGGTGGGACGCCTCGCAGGCGCGGTGCCGGGAGTCATTCGGATGGATCAAGCGTAACGCCACCGCACCGCGACGTGGTTGATTAATCCTGCGCCTTCACGCAAAAATTTTGCATGGACAGGACGCCCGTCGCACTCGACGAATTCGACCACCGCCTGCTGGAGCTGCTGCAGCGCGACTCCGCCGCCACGCTGACGACGCTGGGCGAAGCGGTGGGGCTATCGGCCAGCGCGGTTCAACGGCGCATCACCCGCTATCGCAAGAGCGGCCTGCTGCGCGAGATCGCGGTGCTCGATGCACGCCTTCTGGGCACGACCACGCTGGCAACCGTGCTGGTGGCGATGGAGCGCGAGTCGGCCAAACTGCACGCGAGCTTCCACGCGCGCATGCGCGCCGCGCCCGAAGTGCAGCAATGCTTCACCCTCGCCGGCGAATGGGACTACCTGGTCATCCTGGCCACCACCGGCGTCGCGCATTGCCGCGAGGTGGCCGACCGGCTTTTCATGGACGAGGGCAACATCAAGCGCTACGAAACGCGCATGGTGTTCGAAGTGGTGAAGTCGGGGCTGCACCTGCCCACGCGCCTGCCGGCACGTCGTCGCAAGTAGCGGCCGCGGCCGGCATCAGTCGGGGTGCCGGTACACCAGCACGGGCAACGTCGAGTGCGTGAGCACCTTCAGGGTTTCGCTGCCGAGCAGGAGCGCCTTGATGCCACGGTGTCCGTGCGAGGCCATCGCGATCAGATCGCAGCCGCGCTCCTTCGCCACGGCGATGATGGCCTGCCACGGCAGCTCGTCCTCGACCACCACCGTGTCGCACCCGACGCTCAGGGCCTGCGCACGCTCCTTCACCGAATGCAGCAGCTGCCGCGACGATTCGTGCACCGCGTTGCGGTATTCGGCCTCGCCGCCCAGCGCCAGCTGCTCGGGCGACACGGCATAGACACGGTAAGGCTGGATCACATGCAGGACGGTCACGCGCGCGTGCAGTTGCTTTGCGAACGCGAGGCCCTGCTCGATGGCGTGCGCGGACAGCGGCGAGCCGTCCGTGGGAAGGCAGAGGTGGTGGTACACGGCGATCCTCCGGGGTGGACTGGACCTATGCTGCCCCCGTCCATGTTCCGCGCCCTTGATCGGGAGCAATCGCGAGGCGCCCATCGGCGGTTCGTCGCGCGCACCCGACGAACGGCGGCCTCACGCCACGCGCTCGCGCTCCAGCACGCGTTGCTTCATCGGCAGGCCCCAGCGGTAGCCGCCGAGGGAGCCATCCCCGCGCACCACGCGATGGCACGGAACGACGATGGCGACGTGGTTGTTCGCACACACATTGGCCACGGCACGCGATGCACGTGGATGGCCGATCTGCTGCGCGATCTGCGCGTAGCTGCGCGTCTGTCCGCGCGGAATCTTCATCAGCGCGTCCCACACTTTCTTCTGGAACGCGGTGCCGATGAGATCCAACGGAACCTGCGCCTGCTTCCCCGCCAACGCATCGGCCACGGCGCGCAGGCGCGGCGCAAGGAACTCGTCGCGGCCGGCGTCCACGCGTTCGAGCTGCGCACCGGGGAATTCCGCGCGCAGCCGCGCTTCGAGTGCGGCGACGTCCTCGCCCAGTTCGATCATGCAGATGCCGCGCCCGGTGGTCGCCACCAGGGCCTGGCCGAGCGCGGTGTCGGCGATGCTCCAGCGGATCTGCTCGCCCGCGCCACCGGAACGGTAGCGCGCTGGCGTCATGCCGAGTTTCGCCGCGCCGCCTTCGTACACGCGTGAGGGCGAGCCGTAGCCGGCGTCGTACAGCGCCGCGCTGACATCGCTGCCTTCGCGCAGCGCGAGCTTGAGCGTGCCCAGTTTGCGCTGCGCCAGGTATTCGGCCGGACTGAGGCCAAAGCGTGCGGTGAACTGGCGCTGCAGGTGCGAGGCGCTCAGGCCGACGTTCTGCGCCAGCGTCGCCAGCGTGGGTTCGCCTTCGTCGAGGAGGCGGCGGGCGTGGTCGAGCTTGTCGCGCAGTTGGCGGGCGGTGTTCATGGCCCAAAGCGTAGCGGGCGCCCGAAGGCGCCCGCTATCCGATCCTTGCGATGGGTCACGACCCGGTCAGTCGGCCCAATGGCCCGCGATAGTCGCCGTCGGCAGCACCTGCGCGGACAGCTGGCGATCCGCGTTCAGCAGACGCACCGCGTCGGCCAGGATCGCCGCCGATTCGCGCAGCAGCGGGTCCGGACGCTTGTCGGCCAGCTTCTCGCGCTCGGCGTCCTTGGCGATGTCGCGCTCGTTGGCGGACAGGCCGTCGTCGAAGGAGTCGTCGGCCAGCGGGTCGAGGTCCAGCCCCAGCGCCTTGCGCTGTTCCTGGCGCGTCTTGCGCTTGGCATCCTCGCGGTCGCGCTCGGCGCGGCGATCGGCCTCATTCAGGCTGACCCACTTCTTCGCGCGCTCCTCGCGGAACTCCGCAACGTCCTGCGACCACCACTGGAATTCCTTGTCGTTGGCGATGCGCGCGGTGTGCAGCGCTTCCAGCTTGGGCAGCAGCGGCGCGAAGTTGCCATACGCGGTGTGCGGCACGGCCGAGATGCGCGTCCACGGCAGCGCGTTGTCGTAGGTGCTCTCGCCGTATTCGCTGGCGTCGACCGACACCGGGAACGCGACGTCGGGCACCACGCCCTTGTTCTGCGTGGAACCGCCGCTGACGCGGAAGAACTGCGCGATGGTCAGCTTCACCTGGCCGAAGCGCGCTTCCTCGTTGGCCGGCCAGCGGTCCAGGTCGACCAGGTTCTGCACTGTGCCCTTGCCGAAGCTCGTCTCGCCGATGACCAGGCCGCGACCGTAGTCCTGGATCGCGCCGGCGAAGATCTCCGACGCCGAAGCCGAACCGCGGTTGATCAGCACCGCCAGCGGGCCTTCCCACGCGATGCCGGTGTCGCTGTCGCCTTCCACGCTGACGCGGCCGCCGGATTCGCGCACCTGCACGACCGGACCACGATCGATGAACAGACCGGTGAGCTCGATGGCTTCATTGAGCGAACCGCCGCCGTTGTTGCGCAGGTCCAGCACCACGCCGTCGACCTTTTCGCCGCGCAGCTTTTCCAGCAGCTTGGCGACGTCACGGGTGGCCGAGGCGTAATCGCTGCTGTTCTTCCGGCGGCCTTCGAAATCCTGGTAGAAGCCCGGCAGCTCGATCACGCCGATGCGCTTCTGCGGACCGCCCTCGGTGGCGGGAATGGTGATGACCTTGGACTTGGCGGCCTGGTCTTCCAGGCGCACCTTGTCGCGCACCAGCACCAGGCGCTGCGGCTGGCTGTCCAGGCCCGCTTCGGCCGGGATGACATCCAGGCGCACCTTCGTGCCCTTGGCGCCGCGGATCTTGGCGACGACATCGTCGATGCGCCAGCCGATCACGTCTTCCATCGCACCGCTTTCGCCCTGTCCCACGGCGACCACGCGGTCGCCGGGCTTGAGCTTGCCGGACTTGCCGGCCGGACCGCCGGGCACGATCTCGCGGATCGCGACCACGTCGTCCTGCTTCTGCAGCACCGCGCCGATGCCTTCCAGCGAAAGCGACATCGACACGTTGAAGTTGTCGGCCGTCTTCGGCGTGAAGTAATCGGTGTGCGGGTCGACCGAATTGGCGTAGCTGTTGAGGAAGGTCTGGAACACGTCCTCGCCCTTCAATTCGGCGATCGACTTGCCCATGTTCGCGTAACGCTTGTCGAGCGTCTTGCGGATGTCCTCCGGCTTCTTGCCGGCCAGCTTCAGGCGCAGCCAGTCGTTGCGCACCGAGGCCTTCCACAGCGCGTCGAGCGCGGCGGCGTCCGTCGCCCACGGTGCGTCCTCGCGGTCGTACTCGTAGCGGTCAGTGCCGCTGAAATCGAAGATGTCCTGCTTGAGCAGGTTGCGCGCGAAGGTCACGCGCTGGTCGACGCGCTGCTTGTAGGTGGAGAAGATCGCGTACGCCGGCGCCAGGTCGCCGCTCTTGATCGCATCGTCCAGCTTGAGCTTGTAGGCGTCGAACTTGGCGATGTCCTGCGCGGTGAAGAACTGCTTGCCACCGTCGAGCGATTCGAGATAGCGCTTGTAGATGTCGGCCGAGAGCGTGTCGTCGAGCGTGACCGGACGGTACGCGTAGCGACTGTCGGACAGCAGCCCGTACACCAGCTTGGCGGCGGTGGTCTGGTCGGCGGTAGCCGCGCGCGGAAGCGGCGACGGCTCCATCGACCGGATGAGGTTCGGCTTCTCGTGCTCCGGAAGCTGGACCTGCGAAGTCTTCTTGTCGGTGGAACTGTCGGACTGCGCCAGCAGAGCCACGGGGGTGGTCAGCAGGAGGGCGACAAGGACGGTGGCGGGCGTGGTCTTGGCTTTCATCGCGGAGGCTTCGCGGCCGCGGGGCGGCCAAATAGGGGAACTCAAGGAGTCGAAACGCAGAATGGACCCGGCGTCAGACAACCCCACAGTGCCGAAAGTTGCAGCGACTGTCACCCACCGGGGGTGGGATTAAGCGTGCTGCGGGCCTCACCTCCGCCCATTCACGCGACCGCGTTCAGCTGGGCGACGGGAAGCCGTCAGGCACGGCTAAGCCTCGGGCTTTTCCGATCAAAGATGCGTGAGCGTGGAAACGAGCGCGGCTCAGCCGGCGGCGACGACGCCGGCTTCCATCGCCGAACGGTCGGCGTGATAGGAGGATCGGACCAGCGGGCCGGAGGCGACGTGGGAGAAACCCAGCGCGTAGCCGTACTCCTCCAGGGCCTTGAACTCGTCCGGCGTCCAGTAGCGCAACACCGGATGGTGATGGGCGCTCGGCTGCAGGTACTGGCCGATGGTGATCATGTCGACGTCGTGCGCGCGCAGGTCGCGCAGGGTGCCCTGCACCTGCTCCATGTCCTCGCCCAGGCCGAGCATGATGCCGCTCTTGGTGGCGACCTCCGGATGCTGCGCCTTGAACTTCTTCAGCAGCGTCAGCGACCACTGGTAATCCGCGCCCGGACGCACGTTGCGGTACAGCTCCGGCACGGTTTCGACGTTGTGGTTGAACACGTCCGGCGGGTTGGTCGCCAGGATTTCCAGCGCGCGCTCCATGCGGCCCTTGCCGCGGAAGTCGGGCGTGAGGACCTCGATCTTCGTGCGCGGGCTGTGCTCGCGGATCGCGGCGATGCAATCGACGAAATGCTGGGCGCCGCCGTCGCGCAGGTCGTCACGGTCGACGCTGGTCACCACCACGTACTTCAGGCGCATGTCGGCAACGGTCGTCGCCAGGTTCAGCGGTTCGGTCGGATCCGGCGGCTTCGGCCGGCCGTGGGCGACATCGCAGAAGCTGCAGCGGCGGGTGCAGACCTCGCCCAGGATCATGAACGTGGCGGTGCCGTGGCTGAAGCACTCGTGGATGTTCGGGCAGCTGGCTTCCTCGCACACGGTGACCAGGCGGTTCTCGCGCAGCTTGGCCTTGAGCTGCTGCACCGAGTTGCCCGAGGGAATGCGCACGCGGATCCACGACGGCTTGCGCAGCACGGGGGCGTCGGCGAACTGCACCGGCGAGCGCGCGATCTTGTCGCCCGCCACCTGCTTCACACCGGGCTGCAGCGTGGACGGCGCGTCACCGCCGCTCACCACCGCGAGCGGAATGGTCTTGGGGGCGGACTCGGTCATGTCGGGCGTGGATCTCTGGAGCGGCGGCTCCGTGGGCGGAGCGCGTCGGGAAGGGTTCTAGAACGTCGGCGGCGGGGCCGCCTCGACCTGCAGACCGAACTGGCGCGCCACGTGCCCGATGAGCACCGGCTTGACCGCCTCCAGCCCGGAAGGGCCGCCCAAGTCTAGCATCGAGGTCACCTGAAGCCCCTGGTATCCGCACGGATTGATGCGCTGGAAGGGCTCCAGGTCCATGGCGATGTTGAAGGCCAGCCCATGGAACGTGCATCCGCGACGCACGCGGATGCCGAGCGCGCCGATCTTCGCGCCGTTCACGTACACGCCGGGCGCGCCGTCCAGGCGTTCGGCATGGATGTTCCAGTCGGCCAGGGTGTCGATCATCGCCTGCTCGATGCGATGCACGTAGTCCTTCACGCCGACCTTGAGGCGCTTCAGGTCCAGCAGCGGGTACAGCACGATCTGGCCCGGGCCGTGGTACGTGACCTGGCCGCCGCGGTCGACATGGATGACCGGGATATCGCCCGGGAACAGCACGTGCTCGTCCTTGCCCGCCTGGCCGAGGGTGAAGACGGGATCGTGCTCGACCAGCCACAGCTCGTCGGGCGTGTCAGCGGTGCGGGCGTCGGTGAAGGCCTGCATGGCATGCCAGACGGGCTCGTAGGTGCGCCGGCCCAGGTCGCGCACCTGCGTCGGCGGCAGCGCGGGCGGTGTCTCCGGCGAAACCCCGACCGGATCGCTCAGAGCGTCCACTTCACTTCCGGATGATCGCGCAGCACCTGGTGCGCCTGGTCGTACTGCTCGCGGCTCTGGGCGCGGAAGGTGATGCGGACCGAGACGTAACGGCCGTTGCTGGACAACTTCCAGTTGACGGTTTCCTGCACCACTTCGATGCCGGCGTCCATCAGCAGCGTCGGCAGCACCGTTTCCAGGTCCTTCTCGGCCGCGCCCATGGCGCTGAGCTCGAAGGTGCCCGGGAACTGGAAGCCGTGGTCCGGGTTGTCGGATTTGATTTCCATGGCGGTCATTATGGGTCCGCCGCCCAGTGAACCCAAGGCATCGCAATCTCCCGGAATGCGGAGGGCATGGCCCGCCGCGGGCATCGATCCCGGGCAGGTGGACTCAGGAATCGCGGGGATCCCGCTTGGACAGCTCCAGCAGCGTGGAGGAGACCCAACCCTTGTTGCCGAACTCGTCCTCAGCCTCCCACATCACGCCGTCCTTGTTGCCGGTGGGGTACAGCATCATCCCCGCATCGAGCCCACGCACGACCTTGGTACCGGCCGCCGTGGTGAACAGGCGCGCCGGCTTGATGACGGTAACCGCCCGTTGTGCGTTGTCTGCCGACGGAGCACCGTTACGTCCACGCATCTGCTCGACCAGGCCCGCGTAGGCTTGCAGATACGCGAGCGCGATTACGCGACCGATCTCGGTGTTGGTGTATCCGGACAGGCCGATGCCCCCCGGCCGCGTGCCGTGCCACAAGGTGGCTCCGCCCAGGCTGACATCGCTCTTCTTTGCGCTGCCGTCCACCGTTGCGACCTGCTCCGAAGATCGGACATCGGTCAGGGTAAGCACGACGTCGGCGGTCTTTTTGCGGAAGTCCATGCTTGCGAGGATCGAGCCCGCATCGCCGCCAACCACCGCGCCCAGCAGGCCTGCGACCAGGCTTGCACCCCCTGCGTTTTCGTTCCTGGCGACCAGGTCCGGCACCAGCACATAGTCGGCGGCCCTGACCTGCCCTTTGCCGACGTTGGACTGCGCACGCAGCTCACCGCCATAAGAGAGTTCGCGCTCGGCAAGCGCTGCATCCAGTCCCGCACCCCGGTCCACCAGAGTGAAGCAGCCGGACTGGTTGACGAAGGCCTTGATCAGCTTTGAAGGCGCCGGAAGCTGTTGCCCGGACCACCAGTCGACGGAGTCCTCCGGTTCGATCACCGAAATACTGCCGAGCCGGGTGTCGCAGACGGGCATGTCGACTCTCTTTGCACCCTCGCGATCCGCGCCGGCCAGCGCGGGACCTGTGCCCAGCAGAACGCTCAACCCCAACGTACCCGCAGCTACGACGACATGCGTCTTACCGCCTTTCATAACCCGCTCCACGTAATGAATGCCGTGCCGGCACCGTGAACCCGATGCATCGGGACGCGCTCGCCAACCTCATGAGCCATGCAGTCGCCTGGCTCGAAGCTGATCAAAACATTTGGGGCGGTAGCACTCTCTAGGACTTCTCCCATTCGCACGTCGGCATGGACACGATGGGATGACGGTCGGGCAAAAAGGAAGGGCCGGCATGTGCCGGCCCTTTCGTCGATGCGGTTGCGTTCGCGCGGGGTGTCAGTCCGACTCCCACCACATCCAGAACTCGTCCCATAGGCGCTTGAAGAAGCCGCCCTGCTCCACCGCGTTGAGCGCGACCAGCGGACGCTGCGAGACGACCTTGCCGTCCAGCATCACCTTGATCGTGCCGATCTTCTGCCCCTTGGCGATCGGCGCGACCAGCGTCTTGGGCACGTCCATCATCGGCTTGAGCTGGTTGTACTTGCCGCGCTGCACGGTCACCAGCAGCGGTTCGGCGACGCCGAGCTCCACCTGGTCGGTGGCGCCCTTCCACACCTTCTGCTTGGCGATGGCCTTGCCCGGGTCGTACAGGCGATGCGTTTCGAAGAAACGGAAGCCCCAGTTGAGCAGCGCCTGCGAATCCACTGCGCGCTGGTTCTCGCTGGTGGAGCCCATGACCACGGAGATCAGGCGCTGGTCGCCACGCTTGGCCGACGCCATCAGGCAGTAGCCGGCGCCGGAGTGGTGCCCGGTCTTGATGCCGTCGACCGACGGATCGCGCCACAGCAGCAGGTTGCGGTTGGGCTGCGTGATCGGACCGACCGTGAATTCCTTGATCTTGTTGTACGAGTACGCGACCGGGTAGTCGTGGATCAGCGCGCGGCCAAGACGGGCCAGGTCGTGCGCGGTGGAGAAGTGATTCGGGTCGGACAGGCCGTGCGGATTCACGAAGTGCGAACCCGTCATGCCGATGCGCGCGGCGTACTGGTTCATCAGCGCGGCGAAGGCATCGGTGCTGCCGGCGACGTGTTCGGCCAGCGCGATGGCGGCGTCGTTGCCCGACTGCACCACCATGCCCTTTTCCATTTCCAGCAGCGGCGCGGTCTTGTTGACCTCGAAGCCGGAGTAGCTGCCGTCGGTGCCGGCACCGCCGACGCGCCAGGCGTTCTCGGTCATCATGACCTGGTCATCGCCCTTGACCTTGCCGGCGGCCATTTCCGCGGCGATCACGTAGCTGGTCATGACCTTGGTGATGCTGGCCGGCTCGACGCGCTGGTCGTAGTTCTCGCCAGCCAGGACGTTGCCGCTCTCGGCGTCCATCAGGATCCAGGCGGTGCCGGCGATCTGCGGCGGAGGCGGCACGGGCAGCGAGTCGCTGGCGGCCGGCAGCGGGGCGGGCTGCGGCGTGGTCTGCGCGAGGGCGAGGCCGGCCACGAGCGTGGCGGCGGCCGCGACGACGGCGGCTCTGGCAAGAGCGGGGACTTTCATCTTTTCAACGACTCCAGAGGCCGGGGCGGTACCGGCCGGTCAAAACGGTGGTGGGACAAATTCTAGTCGCGGACGCGCTGCGGCTGGCCGAAACCCAGACCCGCGATACGGGCCGCGAGTTCCGGAGCCTGCTCAGCCTGCAGGGGGCCCACGCGCAGGCGCCAGATGGTCTGGCCATTGGCGCTGGCGTCGGTGAGTCGCGCGGTGTCGATGCCGGCCTCACGCAGTCGCGTAAGAGCCCGATCGGCATTGGCGCGGGCGGTGAAGCTGGCGACCTGCAGCACGATGTCGCCTTCGCCGGCCGCAATGGCAGGCACGGGCGTCGCGGGTATCTGCGCGGCCGGAGCCACGGGCGCGGTGACGACACCGATGACGGCCGGCTTGCCCGTGGCGATGCGCACGCCGGGCGGCAGTTCCCCCGCCTTCGCGCTGGCGATGGGCATGGCCGCGACCAGACGGTCCATCGCGGTGGCCGGCTTCGCGGGCTCGGCCTGCACGGCAGGCGTGACGGCGACCTGCGGGGCGTCCTCGCCCGGCGTCAGCGCGCGCACTTCGACGCGCCCCGTGCCGCGCTGGGTGATGCCCAGCTTCACCGCGGCGGCGTAGCTGAGGTCGATCAGGCGGCCATCGTGGAAGGGGCCGCGGTCGTTCACGCGCACGATGACGTTCTTGCCGTTGTCCAGGTTGGTGACGCGGGCGAAGCTGGGCAGCGGCAGGGTCTTGTGGGCGGCGGTGAAGGCGTACATGTCGTACACCTCCAGGTTGGACGTGCGTCGGCCGTGGAATTTCTGGCCGTAATACGACGCCGTGCCGCGCTCGACATAACCCCTGGGGTTGTCGAGCACGTGGTACTTCTTGCCGAGCACCGAGTAGTTGGGCCGGTTGCCGATGGCCGAACGCGGTTCGCTGGTGACCTCGGGTTCCGGAATCGCATCCACGTCGGGGACGTGGTCCGGCGTGCTGTCGGCGACGCCGGGCTTGTACAGGCCGCCGGACGTGTAGTTGCCACGCGTGCGCGGATCTTCCTGCGCCGGGGCGTATGGGGACTTCTTCTTGCCACCCGACAGCGGGCTGTGATGCACGCCATCGCGGTCGGGCATGGCGACCGCCTCGGACGACGACTTCTTCGGCGCGCTCGCACACGCCGCCAACCCCAGGACCAGCGCGACCGCGCAGGCGCGGGCGGCGATGCCGTGGAGAGACCGGCCGATCATGCGGCGGGCGCTCCGGTGGGCGTGGCGGCGACCGGCACGTCGCGACCGGCGATCGCCTCGCTGAGCTGGTACACCGCCATCGCGTAGTGCTTGGAGATGTTGTAGCGGGTGATCGCGTAGAAGTTGCGGAATCCGAACCAGTATTCCGGCCCCGCGTCACCGTCCAGGTTGACCACGGTGGCGCTCTGGTCCGCGGGCGTCACTGGCGTGAGCGGGCGGAAGCCGCGCGCGGCCAGGTCGGCCATCGTGTACACGGGGTCCAGGTTTTCCGGCTCGATCGGCTGCGCGTTGGCGGCCGCGTTGGCGCGCACGGTCACCGGACCGCCACGCACCCAGCCGCCCTTCTTCACGAAGTAATTGGCGATGGAGGCGAAGACGTCGTCCAGGTTGTTGAACAGATCGCGCTTGCCGTCGCCGTCGCCGTCGACCGCGAACTCGCGGTAGCTGGACGGCATGAACTGCCCCCAGCCCATCGCACCGGCGTAGCTGCCGGTCAGGGTGGTGATGTCCAGCCCGGTTTCCTTGCCCAGCGCGAACAGCTGCGCCAGTTCGCCACGGAAGAACGCCTCACGGCGGTTCTCGCGGTCGGCCTTGGCAGGGTCGCCCGTGCGCGGATAGGCGAAGGCCAGCGTGTACAGCGCGTCCAGCACCGGGTAGGACCCGGTGTTGCGGCCGTAGTTGGTCTCCACGCCGATGATCGAGACGATCACCTGCGCCGGCACGCCGTACGTCGCCTCGGCCTTCGCCAGCGCGTCGCGGTGCTGGGCGAGGAACTCGCGACCGCCGTCGATGCGTGCCTGGGTGATGAAGATGGGGCGGTAGTCGCGCCAGGGCTTCGCTTCGGCGGGCTTGGACATCGCCGCGACGATGGCATCGCGGATCTGCGCCTTGGCCAGCACCGATTCGATGTACGCCGGATCGATCCCGTACTGGGCGGCCGTCTCGCGCACGAACGCGGCGCGGGCCTGATTGATCGGCTGGGAAGTCACCGGCGCCGGCAACGCCGGCGTGCCCGGATCCCGCGTGGCGGAAGCAGTCGGGGTGGACGTGTGTTGGCCGGGCGCCGAGGCCTGGGTGGCGCAGCCGGCCAACGCGAACAGGAGCGCGCTGATCACGGCGCTACGGGGTAGGTGGCGTCGGGTCATCGACGCGAGGGTAGCACGCGTCATCAGAGGCCAAAACCGCGTGTTCATGCGGCGATCGGACGCGAGTCAGCTTCGTCCCGCGGACCGCCGCCTGAACGCGCCTCAGCGCGCATAGATGGGGCGGTGCGCACGTACAGCCATCACCACGCCCAGGCCGGCCAGCAACGACACCGCCGAGGTACCGCCGTAGCTCAGCAGCGGCATCGGCACGCCCACCACCGGAAGCAGGCCGGAGATCATCCCGCCGTTCACGATGACGTACACGCAGAACGCCAGGCCAAGCGCGCCGGCGATCAGGCGCGAGTAGCCGTCGCGGGCTTCCGCGGCGATCCACAGGCAGCGGCCGATCACGAACAGGTACAGCGCCAGCACCGTGCCCACGCCGATCCAGCCGAATTCCTCGCTCAGCACGGCGAAGATGAAGTCGGTGGTGTGCTCGGGCAGGTAGTTCAGATGCGACTGCGAGCCCTGCCCCCAACCCTTGCCCGTGAGGCCACCGGCGCCGATGGCGATCTTGGACTGGATGATGTTCCAGCCCGTGCCGAGCGGATCGGACTCGGGATTGAGGAAGGTCAGGATGCGGTCCTTCTGGTACGGCTTCAGCAGCCAGAACCACGCCACCGGCGCGATGGCGGTGACGGCGCCGAACGCCATGCCGAACCACCACCACGGCAGCCCCGCCAGGTACAGCGCGAACGCGCCGCTCATCGCCACCAGCATCGCGGTACCGAAATCGGGCTGCAGCAGGATCAGGCCGGTCGGCACGGCGATCAGCACCGCCGCCACCACGACGGTGCGGAACCGCGGCGGCAACGCCTGCCGGTCCAGGTACCACGCCACCATCATCGGCAGGCTCAGCTTGAGCAGCTCCGCAGGCTGCACGAACACCACGCCCAGGTTGATCCAGTGGCGACCGTGTTTGCCCGTACCGATCAGCAGCACCAGCATCAGCGGGATCAACGAACCGGCGAACACGATGGGTGTCCAGTTGCGCAGCTGGTTGGGCGGGATGCGCGAGAGCGCCCACATCACGCCCAGGCCCGCCGCGAAGAACGCGCCCTGGCGCACGACCAGTCCCATCGAGTGGTCGGCGGCGCTGTACAGCACCGCCAGGCCGATGGCCATCAGGGCCAGCAGCGCCCCAACGAGCGGCAGATCCAGCGTGCGCACGAAGCGCACGAGCAGGTCGAACAACCAGCGCAGGATCATCCTCACCGGACTGGCTCCTGCGCTGGAGTTTCGGGCGTTGCGGGCGGCTGTGGCTGCGGCTGCTGCGCCGGTGGCGAGGCAACCGGCGTGGCAGCGCCTGCCGGGACAGCGACGGCCGGCGCCGTGGTCGCAGGCACCGCGGCGGCCTGCGCGACCGGCGCGATCGGCTCGGCGTGCGGCATTTGCGGACGCACGTACTTGGGATCAGTGGGAACGGGATCGGGCATCTTGCCCAGCAGCCAGGCGTCGAAGATCTTGCGCGCGATCGGCGCGGCGGTGCTGCCGCCGAAGCCGCCGTGTTCGACCGAGATCGCCACCGCGATGGTCGGGTTCTCCGCCGGTGCGTAACCGACGAACAGCGCCTGGTGGCGCAGGTTGTACGGCAGCGAATGCGGGTCGAAGCTGACGTTGCCCTTGCGGCTGATCTTCTGCGCGGTACCGGTCTTGCCGGCCATCATGTAAGGCGCGCCGATCGCCATCGCGCGGCCGGTGCCGCCAGCGCCGTGGATCGTCTGGATCATGCCTTCCTGCACCGCGCGCAGGTTGTCCGGGTTGTCGGTGATGCGCGGCGGCGGGTCCTGCGGCAGCGGCGTCCACGGCGCGTTGTAGCCGTCGCGGCGCTCGGCCACCAGGTGCGGCCGCACCAGGTTGCCGCCATTGGCGATCGCCGCCGTACCGCGCGCCAGCTGCAGCACGGTGGCGATCCAGTAGCCCTGTCCGATGCCGGCGTTGACGGTCTCGCCGGCGTACCACGGTTCCTTGCTGCGCGTGCGCTTCCACTGCGGCGACGGCACCACGCCCTTGTTCTCGCCGGACAGATCGATGCCGGTGCGATCGCCGAACCCGTACTTGCGCATGTACTGGTCGAAGCGCTCGATGCCCATCTCGTAGGCGAGCTTGTAGTAGTAGAAGTTCACCGAGGCGGCGATCGACTTGCGCAGGTCGGTCCAGCCGGCGCCGCCGTGCGCGTCGCGCCAGCCGCGTTTCTGTCCCGGGATGTAGAAGGTGCCGGTCGAGAACACCTTGTCCTCGGGCCTGCGCAGGCCGCTGTCCAGGCCGGCCAGGGCGATCAAGGGCTTCACCGTCGAACCCGGCGGCCCGCCGCCCAGCACGTTGCGGTTGAACAACGGGCGCGAGGGGTTGTCCATCAGCGCACGGTAGTCGACGTTGGAGATGCCGTTGACGAACAGGTTGGTGTCGTAGCCCGGCAGGCTCACCATGCCGAGGATCTCGCCGGTACGCGGGTCCATCGCCACGGCCGAACCGTCCATGTCGCCGAACGCGGTGACCATCGCCTGCTGCAGGTCCAGGTCGATGCTCAGCTTGAGGTCCGCGCCGGGCGTGGCCGGCACGTGGCCGACCTGGCGCATCGGCCGGCCATCGACGTTGGTCTCGATCTGCTCGTAGCCGACCTTGCCGCGCAGCGCGTCCTCGTAATAGCGCTCAAGGCCGGTCTTGCCGATGTGCGTGAGCGCGGCCCCGCCCTCGCCCAGCGATTTCAGGTCGTCCGCGTCGATGCGGCCGACGTAGCCGATCACGTGCGAGAGCAGTTCGCCGTAGGGATAGCGGCGGTTGAGGTAGGGCACCAGGTCGATGCCCGGATAGCGCCAGCGATCCACGGCGAAACGCGCGGCCTCGTCCTCGGTCACGCGCAGCTTCAGCGTGATCGGCTTGAAGCCACGGGTCGCGCGGCGCTCGTCCTCGAAGCGCGCGATGTCTTCCGGCGTCAGCGCCATGATCTTCGACAGCGACGGCAGCCAGGTCTCGGACTTGCCCGCCTCGAACGGCGTCACTTCGATGCGGTACGCCGGCACGTTGTCGGCCAGCACCCGGCCCTTGCGGTCCAGGATCAGCCCGCGCCCCGGCACCACCGGGCGCAGCTTGATTCGGTTGGCTTCCGAGCGCGTGGCGTAGTCGGCGTGCTGCAGCACCTGCAGGCGGAAGTACCAGAAGCCCAGCCCCGCCAGCGCCACCAGCACGCAGACGAACGCGAACGCCGAGCGCAACCGGAACTGGTTGGCTTCGGCGGCACTGTTCTTGATGACGCGGCGGCGCGGACCCAGGGCCATGACTCAGCGACCCTTCCAGCGCCCCAGGCGCAGGGAATCGAGCACCAGGTACACCAGTGGCCACAGCAGCAGGCCGGACAGCGGCGCCAGCCAGAACGACGCTGGCAGCGTGGGCTCGCCGATGGCGAGATGGATCGCGGCGGTGACGATGCGGTCGTTGATCAGCAGGCCGCCGATGGCGACGGCCTGTTGCGACATCGGAAAGAACCGCAGTCGCGCGCGGAAGCGCTGCAGGATGTACGCCATCACCACCAGCCGCAGCGCCTGTTCGCCGAACAGCCCGCCGTACACCAGGTCGCCGACCAGGCCGATGATGAAGGCCATGCCCAGGCCGACGTTATCGGGCTCTTCGATGACCCAGTAGGCCACCACCAGCGCCAGCCAGTACGGGCGCAGGGGCTGCAGGACGGGCGGCAGCGGCAGCAGGCCGAGGAACAGGGCGACCACCAGGCTCAGCGGCAGCACCCATTGCGGACGGGCGCGGGTCATCGGCGTCCCTCCGTGTTGGGCTGTGCCTGCTGCGGCGGTGTGCGCGCCGGCGACGCTGCCGACGGCATGCGTTGCGTCGAAGGCGCCGCACCCGCGGCGTTGCCGGCAGGCGCGGACGGCGTTGCAGCCCCATTGGCCGGCGCTGCAGTGGCGGGCGCACCTTCGCTGGCATTGAACGCCGTCGCGCCGGGCAGCGGGCTCGGCGTGGACAGCAGCACCAGCACTTCGCGGCCGCGATCCAGCTGCGCCGCCGGCTTCACCTCGCCCACGAGGAAAGCGCGGCTGTCGTCGGGTCGCAGCGCGGCAATGGTGCCGACCGGAAACCCCGGCGCGAAACGGCCGCCCAGACCCGAGGTCACCAGCACGTCGCCCACTTTCACGTCGCTCGACAAGGGCACGCTGGTCAGGCGCAGCACATCGCTGCGGCCCTCGCCGTAGACGACCAGACGCACGCCGTTGCGCGCGACCGCCACCGGCACCGCGTGCGAGGGATCGGTCAGCAGCAGCACGTTGGCGTACATCGGCGTCACCGCGATGATCTGCCCGAGCAGGCCACCGGCGTCGATGACGTTCTGCCCCACGGTGACGCGGTCGCGCGTGCCGGCATCCAGCACCAGGCGCTGACGCGTCGGGTCCAGGTCGATGTCGAGGATCGGCGCCAGCACCACTTCCAGCTTGCCGCGATCGGCCGCGTCGAGCAGGCCGCGCAGGCGCGCGTTGTCCGCCGCCAGCGTCTGCAGGCGCGCCATGCGCGCCTGGTTGAGCATCAGTTCGTTGCGCAGGCGACCGTTCTCGTCGCTGAGCTGGCTGAGCGTGCCGGCATCGTCGCGCACACGTTCGACCACACGACCCGGCCAGCCGGCCACCATCCACAACGGCTGCACCAGCAGCGTGGTCTGGCGACGGAACTGCGTCAGCCATCCGCCGCGGTGGTCGAGCACGATCAGCACCACGGCCAGCGCCAGATAGGCGAGCAGCTTGAGCGTGCCAGCCACGTCACCGGTGCGTGCGGAACTGGGAGGACCGGCGTAGGTGGGCACGATGGGCCAGGAAAACGGAAAGGGTGGCGGGAGGGTTGGATCTGGAACGGGGGCGCCGTGGCCGCAGGCGGATGGAACGCGAATCCCGCGCAAGGCCGCCGTTGGCGGCCCTGCCCATTGTTCCGTGTCCCCGCGTCCCCGATACCGCCTGCAAGCGCCTTATTCCGGCGCGAAGAACTCGTTGCCGTGCATGTCGACCAGTTCCAGCGCACGACCGCCACCGCGGGCCACGCAGGTCAGCGGGTCGTCCGCCACCTGCACGTGCAGGCCGGTCTCCTCGCTGATCAGGCGGTCCAGGTCGCGCAGCAGTGCGCCACCACCGGTCAGCACGATGCCGCGCTCGGCGACGTCGGCGCACAGTTCCGGCGGGGTCTGCTCCAGCGCCAGCTTGATCGCCGAGACGATGCCGGCCAGCGGTTCGCGCAGGGCCTCGAGCACTTCGTTCGAGTTGATGGTGATCATCTTCGGCACGCCCTCGGCGAGGTTGCGGCCGGAGACTTCCACCGACGAGGCCTTCTGCTGCGGGTACGCGCAGCCGATCTCGATCTTGATGCGCTCGGAGGTGGCTTCGCCGATCAGCGTGCCGTAGGTGCGGCGCACGTAGCTGATGATCGATTCGTCGAAACGGTCGCCGCCGATGCGGACGGAGGCCGAGTAGACGATGCCGTTCAGCGCGATGACCGCCACTTCCGTGGTGCCGCCGCCGATGTCCACGACCATCGAGCCGCGGGCTTCGGTCACCGGCATGCCGGCGCCGATGGCGGCCGCCATGGGCTCTTCGATCAGGTAGACCTCGCGGGCACCGGCCTCTTCGGCCGATTCCTTGATCGCGCGGCGCTCGACCTGGGTCGAACCGCAGGGCACGCAGACCAGCACGCGCGGGCTCGGCCGCAGGAAGCGCGACTTGTGCACCTTGCGGATGAAGTGCTTGAGCATCTCCTCCGTGTAGGTGAAGTCGGCGATGACGCCGTCCTTCATCGGGCGGATCGTGGTGATGTGGCCCGGGGTGCGCCCGAGCATCATCTTGGCCTCGCTGCCGACTGCGGCCACCGTACGGTTGCCGCCGATCAGACGGTCCTGTCGGACCGCGACCACGGACGGTTCGTTCAGGACGATTCCCTGGCCGCGGACATAGATGAGGGTGTTCGCCGTGCCCAGGTCGATGGACAGGTCGTTGGAAAACATGCCGCGAAACTTCTTGAACATCGAGGGATCGGCCGTTAAATGGTGGGGGCGTGAGGGGCGCGTGAGGGGTTCGCTAGCCTAACAACGCCCCCCTTGTCGAGCAAGGAAAAAACCTGCAAATCCGGGCACTTCGTGCCGCGCCCCGTCACCTGAACGGTTCCCCGCTGGCCGCCTGCCGTCCCAGCGGCTACCCTAGCGCCCGCGCGGCCCCGGGCCGCCCGTCCCGAATCCTCCCGCGACCGCCTCCTGGCCCGGTTGCCGAACTTTTTCCCAGGTGATTTCCGATGTCTGCACTGATCTGCGGCTCCATGGCCTACGACACCATCATGGTGTTCCCGGACCAGTTCAAGAACCACATCCTGCCGGACAAGGTTCACATTCTGAACGTGTCGTTCCTGGTGCCGCGGATGCGCCGCGAGTTCGGCGGCTGCGCCGGCAACATCGCCTACAACCTGAAGCTGCTGGGCGGCGATCCGATCCCGATGGCCACCGCCGGCCAGGACTTCGGTCCGTATCGCGAACATTTCGAGCAGCAGGGCATCCGGCTGGATCACGTCAAGATCATCCCGGAGCTGTTCACGCCGCAGGCGTTCATCACCACCGATCACGACAACAACCAGATCACCGCGTTCCACCCCGGCGCGATGATGCGCAGCTACGAGAACCACGTGAAGGACGTGAAGGGCGTGACGTTCGGCATCGTCAGTCCGGACGGCCGCGAAGGCATGCTGCAGAACGCGGCGGAATTCGCCGATGCCAGCATCCCCTTCATCTTCGATCCGGGCCAGGCGATGCCGCTGTTCAATGGCGAGGAACTGCGCCACTTCATCGAACTGGCCGACTACGTCACCGTCAACGATTACGAATCCAACCTGCTGCAGGAACGCACGGGCTGGAGCGAGAACGACATCGTCAAGCGCGTGAAGGCCTACATCACCACGCGTGGTCCGCACGGCTCCGAAATCCACACCGCCGAGAAGACCTTCCACATCCCGCCGGCGCACGAGCGCCGCGTGACCGACCCGACCGGCTGCGGCGACGCGTTCCGCGCCGGCCTGATCTACGGCATCGAGAAGGGCTACGACTGGATGACCATCGGCCGCATGGGCAACCTGATGGGTGCGCTGAAGGTCGAACATCCCGGCACGCAGAACCAGCGCTTCGACATCGACGAGTTCAGCGAACAGTTCAAGCAACAGTTCGGTTACGCACTGTAATTCAGCGCGTCGCATGCACGTCACGAAACCCCGCATCGCGCGGGGTTTCGTTTTTTCCGGGCCGCTACATCATGTGTGCAAGCCACAGCATCTCCGGCGCGGCCAGGCGTTCGAACTCCGCGTAGGGCATGCGCACCACTTCGGTGTGATTGCCGGCGTTGAACGCGATCTCGTCCTGGTGCGCCAGGCGCGAATCGATGTACACCGGCATTCCGTATAGGTGCCCGAACGGCGGCATCGCGCCGGGTTCGCAATCCGGGAAGGCATCGCGGAATTCCGGCTCCTCCGCCAGCTCCACCGGCACCCCGCCGAGTGCGAGCGAGAGCCGGTACAGGTCCGCGCGATACGCCGCGGGCATCACCACCATCGCCAGTCGTCCGTCGGCCTTGATCATCACGGTCTTGGCGAAATGGTTGGCCTCCACGCGTACCGCCGATGCGGTCTCGTGCGCGGTGACAGTGCGCGGGTGCGTGAGTGTCGTGTAGGGCGCCTGCCCCGTGTCGAGCAGGTTGTGCAGTTTCGGGGAGAGCATGGCGTCCTCCACCTCGCGCCGGCTCACGCTCCGTTCGCGGCCGCGCCTTAAGGGAACCGACGCCGCTTCCTGCGCTGCGCCGCCCGATGCACGGTCGAACGCCGCCATCGACACGGAGCTTACGGCCCGGCGCGTAAGGCGCGCGTGCAGGCCGGAGTTCACCTCAGCCGGGGCGGTACTCGCCGGCGACGCGCTCCAGCCACGCTGGAAGATCGCGACGACGCACGCCGTCGCGACGCGCCTGCGCGAGGCGCGCCAGCATGTACGTACGCCGGGCTTCATCCTCACCGGCCAGCCGCAACGCGAGGTCGCGATCCATCCAGCCGCGGATCTTCCAGTACAGGCCCACGTGCAGCCCCACTACCAGCACCGTGCTGACCACGACGATGACGTAGGCGGTGTTCATCCTTCACCACCCCGCGTGGTCGCCAGCGGCACGGCAGTTTGCTGCTTGAAGCGCGCGAAGGCGTTCTCGTCGGCCACGAAGACGTTGAGGTCCACCGGACCAGTGATGCCCTGCACACGCCCGCGGTTGTGGTACTGCCACACGGTCCACGGCGCGCTCGCATCGGGCGTTCGCACGATGGCGCGACGCCACAGCGCGCGCGTCGGCAACGCATCGCGGTACGCCTGCAGGAATTCCGGCGTCACATACAGCACTGCCGGCTTGCGATACGCGGCCTCGACCCGCGCGAGGTAGGCATCCAGCTCGCTGCGCATCTGCTTCGCGGTCGGCGCGCGGCCGCAGTTGCCGCCAAACTCCAGGTCGACCGCTGGTGGCAGCGCGTCGTCCGTCACCGGAACGCGCGCAATGAAATTGTCTGCCTGCTCGGCGCCGGGCCGGCAGAACGTGAAGAAGTGGTACGCACCCGTCGCAAGGCCCGCATTGCGTGCGGCGGCCCAGTTCTGGAGGAAGCGGCGATCGTGGTGGTCGCCGCCTTCGCTCGCCTTCAGGTAGACGAACGCGATGTCATCGTCAGCCACCGCGCCCCAGTCGATCGCGCCCTGGTGGTGCGAAACATCGATGCCGCGCAACGGAAAACGCGCGCGGTCCGGCTCCCAGGTACGGAACCACAGCCACACCGACGCGATGATCAGCGCCGACGTACCCAGCGCGCCAAGGAGGATTCGCGCGCGGTGCCGCCTCAATTCCACTCCGGCATCTTCGACGGATCAAGTCCGCCGACTTCGAACACCGCCGTGCGCGTGCCGCCCGCCTTCACGGGGAATTCGATGGCGATGACCTTCGCACCCTTCACCGTCTTCCACAGCATCATCTCGTCCTCGATGAACATCGCGATGGCCTCATCGGTCTTCGGGCGACTGGCGTCGACACGCTTCGGCTCGGCGTCGTCGACCTTCAGCTTCACCTTGCAACCGCCATAGCAGTCGAAGTCGCCCTTCTCCAGCACGAGATAGCTGCTGCGACCCCAGTCGGGCCGGTCGCGGAAGATCAGCTGCACCGGACGCGCGCCGCTACCGTCGGTATCCACGTAGTCCTTGGCGTAGAGCGACGCCGAGATCTGATCGCCCTTCTCCACCGGCTGCGACTGATAGGTCCACAGCGCGGCGAGGCGGCGCGCTTCGCGCGCCTGCGTGGCCTTGTCCTTCACTTCGTTGTAGCGCGTCTCGATGCCTGCAGCGGCAGCGCTCGACGGATATTTGGCCATCAGGACGTCGCCATGCGCGCGGGCCAGCTCCCAGTTCTGCGCGCTGTACGCCGCCTCGAATTCCTTCGCCATCGCACCGGCCGCCTGTTCCTGCGCGGCGGCCTGCGCAGCGGCTTCGGCCTTCGGATCCGGCGTGGGCTGGCAGGCGGCCAGCGCACCGGCCAGAGTGAGCGTGGCGAACGTGAGTGCGGAGTGCTTCATCGTCGGGTTCCTTTCTCGATCAGGTCGACCACGGCCTGCGCGACCGCATCGGGTTTCTCAATAATCGACATGTGGCCGCAACCGTCCAGCAGCACGCGCCGCGCCTGCGGAATGCGTTGTGCGTACAGGTCCAGCGCGCTGGCGTCGATCACCGCATCCTGCCGGCACCATAGCAACAGCGTGGGCTGGCGAATCGTGCGCGCCACCTCACCCGGGATGAACCGTTCGTCGCCGCGACCGATACGGTCCAGCACCTGCTGTTCGAAGGCGGCGTCCTCACGGCGACGCGCGATGTAGATGTCATCTGCGGGCCACGGGATCCACGGCTGGGCCTTCGGGTCGAAGAACACCGTATCCAGGTAGCGCTGCAGTGTCGGGCGGTTGCTCACGCCGAAGGGATTGCGCCCGGCCAGCACCTCTTCGCCGAAGCGGTTGTCGTTGAAGCGCACGCCGGCCGCGTCGATCAGGCCCAGGTGCGAGACGCTGGACGGATGGCCGGCAGCAGCCACTGCGGCGATGCCACCGCCCATCGAATGACCCAGCAGCACCACGGGCCGATTGCCTGACACCGCGTGGAGGAAACGCATCACCCGCTCGCCCTGCGCGACGAAACCGTAGTCGGCGCCCGCCCGGCGATCACTCTCGCCCCAGCCGGGCAGGTCGGGAACGATCACGCGATACCGTCCATGCAGCCGTTGCGCGACCGGATACCAGTTTTCCTTGCTGCCGGTGAACCCGTGCAGCATCACGACGGTGGGCGCGTCGTCCGGCGCGTCATCACTGTAGGCATAGACCCAGCGGTCCTCACCGACGCCGACGGACGCCTTCGACAACCCCGCCATCAGCCGCTGGCGCGTGAAATCGCCGCTGATGAGTGCGTACGGGTTGCGCCACAACAGCCCCAGTCCCAACAACAACGCGGCCGCCACGAGGGTGGCCGCGTACGTGAGGCGCTTGGAGCGCATGCGCGCTTACTTCGCCGGCGCAGGTCCGGTGGCGGCCTGCTTTGCCTTGGCGATCGTCTTCTCCACCGAGTCGGTGGTGATCGGGTGATAGCCCGGACGCGCCTTCGCGAAGGTTTCTTCCGCCAGCTTCAGGCCTTCAGGCGTTTTCACCAGCTCGCTGTAGGTCGGCATGATGAGCTTGCGACGACCCACGCGCGCGATGAACTCCGCCGCGGCGGCGTTGGCCTGCGTGTAGCCGCTGCGCACCGCCAGCGGATACCAGCGCTGCGCGATCTCGCCGTTGGGCGTGCCGGTGAAATGGAACGCCGCATCCAGCGCGGCCAGCTGCTCGGTCTTCAGCGTTTCGGGCATGCCGTCGATGAAGTGCACCCATTCCTGCGTGCTCCACTTCGCCGTCGCGTCCTTGGCCGGCAGCGTGCCGGTGTCGAGCCACGCCTTGCGCGCGGCATCGACGGCGTCGAAGCGCGGCGAGACGGTCTTGGGTGCATTGGCGGGCACGCCCGGCTGGTAGATCCACTCGTCCAGCTCGGCCTCGGTCACCTTGCCCGGGTACTTGTCCAGCAGGTTCGCCTTGGCGTACTCGATGAACTTCGTGGTCGGGATCGACTGGAACGCGAAGTGGTTGAAGTACTCCTTCAGGAACGGATCGAACGCCTCGCGGCCGAAACGCTCTTCCAGGAACTGCAGGAACCACGCGCCCTTCGTGTAGACGGTGGCGCTGCTCTGGCCATCGGGATCGGCCAGCGTGCCCGGGCGCAATGCCATCACCTGCAGCTTGGGATCGATTTCCTTGTACTCGGCGGCCAGCTCGTTGCGCGAGATGACCTTCTCCATGTCGGCCGCTTCCTTGCCGTACAGGTCCTCGACGATGCGGTTCTCGACGTAGCTGGTGAAGCCCTCGTTGAGCCAGCTGTCCTTCGGCGTGGAGAACGTCACCAGGTTGCCCGACCAGCTGTGCGCCAGTTCATGCGCGACCAGCGACACCAGCGACTTGTCGCCCACGATCACGGTCGGCGTGGCGAAGGTCAGGCGCGGGTTTTCCATGCCGCCATACGGGAACGACGGCGGCAGCACGAGGATGTCGTAACGCTCCCAGCGGTACGGGCCGTACAGGCGCTCGGCCGTCTGCATCATCTTGTCGGTGTCGGCGAACTCCGTGGCCGCCTTCTTCACCATCGTCGGCTCGGCCCACACGCCGGCGCGCTCGCTGATCGGCTGGAAGACCAGGTCGCCCGCGGCGATCGCCAGCAGGTACGACGGGATCTTCTGCGGCATCTTGAAGCTGTAGTCGCCGTCGCGATCGGCCTTGGGATCGTTGTCGGCGCTCATCAGCACCATCGCGTCCTTCGGTGCGGTCACGTGCGCGGTGTAGGTGAAGCGCACACGCGGCGTGTCCTGCAGCGGCACCCACGAACGCGCGTGGATCTGCTGCGACTGGCTGAACATGAAGGGTGACTTCTTTCCCTCCGTCATCTCCGGAGTGAGCCACTGCAGGCCGGACGCATCCGGCGAGGTGCGGTAGGTCACGCGGATGCGGGGATTGCGCGACGGCGCCTGGATGGTGAGCTTGTTGCCCAGCACCGGGTCCTTGTCGGCGACGGCGAACTTCAGGTCTTCCCATTTGCCGTCGGCGCGTTCACCCATGACCTTCTCGATCGCGATGTCGCGCGTGTCGAGGATCAGCTGCACGGCCTTCGGGTCCAGCCATTCCAGCGTGTAGGTGGCGCTGCCGGCGAGCTGCTTCTGGTCGAAGTCGACCTTCAGCTCCAGCGCGAGGTCGTTGATGCGGACCTTGTCGGGCTGCGAGAACGAGTACTCGTCGACTTCGGCGACGTTCTGGTCGGCGGCGGTCACGGCGGCGGACTCCTTGGCGGCGGTGTCGGCCGGGGGCGCGGCATCGCGCGAGCAACCGGCCGCGAGGGCGGCGACAAGGCAGAGGGGCAGAAGGGAATGACGCATGCGAAAGACCGGACAGGACGGGTGAGCGGCCGAGTTTAGCGCCTCTGCGGATGAACCGCCGGGTCGCCGCCGGAGCGGTCGGCAACGTCCCGTCCCCGCACCAAAACCGCCCGCCGCTGCAGCCGACCAGCAGGATCCGCAGGGTCCGGGATGGGGTTCTGTGATATCAGTGCCACTTCCCCATGGAACGGACGGAAGGTGTGGAATGCCAGTTTCCCACAAGCGCATCGTCGTCGGAGACCGTTCGTGCCTGATTGCAACGGACGGCGAATACGGGCGGCACCTGGGCGAACGGTTCGAGCCATCGACTTCGGCACTGCTTGCGGCGTTGTGCGACCCGTCGTCTCACGTGCTGGATATCGGCGCGAACATCGGTGTCACGGCACTACTCTTCAGCTCGCTGACACCCGAAGGAACGGTCAACGCCGTCGAGCCAGTTCCTGCCGCCTTCAAACTATTGGATGAGAACGTGACGACTGCCGCTGCGCGCAATGTCACGCTCCACAACTTCGCGCTCGGCTCCGAAAGTGGATCGGTGCACATGCAGGGCGCGCGGGACAACCTGTCCGGATCATTTGTGGCCGACAAGCATTCCATCGACGACGAGGGCCACTTCGACACCGAGGTCGCGCTGCATCGACTGGACGATGTCGTGAGCCGCTTCGGGGCGGAACGAATCGATCTGGTCAAGATGGATGTGGAGGGGTACGAGCTTGAGGTGCTGGAAGGCGCCCGGGCCATGCTGCAGGCGCATCGGCCTGTCGTGGTGCTGGAGATGAACTATGTCGCCCTCAACCTCTGGCGGAAGATGCCCCTGCCGGAGTTCCGCGACCGTTTACTGGAGATATTTCCGTACGTGTATGCCACCCAGGACGGCCAGTGGCTGGACTTCCGCGATAGCAAGCAGGGTCACCACATCATGTTCAGCCACCTGACCTCATGGGCGTACATGGATATCGTGGCCGGCTTTGACGACGAAGACCTGCGTCGACGCCTGCAGCGAACGGGGCCGGCAAGGCAACGGTTCGATCAAGCCGCGTCCGAATTGCTTGCGGCAGCGGCACATCGGGACCTGGTCGAGGAGCAGGAACGCAGGATCGCGCAGCTTTCCGCAGCGCTGGAAGCCGCGGACCGTCGTGTCGATGAATTGGAGGTCATCTCCGCTTCGGCCCGGAAGATGGTGAGCGACATGGAGGGTTCCCGGAGCTGGCGCCTTACCGCGCCATTGCGGGCTTTCAGGCGTAGCCTCCGCCGCGACTGACCGACCAGGCATCAGCCGTTTCCATCTCAGTCACCGCGCCGGCCAGGTGCGGGCGCGATCGACAGGTATCGCCGCTGCCTCAGACCTTGTAGCCAGTGTGGATCGCGACGATGCCCGCCGACAGGTTGCGGTAGTCGCAGCGCGCGAAGCCGGCGGACTGCATCATCGACTTCAGCTCGTCCTGCGGCGGATGCTTGCGGATGCTCTCGGCGAGGTACTGGTAGCTGTCGGCGTCGTTCGCGAACAGCTTGCCCAGGCGCGGCAGCACCTTGAACGAATGGAAGTCGTAGATCGGCTTGAACCAGTCGGCCTTCACTTCGGAGAACTCCAGCACGCGCGCCTGGCCGCCCACTTTCAGCACGCGGTTCATCTCGCGCAGCGCGGCGTCCTTGTCGGTGACGTTGCGCAGGCCGAAGGCGATGGTGACCAGATTGAAGGTGCCGTCCGGGAACGGCAGCTTCTCGGCGTTCATCTGCACGTACTCGAAGCCGCCGACCTTGCCCATGTCGGTCATGCGATCGCGGCCGACGCGCAGCATCGCGCCGTTGATGTCGCCCAGCACGATGCTGCCCGCATCGCCCACGCGGTCGCGCAGCAGCAGCGCGATGTCGCCGGTACCGCCGGCCAGGTCGAGCACGCGGTCGCCGCGCTTCACCTGGCAGGTGCCGACGAAGTAGCGCTTCCACACGCGGTGGATGCCCATCGACATCAGGTCGTTCATCAGGTCGTACTTGCCGGCGACCGACGAGAAGACCTCCGCAACGAGCTTCTGCTTCTCCGACGTGGGTACGTCGCGGAACCCGAAATGGGTGGTGCCGGATCTGGCGTCTGGGCGCTGGCTGGAGTCGTTCATGCGGCGATTATCGCACCCCATGCGACAATTCGCCGCCGCCGGCCGGGCGAGCGCCACGCGCTCCGTCGGCCACCGAAGGAGGGACGACCGCGCCGATGAGCCGTTACGCGCCGCGCGAATGGCAGCCGCACGAGCGGCCCAGCCTGCCGGGGTCGCCCTCGACACCGCTGCATTCGCCCCGTCGCCGCGCCGCGTTCGCCGTGGTCGGTTTCATCGTCGCCATCACCGGCGGCCTGGGCAACGCTTTGGTCACGGCCAACCTGGTCAATCTGCAGGGCGAACTCGGCGTGACCACGGCCGAGGCGGCATGGTTGCCGGCCGCCTACGTGATGACCAACGTGTCGGCCAACCTGGTGCTGGTGAAATTCCGCCAGCAGTTCGGCCTGCGTCTGTTCACCGAGGTCTTCCTGCTGCTGTACGCGCTGGTGACCTTCGCGCACCTGTTCGTGCACGGGCTGGGTTCGGCCATCGCGGTGCGCGCGGCGCATGGCATCGCCGGCGCGGCGCTCAGCACCTTGGGCCTGTATTACATGATGCAGGCCTTCCCCGCCGCGCACCGGCTACGTGGGCTGGTGGTGGGCATCGGCGTGGCGCAGCTGGCGCTGCCGCTGGCGCGGATCTTCTCGGCCGAACTGCTGGAGTTCGGGGAATGGCGCGGGCTGTACCAGTTCGAAATGGGCCTGGCGCTGCTTTCGCTGGGCTGCGTGCTGATGCTGCGCCTGCCACCCAGCGACCGCATGAAGGGGTTCGAGAAACGCGATTTCCTGACGCTGTCCCTGTTCGCACCCGGCATGGCACTGCTGTGCGCGGTGCTGTCGCTGGGGCGTATCGACTGGTGGTTCGACGCGCCCTGGATCGGCTGGGCGCTGTGCGGCGCGATCGTGCTGCTGACCGCCGCCATGGCCGTGGAGCATTTCCGCGAGAACCCGCTGATCAACACACGCTGGCTGGCCAGCGGCACGATGGTGCGCCTGGTGGTGGCGGTGATGCTCATCCGCATCGCACTGTCGGAACAGAGCACCGGCGCGGTGGGGTTCATGCAGGCGCTGGGCCTGACCAACGACCAGATGCACCGCATGTTCATGGCGGTGCTGCTGGGTTGCGTGGCGGGCATCGGCGCAAGTGCGCTGACGATCCGTCCCAACCGCATGATCATCCCGTCCACCATCGCGCTGGCCTGCATCGCGATCGGCGCGCTGCTGGATTCGCGCTCCACCAGCCTCACCCGCCCGGACGACATGCTGCTGAGCCAGTTCCTGATCGGTTTCGGCAGTACCTACTTCCTGGGCCCGTCGATGGTCGCGGGCATGGGCACCGTGATCGGCCAGCCGCGCAACCTCATCACCTTCGTCGTGCTGTTCGGCATGGCGCAGAACCTGGGCGGCCTGCTGGGAACGGCCGTGCTGGGTACGTTCCAGACCGTGCGCGAGAAGTTCCACTCCAGCCAGCTGGTCGAGAACCTGACGCTGCAGGACCCGCTGGTCGCCGCGCGCGTGGCGGCGGGTGCATCGGCCTACTCGCCGGCCATCGCCGATCCCGCGCTGCGCAACGCCCAGGGCGTGCGCGCGTTGGGCGCGGCGGCTTCACGCGAAGCCAACGTGCTGGCCTACAACGATGTCTTCATGGCGATCGCCGCGATCGCGCTTCTGACCATGGTGTGGATGCTGATCCACCGTGTGCAGCTGCTGCGTCGCGACCGCCTCGCCGCCGCGGTCGCCACCACTCCCACTGTCTCGCCTGCCCCATGAACGTCCCTGCTCCGAACGACACCGCCGACGCACAAGCCCGGGCCCGCCAGCGCAGGCGCCGCTGGCAGATGGCGATGTTCGTCGGCGTGGCGCTGGCCGGCGTGCTGATCGTGCTCTACGCGTGGCGCCTGCCGCCGTTCCGCAGCGCGATCCAGAGCACCGAGAACGCGTTCGTGCGCGGCCAGGTGACGATCATCGCGCCGCAGCTTTCCGGCTACATCACCCAGGTGAAGGTGCAGGATTTCCAGCAAGTGAAGCGTGGCGACCTGCTGGTCCAGATCGACGACCGCATCTACCGGCAGCGTCTGGAACAGGCGCAGGCGCAGCTGCAGAGCCAGCAGGCCGCGCTGGCCAATGCCGTACAGGATCGGCGCAGCGCGCAGGCGCAGGTCGCGCAGAGCGAGGCGTCCATCCGCAACGCGCAGGCACAGGCGCAGGTGACCGCGGCCGACCTGGCCCGCATCGAGCCGCTGGCGACACAGCAGTTGCTGTCCCAGGCCGATCGCGACCAGGCGCGGGCCGCACGCGCGCAGGCGCAGGCCGCCGTCGCGCAGGCGCAGGCAGGTCGCGAGATCGCCCGCCAGAACGTGCAGAGCGTGGAGGTGAACCAGGGCGCGCTGGAAGCCGCGGTCGCCAACGCGCAGGCCGCCATCCGGCTGGCGCAGATCGACCTGGACAACACCACCATCCGCGCGCCGCGCGACGGCCAGCTGGGCCAGGTCGCGGTGCGGGTCGGCGCCTTCGTCAACCCCGGCACGCAGCTGATGGCGCTCGTGCCCGAGCGCCTGTGGGTGATCGCCAACATGAAAGAAACGCAGATGGCGAACGTGCGCATCGGTCAGCCGGCCAGCTTCACCGTCGACGCGCTCGGCCGTGCGCGACTGCAGGGACGCGTGGCGGAGATCTCCCCCGCCACCGGCTCGGAGTTCAGCGTGCTGCCCGCCGACAACGCCACCGGCAACTTCGTGAAGATCGCCCAGCGCATTCCGGTGAAGGTGTCGATCGACGACGGCCAGGCGCCGGCGGCGCGACTGCGCCCGGGCATGTCGGTGGTGGTTCGCATCGACACCAGCGTCGAAGGCACCGCCCGCTGAGCCGCGCTGGCATCATGCGCGCATGAGCGCACCGCCCAACCTCCGCTGGCAGGCCTTCACGTTCCGCGAGCTCGACATCGACACGCTGTACGCGCTGCTCAAGCTGCGCTCGGAAGTGTTCGTGGTCGAACAGCAGTGCGCGTACCTGGACCCCGACGGCAAGGACCGGCATCCGCAGACGGTGCACTTGCTGGGCACGGCCGACGACGGCGCGCTCGCGGCGTACCTGCGCATCCTGGCGCCGGGCCTGAGCTATCCGCAGGTGAGTTTCGGCCGCGTGCTCACGGCACCGGCGTACCGTGGGCGTGGCCTGGGCGATCCGATGATCCGTGCGGCGCTGGCGCAGATCGCGTCGCGCTGGCCCGGCCACGACGTGCAGATCGGCGCACAGGCGCACCTGCAGCACTATTACGGCCGGCATGGATTCGTGCCGTCCTCCGACCCCTACCTCGACGACGGCATCCCGCACATCGACATGCTGCGCCGTGCCACCACCGGAGCTTCCGCATGATCGACACCCCCGACTACCGCGCCCTGCTCGCCACCGCTGTCGCCGAAGCACGACAAGGGCTGGCCGAGGGCGGCATCCCCATCGGCGCGGCGCTGTACCGCAACGACGGCCAGCTGCTCGGCTGCGGCCACAACCGGCGCGTGCAGGAAGGCGATCCGTCCGTGCATGGCGAGACCGATGCCTTCCGCAAGGCCGGTCGCCAACGCCGCTATCGCGACACGATCATGGTCACCACGCTGGCGCCGTGCTGGTACTGCAGCGGGCTGGTCCGGCAGTTCAACATCGGCACCGTGGTGGTGGGCGAATCGGTGAACTTCCGCGGCGGCATCGACTGGCTGCGGGAGAACGGCGTCAAGGTGATCGACCTGCAGGATGCCGAATGCATCCACATGCTCGGCGACTGGATCGGCGCGAATCCCGACGTGTGGAACGAGGACATCGGCGAGGATTGATCGCCATGCCCGCCTGGACTTGTCCGGCATGCGGCCGCGTGTTCAACCGCGCGAACACGAAGCACAGCTGCGGCACCGGCGATCGCGCCGCGATGCTCGCGCGCAAGCCGGCGGAACTGGTGGCGCTGTACGAAGCCCTGGAGCGCGTCGCGCGCGAGTGCGGCGACATCGAAGTGGTGCACAAGGACCGCTACGCCCTGTTCCGCACCACGCGGATCTTCGCCGACGTGGTGTTCATGAAGGACGCGTTGCGCGTGGCACTGCAGCTGGACCGCGTGTTCGACGACCCGATGTTCTTCAAGACCGCGCAGGACGCCCGCGGCCGCGTGCAGCAGGTGGCGAAGCTGCGCGACGCCGCCGACATCGAGGCCATCACGCCCTACCTGCGCGCCGCCTGGCGCTACGCGCACGGCTGAGTTTCAACCCGCGCGCCCTGGCGGGCATCCCAGAGGCTGCACGGCCCCGACTTCCGTCACTGGCCGGCCACGCCCGGACCGCCCAGGATTCCCCTATGCCCGCTGCCTACGAAACCCGCCACGAGGCCCGCCAGGTGCTGGACACGCACCGCCATGGCGGCGCGTACGCCGCGCTGGTGCTGGATGGCCACCACGTCGAAGCCAGCGCCGACGGCCCGGTCGAATGCACGCCCGGCACGCTGGTGCTGCATCCGCGCTGGCACGCGCACGGCAACCGTTTCGGCCGCGGTGGCGCGCGAGTGGTCAACGTGGAACTGGATGCCGTGCTGGTGCCCGACGCGCTGCGTGTGCTGCAGGTGCCCGACCTGCGCGAAGCAGCGGCGGTCATCGCGCGTGCACCGGGCAGCCTGGCGCAACTGGTACATGCGTGCAGCGAAGCGTCGCTTTCAGCAATGACCGGATGGCAGGTGGAATTCCTGCGCGAGCTCGAACACGGCGACCTTCCGCTGGGCGAACTGGCGCGCCGCGCGGGCGTGTCGCTCGCGCATGCTTCGCGGACCTTCGCCCATTCGCACGGCATGGCGCCGCAGCTGCTGCGACGCGAGCTGCGCACACGCCGGGCGCTGGCGATGCTGCGCGGAGAAGCCGCACTGGCCGACATCGCCACCGACAGCGGCTTCGCCGACCAGGCGCACCTGTGCCGCACGCTGCGCCGCTCCACCGGCGCCTCCCCCGGCCAGCTGCGGCAACAGATCAAATGCGTTCAAGACGCCCGGGGGGCGGTGCGGGCCCAATAGCCCCGACGCGATCCTCCGATCGCACCACGGACGCCCCCGCCATGCCGACCCCGAATCGCACGACCCGCCCGCTTTCGCTTCTGACCGGCGCCGCACTGGCGCTGCTGCTGCACGGCGCCCACGCCGACGAACCCCAGTCCACCGCCGCCGCGACGACCGCCATCGCCGAGTCCACGTCGGCCGTGCTGCAGGGCGATGGCGTGCGTGCGGCCGACACCTTGGCCGCCTCGCCTGCCGAAGGCTTCCTGGGCAAGGATGCGGACTACCGCGCGTGCATGCTGCAGCGGCACCGCGCCGCCCAGCCCGTGCACACCACCGCCGAGATCGCCGACGCGTTCGTGCGCGGCGTGCTCGACGATTACCAGGACTACTGGTGGCGCGCGATGCACGCACCCGCCTCGCAACGCGACGCACTGGAAGCACGGCTGCTGCAGAACCTGCGCAAGCGGCTCAACGTCGGCGACGCGGCGGCGAAGGACATGGACGCCATCGAACCGCTCGTGCAGGCGAAGCTGCTCGAACACGGGTACCACGCGCAGCTGGGCCGCACCATGCCGCTGCGCGAGCTGATGGTGTGGCGCAAGCAGGACACCCGCATGTACGACGTGCAGCTGCCCGACGGGCCCTACACCGCGCGCGTGGAACTGCTGGACGATTTCGTCAGCCGCGGGTGGACCTCGTACGGCCGCTGCGAGCGCGGTTCGGCGGGCGGCTGGGCCACGGCCGAGGCGTTGTACGCGGTGGTGCCCAGTTACACCGAGGGCCTGGACAGCGAAGCCTTCCGCGTCGTGTTCCTTGGGCATGAGACCCAGCACTTCGCCGACCAGAACGCGTTCCCCGGCATGACCGGCTGGGAGCTGGAATACCGCGCCAAGCTGGTCGAGCTGACGCAGGCCCGCGAGGTCAGCGCCAAGCGGCTTGGCTACATGATCACCGCGCAGGGCGACGACATGTCATCGCCGCACACCTACGCGAACAAGCGCGTCGTCGCCGACCTGACCACACGCCTTGGCGCGGCGCCGGACACGGTGGGCATCGAGCGCCTGCAGAAGGCCGCCCACGACCTGCTCATCGAGGACACGCAGCGCCGCAAGGCCGCGACCGCCCACACCGATCCTGTCGCACGGTAACGGCGCTGTGGCATCGTGGCGGACCCGCCCCCACAGGAGTCCGCCATGTCCGATCACATCGCTTCGATCCGCTGGACGCGCGACGGCCAGCCCTTCGACTACGAACACTACCCGCGCGACCACTCGGTCCGTTTCGAACGCGGGCAGCAGCTGACAGGCTCGGCAGCGCCCGCCTACTTCGGCAGCGCACAGGGCGTGGACCCGGAAGAGATGCTGGTGGCCGCGCTGTCCTCGTGCCACATGCTCACGCTGCTGGCGGTCGCGGCGAAGAAGGGATGGACGATCGATGTCTACGAGGACGACGCCATCGGCACGCTCGGCAAGAACGAGGACGGCCGCATGGCGGTCACGCACGTGACGCTGCGCCCGCGCATCACCTTCGCGGAGAAGGCGCCGGATGCGCAGGAGCTGCAGAAACTGCACGAGTCCGCGCACCGCAACTGCTTCATCGCGAATTCGGTGAAGACGGAAGTCGTGGTGGAACCACGCTGAGGCTTTTGCCCCTCCCCCTGTTTGCAGGGGGAGGTGGGGGCGAGGCGCCTCAGCGCCGAGCTCGCCGCGATGCGGCTTCACACCCCCTCCCCAGCCCTCCCCTGCGCGCAGGGGAGGGAGCATTCAACGGGGTAGAGGATTACAGGATGTACCGGCTCAGATCCGGGTCCTGCACCAGTTCGCCCAGGTGCGAATCGACGTACGCGCGATCGATCGCGACCGCCTGCCCATCACGATCCGGCGCTTCATAGCTGAGCGAGTCGAGCAGGCGCTCCAGCACGGTGTGCAGGCGGCGCGCGCCGATGTTCTCCTGGCGCTCGTTCACCTGCGCGGCGATCTCGGCCAGGCGCTCGACCGCGTCAGCGCTGAACGATAGACCGACGCCTTCGGTGCGCAGCAGTTCGACGTACTGCGTCGTCAGCGCGGCCTTCGGTTCGGTGAGGATGCGCACGAAGTCGTCCTTGCTCAGCGCGCTCAGCTCCACGCGGATCGGGAAGCGCCCCTGCAGTTCGGGGATCAGGTCGCTGGGCTTGGCCAGGTGGAACGCGCCCGAGGCGATGAACAGGATGTGGTCCGTCTTCACCGGGCCGTACTTGGTGCTCACGGTGGAACCCTCCACCAGCGGCAGCAGGTCGCGCTGCACGCCTTCGCGCGACACATCGCCACCGCCGACGTTCTCGCCGCGCTTGGCGACCTTGTCGATCTCGTCGATGAAGACGATGCCGTGCTGCTCGCAGGCCTCGATGGCGGCTTCGCGCACGTCTTCCTCGTTGACGAGCTTGCCGGCTTCCTCTTCGGTGAGCTGCGAGCGCGCTGCGCGGATGGGCAGCGTCTTCTTGTGCGTCTTGGCGCCGGCGACCTGGGAGAACATCTGCCGAAGCTGCTGGCCCATCTCTTCCATGCCGGGCGGCGCCATGATGTCCACTCCGACGTTCACCGCCGTTTCGATCTCGATCTCGCGATCGTCCAGCGTGCCGCTGCGCAGCTGCTTGCGCAGCTTGTTGCGGGTTTCGCCCGCTTCTGCCGAATTGGCCTGCGAGGACGGCTCGTCCTTCGCCGCTTCCTCGGCGTTGAAGCCGAACACGGTCGTCGCGCCCTGGCGTCGCGGCAGCAGTGCATCCAGGATGCGTTCCTCCGCGCGCTCCTCGGCCTGCGTGCGCACACGCAGCTTGGCCTGTTCGCGGTACAGCTTGACCGCGGTGTCGGCCAGGTCGCGCACGATCTGTTCGACGTCCTTTCCGACGTAGCCGACCTCGGTGAAGCGCGTGGCTTCCACCTTCACGAACGGTGCGTTCGCCAGCGTGGCCAGGCGACGCGCAATCTCGGTCTTGCCCACGCCGGTCGGGCCGATCATCAGGATGTTCTTGGGCATCACTTCGTTGCGCAGCTCGGCCGGCAACTGCATGCGGCGCCAGCGGTTGCGCAGGGCGATGGCGACGGCACGCTTGGCCGACTGCTGGCCGACGATGTGGCGGTCCAGCTCCTGCACGATCTCGCGCGGCGTCATGGTGGCGTGGGAAGTATCAGGCTTGATGGGCATGTCGTTCTCGTTCTGTCACCGTCCGTCCCGAGCGTGGCCGCACAGCGGCGAAGTCGAAGGACGAACGGATGGTGGCGTTGCGGTTCGCGGGGTGCCCTTCGACTTCGCGCCAACGGCGCTACGCCCAGGGCGAACGGCAGCGGTCAGAGTTCCTCGACCACCACGTTGCGGTTGGTGTAGATGCACACGTCGCCGGCGATGTTGATCGCCTCGGTGGCGATGGTGCGCGCGTCGAGCTGCGTGTGCGCGATCAGTGCGCGCGCGGCGGACAACGCGTACATGCCGCCGGAACCGATGGCGATGATGCCGTCCTCCGGCTCGATGACATCGCCGGTGCCGCTGATGATCAGCGAGGTTTCGCGATCGGCCACGGCAAGCAGCGCTTCGAGCTTGCCCAGGCGGCGTTCGGTGCGCCAATCCTTCGCCAGCTCCACCGCTGCGCGCGTGAGCTGGCCGTGCTTTTCGAGCTTGGCCTCGAACAGTTCGAACAGCGTGAAGGCGTCCGCGGCCGCACCGGCGAATCCGGCGATCACCTGGCCGTCGCGACCCAGGCGTCGCACCTTGCGCGCGTTGGCTTTCATCACCGTGTGGCCGAGTGTGACCTGCCCGTCGCCGGCGACCGCGACCCGGCCGTCGCGACGCACCGACACGATGGTGGTGGCGTGGAAAACGTTGGGGTTCTGGCTCGGGTCCATACGACCTCCGGGGGAATGCCCTCTTGGGTGGGGGCGTCGCCGGAGCGGTTCAAGCCAGCCGTGGGCACGGGTGTCGCAGCGCGGCGTCGTGCCGGTGCCGATGCCGTCGGGTCAGAGCTGCGCCATGCGCGGATTCTCGGGCGAGGGCTCGATGCCCCAGTCCAGGTACCAGTGCTCGCCCTGCGTCTCGATCGGATGCATCACGCGACCGGACCCGTTGCCGCAGGCCAGCGACTGCGCCGGGCAGTAGCGGTCGCAGCCCCAGCAGATGCGCTCGGGGTGGGTCGGGTTCAGGGGAAAGTTCTTCGCCATCGCAGTGGCCTCCTGCTACGGCTGCCACATTAGGCCGTCGGGCCGTTGAGGCCTTGACCTCGGTCAACCATCGCCGCGTTCACCACGGCGACCGCGCGTAGGGCGCCTCGCCGGACGTGACGTTCAGTCGCGCGTCAGCCCTTGCGCTTCGCGCGCGGGTGCGCGGCGTCGTACACCTTGGCCAGATGCTGGTAGTCCAGGTGCGTGTAGATCTGGGTGGTCGCGATGTCGGCGTGGCCCAGCAGTTCCTGCACGCCGCGCAGGTCGCCGGAGGATTCCAGGATGTGGCTGGCGAAGGAATGCCGCAACAGGTGCGGGTGAACGCGTTTGAACAGGCCCTGCTGCTGCGCGAGGTGGCGCAGGCGCAGCTGCACGGCGCGCGGCGTGATGGGCCCATCGCCGCGGCCGGGAAAGACGGGAGCGTCGTTGTTCGCGCCGGTCGAAGCGCGCCATTGCGCCAGCGCGTTCCGTGCGTGCGAACCGATCGGCACGCTGCGCTGCTTGCTGCCCTTGCCGAGCACGCTGACCAGCGCATCGGCGATGTCCACGTCGCGCCAGCGCAACGCGCACAGTTCCGACAGTCGCAGCCCGGATGAATAGAACAGTTCCAGCAGCGCCCGATCGCGCAGTCCCAGCGGTGCATCGGTGGGCACTTCGACCAGCGCCTTGGCCTCGTCCGGATCGAGCACCTGCGGCAATTTGCGCGGCGCCTTGGGCGAGCGTATCGAGGCGGCGGGACTGGCGGCGACGCGCCCCTGCTTCACCAGCCACGCATACAGACTGCGGCACGCGGAAAGGCGGCGCTGCAGGCTCTTGGGCGACAACCCGCGGCGATGCTCGGCGGCGATGAAACCGCGCACCTGTTCGGTGTGGAGCGTGGCGACGCTGACGCCTTCGCCCATGGCCCATCCGCTCAGCGCCAGCAGGTCGCGCTGGTAGGCATCGAGCGTGTGCGCGGACATGCGTCGTTCCACCTGCAGGTGCGCGAGGAACGCGTCGACGTCCGCATCGCGCATCGGGACTTCGCTGTCCTGCGATGGCGCGGCGCGTGTCGTCGAAGACCTGGCTGCCATCGCCGGGCGTCCGTTCAGCCGTCGAACCGCTTCAGGGCCGTGGCCAGCGCCTCGCCCATCATGCGCAGGAACAACGTGCCCATGCCGGGGAAGAACCGGTTGGCATCACGCGAGCCCACCGCGACCAGGCCCACGCCCGGCAACGGCAGCAGCGCGGTGGACTGCACCTCTTCGGCGCGATCGCCGTACAGCAGTGCGTGCTTCTGCGGCTGCAGGCGCCCGCACAGCGGTTCGCCATCCTTGAGGCAGTCGCGGAACGGCTCCAGGCGCGCATCGTCCTGCGCGATCACCTGCAGCCAATCGGCTTCGCCCAGACCGTCGACCGGCTTGAACATCACCAGGCGCACGAGATCGCCGTTGAAGTCCTCGGCCAGGCTTGCGGCCATCGCGCGCAGCGTGTCGGCGGCCGTGCCCTGGCGCATCAGGGCCAGTGTGAGCTGGTGCGTGCGCACCGACAGGCGCTCGTTCTCCTGCGCGTTGCCGAACAGTTCCTGCAGGCGACGCGAGAGCTCGCGGTTCTTGTCGCGCAGCACTTCGAGCTGGTAACTGGCCAGCGAGGACGCGGAACCTTCCTCGCGCGGCACGACCAGGCTCAGCGCCAGGTCCGGGAACTGCTGCAGGAAGCGCGGGTGCCGGCGCAGCCAGGCAGCGACTTCATGGGCGCCGAGCTTCTCGGTCGTCTCACTCATGGATCCATTCCCCTTCGAATACGAACGCGGTCGGCCCCGACATGCTCAACGCCACGTCGTCGGCCGGCCATGCGATGCGCAGATCGCCGCCAGGCAGCGATACGGTGACCTCGCGATCGACGCGGCCGCGCCGCATCATCACCGCGGCGGCTGCGCAGGCGCCGCTGCCACAGGCCAGCGTCTCGCCGACGCCGCGCTCGTAGACACGCAACCGGATGCGGTCGCGCGATTCCACGTGGACGAAGCCGACGTTGACCGATTCCGGGAACGCCGGATGCGACTGCAGCATCGGCGCGACCGCTTCGACCGGCGCGGCATCGATGTCGTCGACCTCGATCACCGCGTGCGGGTTGCCCATCGAGACAGCGCCGAAGGTGAACACGGCGTCGTCGCGGTACAGCACGTACTCGTCCTGCGCGCCTTCGAACCCGTGCAGCGGAATGCTGGCCGGCGCGAAACGCGGCAGTCCCATCACGATGCGGAAGGCGCCGCCGCCCAGCTGGGTGACGGCATGCGCGCCGACGGGACTGTCGAGCACGAACTCGGTCGGCAGCGGCGCATTGCGCGAGCGCGCGTCGCGCACCATCCACGCGGCGATGCAGCGCGCACCGTTGCCGCACTGCTGCGACGAGGAACCGTCGGCGTTCCAGATGCGATAGCGCGCCACGGCGTCGCTGCCCTGCGCGTCCTCGACGGTCAGGATCTGGTCGCAGCCGACGCCGGCGTGGCGATCGGCGAGCGCGCGGCACAGCGACGGCGACGGCGGCGGTGCGTTGCCGCGCAGGTCGAGCACGACGAAGTCGTTGCCCGCGCCATGCATCTTGCTGAAGCGCAGGACGGTGGCCGGCAGCGGCGTCGGATCAGCGACGGCGACCATCGTCGGGCTCGTCGGTGGGCGGCTGCGCCGACGCGGCGTCGCTCTTGTTGGTGTCACTCTCGTCAGCGGTGCCGGTCGCCTCGGGCGTGGTTTCCGGCGGCGGCATGGCGACGTTGGACGGATTCGCCGGCACCGTGGCGGGATCGACCGGGATGTTCTTCGGCGGGAGGATCAGCGGCCCCTTGTTGCCGCAGCCGGCCAGCAGCAGCGGCAGGGCAAGCAGCGACAGGACGGCGAGCCACGTTCTCGGGGTGGGGCGTGCATTCATGACGTCAGTGTAGCCCGCGCGGATGAACGATTCGACGGCGTCAGCGCGGGGGAGCGGGCGGCTCCGGGCGCGCCCACAGCCAGATCGCGACGACGGTCATGATCGCGGTGCCGGTGGCGGCCATCCACCAGCGCGGCGCGGTGAGGAACATGATCACCGCGCATGCCGACATCATGCCCACGGCCAGGCGTTTGGCGCGTCGGCTCACTGCGCCATGGGCCTGCCAGTCCCGGATCATCGGCCCGAATCGCGGGTGCGCGAGCAGCCGGTCGTGCAGCTTCTGCGAACCGCGCGCCGCGGCGAACGCCGACAGCAGCACGAACGGCACCGTCGGCAGGCCGGGCACGACGATGCCGATGATGCCCAGGGCCAGGCTGGTGTAGGCCAGCAGCCACCAGGCCCAGCGGAAGCGGACCTTGCGGGGCGGTGTGGCGGGAGACGGCTTGGGGTTCACTCGAATCGAATCGGTGTTTGGGCCCCCTCCCCTGCTTGCAGGGGAGGGTTGGGGTGGGTGAGGCAGGTCGCTTACGCGGCACGCCGCGTGACCTGCCGAACGCCCGGCCATGGAGGGCCGGGCTGGGCGTTCCATCGAGCATTGCGTAGCGCCATGGAAGGCATCCAGACAACGAACGAAGCAGGTGTCGCGGCGAATTCGGCGCTACGCGCCTTCGTACCCCCTCCCAACCTCCCCCTGCAAGCAGGGGGAGGAGCAAGTCGCGCTTACTTTGCTGCAGCCGTCGCCGCCGGCGTACCCGACAGCCCCAGCTGGTCGAGCATGAATGCGTACATCTCCGACAGCTCGCGGTACCGGCGGAAGCGGCCCGACTTGCCGCCGTGGCCGGCGTCCATGTTGGTGCGGAACACCACCGGCTCCTTGCCCTGGTCCAGGTCGCGCAGGCGCGCCACGTACTTGGCCGGCTCCCAGTACTGCACCTGCGAATCCCACAGGCCGGTACCGACGAACATCGCCGGATAGGCCTGCTTCGACAGGTTGTCGTACGGCGAGTACGACAGCATGTAGTCGTAGTAGTCCTTCTTCTCCGGATTGCCCCACTCGTCGTACTCGTTGGTGGTGAGCGGGATCGTCGGGTCGAGCATGGTGGTGACCACGTCGACGAACGGCACCTGCGACAGGATCACGCGGTAATGGTCAGGCGCCATGTTGGCGATCGCGCCCATCAGCAGGCCGCCGGCGCTGCCGCCGTAGGCCGCGACGCGGTCCTTGGCGGCATAGCCCTGCTTCACCAGGTCCGAGGTGACATCGATGAAGTCGGTGAAGGTGTTCTTCTTGTGGAACAGCTTGCCGTCGTCGTACCACTTGCGACCCATTTCCTGGCCGCCGCGGATGTGGGCGATGGCGTAGACCATGCCGCGGTCCAGCAGGCTCACCACCGGGCCGTTGAAGCGCGGATCGGTCGAAGAACCGTAGCTGCCGTAGGCGTACTGCAGCATCGCGGCCTTGCCGTTCTTCTCGAAGCCACGTCGGTAGACCAGCGACACCGGCACCTTCACGCCGTCGCGGGCGGTGGCCCAGACACGCTCGGTGACGTACTTGTCGGGGTCGTAGCCGATCACCGGCTCGCGCTTGAGCAGCTTGCGCTCACCGGTCAGCACGTTCACCTCGTAGGTGGTGCCCGGCGTGGTCAGCGAGGTGTAGCTGTAGCGCAGCCACGGTGTGTCGTGTTCGGAATTGACCGCCAGGCCCATCGCGTACGCGGGCTCGTCGGCCTTCACGTATTCCTCGTGGCCGTCGCCCTTGAGCACGCGCAGGCGCTCCAGTGCGTCCGAGCGCTCGGCGACCACGGTGAAGCCGTCGAACAGTTCGAAGCCTTCGACGAACACGTCATCGCGGTGCGGCACGAAATCCGTCCACTGCTTGCGCGAGGTCGAGTCGCTGGGCGCGGTGACGAGCTTGAAGTTCTTCGCGGCCTTGCCATCCGCGCCCGGGGCGTTGGTGCGGATGACCCAGCGATCGCCCAGGTGGTCGGCCTGGTACTCGACGTCGCGCTCGCGCGGCGCCAGCACCACGAACTTCTCGGGACTCGACGCCGGCGCGCAGCGCATCTCGCTGGACACCGTGCTCTCCACGCCGATGCAGATGTACTTGTCGTCGCGCGAGCGGTCGATGCCCATGTAGAAGCTGTCGTCCTTTTCCTCGTACACCAGCACGTCCTGTGAGGCGGGCGTGCCGAGCACGTGCTTCTTCACGCGAACGGTGAGCAGGGTCTCGGGGTCGTTCTCGACGTAGAACAGCGTCCGGTTGTCGTCCGCCCAGACCAGGTTCGGCGAGACGCCCTTGATCTCGTCGGCGTAGACCTCGCCCGTTTCCAGGTTCTTGAAACGGATGACGTACTGGCGACGGCCGACGGCGTCGTCGGCCCAGGCCAGGAGCTTGTTGTCCTGGCTGACTTCCCAGTCGCCGACGTTGAAGTAGTCCTTGCCCTTGGCCATGACATTGACGTCGAGCAGGACCTGCTCGGCGGCGTCCATCGTGCCGGCGCGGCGCGCGTAGACGGGGTAGTCCTGGCCGGTCTCGAAACGGCTGTAGTACCAGTGGCCGCGCTCGCGGTACGGCACGGAACTGTCGTCCTGCTTGATGCGGCCGACGATTTCCTCGTACAGCGTGTTCTCCAGCGGCTTCAGCGGCGCCATCACCGCATCGGCGTAGGCGTTCTCGGCGTTGAGGTACGCCAGCATTTCCTTGTTCTCGCGCTTGTCGTCGCGCAGCCAGTAGTACTCGTCGTTGCGCTGGGCGCCGTGCGGCGCCTTGACGGCGTGCGGCTTCTTGGCCGCGTCGGGCGGGGTGGCGGCATGGGCCGCGAGGGTGGTGGCGGAAGTGCTCATCAGGAGGGCCGAAAGCAGGAGATGGGTCGATTTCATGGATGGGGTCCGGTTGTGCCAATGACAACGTGCGGCTCGTGGAACCCCTCCCCTGCCTGCAGGGGAGGGAAAAGCAGCGGCTTACTTGCCGCTCAACTCATTCCACAGGAACGTGAACGCCAGCGCGCTCATGTGCGCGGCCTGGGCATTGTTGGCCGAGCCGCCGTGGCCACCCTCGATGTTCTCGTAGTAGCGCACGTCCTTGCCCGCTTCCAGCATCTTCGCCGCCATCTTGCGGGCGTGGCCCGGGTGGACGCGGTCGTCGCGGGTGGAGGTCATGAAGATCACCGGCGGGTAGGTGCGCTTCGCGTCGAACAGGTGGTACGGCGAGAAGCTGCGGATGTAGTCCCAGTCGGCGGTGTCGGGATCGCCGTACTCGGCCATCCACGACGCGCCCGCCAGCAGGTGGCTGTAGCGCTTCATGTCCAGCAACGGAACCTGCACGACGACGGCACCGAAGAGGTCCGGATACTGCGTGAGCATGTTGCCGGTGAGCAGGCCGCCGTTGCTGCCGCCCTGGATGCCCAGGTGCGGGGTCGACGTGACCTTGCGCGCGATCAGATCCTGCGCGACCGCGGCGAAGTCTTCGTACGCCTTGTGCCGGTTGGCCTTGAGCGCAGCCTGGTGCCAGCGCGGACCGTATTCGCCGCCGCCGCGGATGTTGGCCACCGCGTACACGCCACCCTTCTCCAGCCAGCCCTTGCCGACGCTGCCGGAGTACGCCGGCGTCAGCGAAATCTCGAAGCCGCCGTAGCCGTACAGCAGCGTCGGCGCGGTGCCGTCCAGGGCCAGCCCCTTCGGACGCACCATGAAGTACGGCACGCGGGTGCCATCCTTCGACGTGGCGAAGTGCTGCTCGATCACGTTCTTCGACGCGTCGAAGAACACCGGCATCGTCTTGAGCACTTCCGGCTTCGTGCCGATCTGCGCCAGCGACAGCGTGGTCGGCGTGAGGTAGTCGGTGGCGGTGAGCCACACGGCGTCGCTTTCGTCCGGATCGACCGGCGCCACCACCAGCGTTCCGAACGACGGCGCCCCGGTGAACTCACTGTGCTTCCACTCGCCGGCTCCCGGCGTCAGCACGCTCAGGCGGTTCTTCACGTCGTCCAGTACGTTCAGCACCAGATGCGTCTTCGTCCAGGTGTAGCCGGACAGCGAGGTGCGCTCGGTGGGCGCGAACAGCGCGGTGAACTCGCGCTTGCCGGCCATGAAATCGTCGAACTTCGTCGCGATCAGGCTGCCGGCAGGCCAGGTCCTGCCGCCGGCCTCATAGGGTTCGCGCAGTTCCAGCAGCAGCCAGTCCCTGTGCACGGACTTGTTGGCGGAGTTGGGCGCGTCGATCTTCGCAAGCTTGTCGCCTGCGCGCAGGTACAGCTCGTCGTTGTAGAAGGCGATCGTGCGGCTGACGAAATCGCGCTCGAAACCCGGTGTGTGGTCGCGCAGCGCGGCGATGTACATGTCGTCGGGCTTGCCCTCGTACACCACGCGCGCCTGCCCGATCGGCGTGCCGCGCTTCCATTCCTTGACGATGCGCGGGTAGCCCGAGCTGGTCATCGAGCCGGCACCGAAATCGGTGTAGACGTACACCGTGTCGCGGTCGATCCAGCCCAGCGCGCCCTTGGCCTCGTCGCGGAAGAAGCCGTCCTTCACCCACGACCGGGTGGACAGGTCGAACTCGCGCGTGACGTCGGCATCGGCGCCGCCGCGCGAGAGCGCGATCAGGCAGCGGGTGTAGTCCGGGCGCAGGCAGTCCACGCCGTGCCACACCCAGTTCTCGTTCTCCGCCTTGTTGAGCGCGTCCAGGTCGATGACCGTTTCCCACTGCGGCTTGTCCTTGCGGTACTCGGCCAGCGTGGTGCGGCGCCACAGGCCGCGTTCGTGCTGCTTGTCCTTCCAGAAGTTGTAGTAGTACTCGCCGATCTTCTCGACGCCGGGGATCTTGGCGTCGGAATCGAGGATGCCGCGGATGTCGGATTCCAGCTGGCGGAACTGCGGCGAAGTGGTCAGCTCGCCTTCGGACTTCGCGTTCTGCTCGCGCACCCAGGCCAGCGGGCGTTCCCCGGTGACGTCCTCAAGCCAGGCGTAGGGATCGGTGGAAGCATCGGCGGACACGGCGGGGGACTCCTTGGCGGGTGCGGCGCCGGCCAGCGACGCGGCCGCGAGGCCTGCGGAGATCAACAGGGTCTGGCAGGCGTGCGACAGCTTCGGCATGGGCGCTCCGGGCACGGTGAAATCGGAGCCGGAACGCTAGCACAGCGCGCGGTGGGGCCTGCCGTGCCGGAGGTCCTCCGGACGTGCCGGATGCGGTGGCTCAGGCCGCCTGCGGCCGGCGCAGACGCAGGACCGACGCCCGCCGGCGACGTGCCTGCGTGCCCGCCCGACGACGCGGGCGCAGGACGGAGGCCGATGCTTCGTCCGTCTCTCGCACCGGCAGGCGGAAGCGATGCAGCGCCCACCACGCGCAGGCCGGCATGGCCAGCAGCCACAGCGGCATCCATCCGAAGGTGGGGCTGAAACCGCGCGCGGCGGGCAGCAGCACGACGATGGCTGCGCCGATCGCAACGGCATGACGCAGCAGGCCTTCCAGGCCGGGATCGATATCGGTGCGGGTCGTCTTCATGGCGCGGCTCCGGGTTGATGGAGCCAGCGTGCGGGTGGGGGATCTCAGGGGCTGCGACGGCCCCCTCTCCCGACGCGCTGCGCGCGTCGACCTCTCCCACAAGGGGAGAGGTGGGAGAGCACTGCCTCTCCCTTGTCCAACCCCCTCCCCTTGCGGGAGGGTCGGCCAGCGCAGCTGGCCGGGCAGAGGGGAAAGCGGATCAGCGGTCGTAATTGCTCAGCGCCAGCTGCAGCAGCGCCCTGGCCTGCTCGCGCAGCACCGGCGGCTCGACGATTTCCGCATCGCTGCCGTAGTGCATCACGTCCATCAGCAGCTCGCGGCCGGCACTGTAGGGCACCTTCAACTCGTAGCGGCCATCGGGAAGGAAACGTCCCTGCTGCTGCGAGTGCCAGTGCTCGTCGGCCACCCAGCGCGCGGCCTTGGGCGTGAACAGGATCGTCGCCCAACCCTTCGGCGTGCCGGAGAAGATGCCGTAGCTCGACGCCAGGTGTTGATCGAGTTCCGCATCGGGCACGTCGCGCGCCACGTCCTCGGAAATCTTCGCCGCGCTGATGCGGTCCACGGCGAAGCTGCGCAGCGCTTCGCGGTTGTGGTCCCAGGCGTCGAGGTACCAGTTCTCGCGGTAGTGCGTGAGGCGCTGCGGCGACACCATGCGCCGGGTCTGCTCGTCGGTGGAACGGGCCCGGTACTCGAAGCTCAGCTGCTTGCGGTCGAGCACCGCGGTGGCCACGTTGCGGAACGCGGTCTCGTCCAGCCTGCGCGTGCGGTGCGGGATCACCCGCACGCGCTCGACCGGGACACGGCGTCCTCCGGCATGTTCGTCCAGCAGCTTTTCGATGCGGTGCTGCAGCGGCGCCAGCGCGTTGGACAGCACGCCGCCGCCACTGCGCACGAGCAGCTGCTGCGCGGCCAACAGCGAGTGCAGCTCCTCCGAACTCAACCACAGGCCCGGCAGTTCGAAGCGGTCGCCGTCGCTGTGGTCATAGCGGAAACCGGCCTCGCCATTGCCGACGACCGGGGCCATGAGGTAATCGCGCAGGTAGGCCAGGTCGCGGTAAACCGTCGCGCGGGAGCATTCCAGGTCTTCCTGCAGGCGCTGCACCGTCACCGGGTAGCGCGCGGCGCTGAGGATGCGGTGGAGGGCGTGGATGCGTTCGATGCGTTCCATGGCATGCGGGGCGAGGGTCTCGGAGGGAAAGCATCTCACCGTGGCTCCACGGCCGCCAGCGCGACGGCTAACCGGCGTTTAACTCCGCGTTCCCCATACTCCGCCGGCACTCGAAGGGGACGCGATGGAGTCGACGCAGGGATTGCGATGGGACGCCGCCGTGGCGGCGGTGGTGACGGTAACGGCCAATGCGGGGTTGTTCTGGCTTCTGACGCGAATGATGCGGCCGGAGGTTCCCGTCGTCGCCGAACGCGCGCTGCAGGTGGTGTGGATTCCACGTGACACCGCACGTCGGGAAGGCGCGGCGCCAACGGCGCATGTTCCACGATCGCCCGCATTGTCCCGCCTCGCGAGAACCGTGACGGCCTCCGCGGAACCGGATGCGTCGCCAGACCGCGACGCATCCTCGCCTTCGCCGGTCGACCGGCCGATGTCCGCGGTCTATCTGATGCAGGCACGGCAGGCGGCGCAGGCCCCTGTCGCGATCGCCCCGGGCGACCCGTTCGCGCAACGCATCGCGCGTCTGCCCGGCGAGGGCAGCGAGCGCTTCCGGATGCGCCAGCAAACCAGCGTGGCCACGGTCGTGAATGGCATCGGCCGCATGTTCGGCGCGCGCGACCCGGACGAACCTTGTCGCGAGAACCGCCGCAACATCGGCGACCTGGCGCTCGACGGCGACAGCGCGGTGCTGCAACAGCAACTGGACTACGAACGCCGGCTCTGCCGCCCCTGATGACGGGCGTGGTCGCGCGGCACATGCCTCAGGTCGCCTGAATCCCGCCGCGCAGGGCACAATGCCCGGATGCGCGCGCCCGCCGAGCCAGCCATCGACACCTCGCCGTCCGTCGGCGACGAAATGAAGACGACCACGTGCTACATGTGCGCGTGCCGTTGCGGCATCAAGGTGTGGCTGAAGGACGGGCAGATCCGCTACATCCAGGGCAACCCGGACCATCCGGTCAATCGCGGCGTGCTGTGCGCGAAGGGTTCGGCGGGGATCATGCAGCACTACTCGCCGGCGCGGCTGGACAAACCACTGCTGCGCGTGGGCGAACGCGGTTCCGGCGAATTCCGCGAGATCGAATGGGACGAGGCGCTGGACATCGCGACGTCGTGGCTCAAGCCGATCCGCGAACGCAATCCCGACGAGCTGGCTTTCTTCACCGGTCGCGACCAGTCGCAGGCGCTGACCGGCTGGTGGGCGCAGCAGTTCGGCACGGTGAACTACGCAGCGCACGGCGGTTTCTGCTCGGTCAACATGGCGGCCGGTGGCCTGTATTCGCTGGGCGGCAGCTTCTGGGAATTCGGCGAGCCCGACTGGGACCACACGCAGTACCTGATGCTGTGGGGCGTGGCCGAAGACCACGACTCCAATCCGATCAAGCTGGGCCTGGGCAAGTTGAAGGCCCGCGGCGCGAAGATCGTCGCGGTGAACCCGGTGCGCTCGGGCTACGGCGCCATCGCCGACGAGTGGATCGGCATCCGCCCGGGTACCGACGGCCTGTTCGCCTTCGCGCTGATCCACGAGCTGCTCAAGGCCGACCGCATCGACCTGGACTACCTGGTGCGATACACCAACGCGCACTGGCTGGTGGTGCGCAATCCCGGCGGCGCGGACGACGGCCTGTTCGCACGCGATGCGCAGGGCCACGCGCTGTGCGCGACGGCGGACGGCGGATTCGCGCGCGCCGACGCGATCGACATCGCTCCGCGCGTGGTCGGTGAATACGCGCTGCCCGACGGCCGCCGCGCGGTGCCGTCGTTCCATCTGGTCGCCGAACGCTACCTCGATCCGCAATACGCGCCCGACGCCGTGGCCGAACGCTGCGGCATTCCCGCCGATACCATCCGCCGCATCGCACGCGAACTGACTGAAGCCGCGTTCGACCGCGCGTTCTCGCTGCCGATTCCGTGGACCGACGCATGGGGCCGCGAGCACGCGCAGATGCAGGGCCGCCCGGTGTCCATGCACGCCATGCGCGGCATCAGCGCGCACAGCAATGGCTTCCATACCTGCCGCGCCCTGCACGTGCTGCAGCTGCTGCTGGGCGCGGTGGATGCACCGGGCTCGTTCCGTTACCAGCCGCCGTTCCCGAAGCCGATTCCGCCGCCGAACCGCCCCGGCAAGGCGCGCCAGGCCAACGGCGTGCTGGACGCCGCACCGCTGGGCTTCGTCCACGCACCGGAAGACCTGGTCGTCGATGCCAACGGTGCCCCGCGACGCATCGACCATGCGTTCTCGTGGGCGTACCCGCTGTCCGCGCACGGGATGATGCACACCGTCATCCGCAATGCCTGGGCGGGCGATCCGTACCGCATCGACACGCTGATGATGTTCATGGCGAACATGAGCTGGAACTCGTCGATGAACACCGCGCAGACCATCGCGTGGCTGACCGACAAGGACGACGCCGGCGAGTACCGCATCCCGCGCATCGTCTATGCCGATGCGTACGCCTCGGAGATGGTCGCCTACGCGGACCTCGTGCTGCCCGACACGACCTACCTGGAACGCTTCGACGCAATCAGCCTGCTCGACCGGCCGATCTCCGACGCCGACGGCGCCAGCGACGCGATCCGCCATCCGGTCCTGGATGCCGCGAAGCAACGCGAAGGACGCGACGTGCGCGGCTTCCAGTCGGTGCTGATCGATCTGGGCGCGCGACTCGGGTTGCCGGGCCTGGTGAACGACGACGGTTCGCCGAAGTACCGCGACTACGCCGACTACATCGTGCGACACGAGCGCGCGCCGGGCGTGGGCCTGCTGGCCGGCTGGCGCGGCGCGCACGGCGAGGTCGAGGCGAAGGGCCAGCCCAATCCGCAACAGCTGCAGCGGTACATCGACAACGGCGGCTTCTGGCGCAGCGAGATCCCCGAGCACGCGCGCTACTTCAAGATGGCCAATCGCGGCTATCTCGACTGGGCGCAGCGCATGGGCTTCCTCGGCCACGCGGACCCGATCGTGCTGCAGCTGTACTCGGAGACCATGCAGAAGTTCCGGCTCGCCGCGCAAGGCCATGGCGCCGTGCAGCCGCCGGCGGAGCATCGCGAGCGCGTGGCGACGTATTTCGACCCCCTACCGATTTGGTATGAGCCCCTGGAAGGGGCTCAGGTCGACCGCGGATATGGCGCCGACCGCGGAAACGCTCAACAAAGCCAGACCCGCACGGCCATCACACCCCCTCTCCCGCGGGCGGGAGAGGGATGGGGAGAGGGCGACGCTCGCGCGGAGACGGGAGGACAGGAACCCCATCCCTTCCCGCTCAGCGCCGTCACCCAGCGCCCGATGTTCATGTATCACGCATGGGGTTCGCAGAATGCGTGGCTGCGGCAGATCGCCACGCGCAACTGGCTGTACCTGCATCCGGACACGGCCGCGCGCCACGGAATCGCCGACGAGGACTGGATCCAGGTCACCTCCCACCTCGGCAGCATCACCGTGCAGGCGAAGTTCGCTTCCAACGTACAGCCCGACACGGTCTGGACGTGGAACGCCATCGGCAAGCGTCGCGGTGCATGGCGTCTGGACAAGGATGCGCCGGAAGGCCGCAAGGGCTTCCTGCTGAACCATCTCATCTCCGACATCACGCCCAAGGGCGACTACGCCAACGCCGACCCGGTCACCGGACAGGCCGCGTGGTTCGACCTGCGCGTGCGTATCACGCGCGTGGCGGACGTGGACGCCAGTTCCCCGCAGTTCCCGCCGCTGGACATGGGCCAGGCCGACGATCGCCCGCTGCGTTACGGCGCGCAGTTCCGCGACTCACGCAAGGACAAGACGAACGCATGAAATCCATTCGCATCCTCGCCGGCTGGCTGTGCATCGTCGCCGGATTCGCGGTGATGATCCTGATGAGCTTCGGCGTGCTCGATCCGGCATCGTCGCCGAACTCGGGCGACTCGCTGATGCCGCTGGTCGTCGGCATGCTGCCCAGCGTCACCTTCGGCATCGGCATATTCGCCCTTGGCGTGTGGCTGCTCAGCACCGCACGGCGCCGCTGAACCGCATGACCGACCTTCCGCCGCCGTCGAAGAAGAAGCTGGGCCTGGTCATCGACCTGGACACCTGCGTGGGCTGCCATGCCTGCGCGGTGAGCTGCAAGGAATGGAACGCCGGGGGCTTCGCCGCGCCGCTGACCGACGAAAAACCCTACGGCGACGATCCGTCGGGCGTGTGGTTCAACCGCGTACACAGCTATGAAGTGGCGGCAACGCCCTCGTGCGGCGATGCGCCCGCGCAGCCGGCGATGACCCTGCACTTCCCGCGTTCGTGCCTGCATTGTGAGCAGCCCGCGTGCGTGACCGTGTGCCCGACCGGCGCCAGCTACAAGCGCGCGGAGGACGGCATCGTGCTGGTGGACGAGGACAAGTGCATCGGTTGCAAGCTGTGTTCGTGGGCATGTCCGTACGGCGCGCGCGAGTACAGCCACGTCGAGGGCGTGATGAAGAAATGCACGCTGTGCATCGACCGCATCTACAACGAGAACCTCGACGAGAGCGAACGTCAGCCCGCCTGCGTGCAGGCCTGCCCCACGCGTGCACGCCATTTCGGAGACCTGGGCGATCCGGAATCGAAGGTGTCGAAACTGGTGGCCGAGCGCGGCGGCGTGGACCTGCTGCCGCAACTGGGCTACCAGCCCGTGAACCAGTACCTGCCACCGCGCCCGCGCCGGGCCGGCGACGCACAGACACCGTCTCCGGTGCCCACCGAAACCCTCGATACCGCCGCGCTGCCGCCCGTGCTGCGCTGGCTCGACCGCGTACTCAGCCGCTGAGTCCTTCCGCATGCATCCAGCGTTCTCCGTCCTGCTGTTCACCACACTCTCCGGCGCGGGCTATGGCCTGCTGGTCTGGACCGGCGCCTTCATGCTGATGCCCTATCTGCAGGGACGCGCGCCAACGCAGGGCGTGGTGCCGCTGCTGTGGGGCGTGATGCTGCTGGTCGGACTGTTGTTGACCACCGTCGGCCTGGTGAGCTCGATGTTCCACCTCGGCAAACCGGCGCGCGCGTGGCGTGCGTTCTCGCAGTGGCGCAGTTCGTGGTTGTCGCGCGAGGGCGTGTTCGCGGTGTTGACGGCGCTGCCGGTGCTGGCCCTGCTGGGCGTGGTGGCGGCCGTGTTCTCCACCCGTTCCACCGCCCTGTTGCAGGGCCCTGTGGTGCCCGTGCTGGCGGCGGCGATGCTGCTGCTGTCGCTCATCACGGTGGTATGCACGGCGATGATCTACGCCTCGCTCAAGCCCATTCCCGCATGGCGGCAGGCGCTGGTGGTGCCGGCCTATCTGATGTTCGCCATCCTCGGCGGCTGGCTGGTGCTGATGGCGCTGGTCAACTGGGCCGGGCTGTCGGACGAAGCCCTCGCGGTAAACCTGCTGGTGACGTTCGTGCTCGCGTTCGTCGCCGCGGCATTGAAGCTGGTCTACTGGCATCGCATCGACCGGCAGCCACTGGGCGCCACGCGCGGCGATGCGGTCGGCCTGCCCGGTCGCGAGGTCGAGGTGTTCGAGCGCCCGCACACACAGGACAACTACCTCAACCGCGAGATGGGCTACGTATTGGCGCGCAAGCATGCGCGCGTGCTGCGCGCGATCTCGGTGCTGCTGTTTGCGCTGGTGCCCGCGGTGACGGCATGGCTGGCATGGGCGCATCCCGAATGGGCCGGCCCGGTGTTCACGCTCGGCGCGGTGCTCGCGTTGCTGGGCGTGCTGGTGGAACGCTGGCTGTTCTTCGCCCAGGCGCGGCACATGGTCACGCTTTACTACTGAAGCCGGGCGGGTTGGAGGCGTATTCATCTGCGCTCTGGCACACTGTCGCACCGGTATGAAAGCGCTTTCATGCCGCCACTCGTCCGCATTCAACCAACCTGACCATGCTCGGTGCACTCGCGACCGGCCTTCTCGGCGGCGCCTTCCTCACCCTGCCCTCGCCAGCGTTGAATGGCGACCCGACGTTGATCGCCATCGCCAGCGATCCGGCGCAGATGCGGCTGTACTGCTTTTCCACGCGCTGCGGCGACGAGGAATGGCAGGTCGCGCTGTCCGCACCGATGCCGGCGGAACCCCGCGATCCGCGCCAGCGCACCGTCCGCCTGCCCGGCAGTCAGCGTTACGCCTCGCTCAGCGCACCGGCCACGCCACGCGACAGCAAGGCGCTGTACTCCAACGATTTCCGCATCGGCACGCGCTACAACGTGCAGGCAATGCGCGACGGCCCGACGCAGCTGGGACTCTCGCTCGGCGCGGGTTATCGCCTGGCACCGCTGTACGACGACGGCATCAACCAGGCCGGACCGGTCCTGCGCGGTGAACTCAACTTCGGCCAGCAGATCGGCGAACGCGCGCAGTGGCGGCAACGCGTGCAGTTCGAGAGCGGCCGCGGCGAGGCCTTCGTCAAACAGTCGATGAGCCTGGACGTGAACCTGTGGCCGGACTGGACGCTGGAAAGCGACTTCGCGATCCGCCACGACACGCAGGGTGGCGGCGGCAAGGAAACCGCGGAAAGCAAAATCGAGTTGCGCAGGCGGTTCTGACCTTGCCCTCTCCCCTTGTGGGAGAGGGTCAGGCCGCGAATGCGGCCAGGGAGAGGGTCGTCAAAGCACTGCGTGCCCCCTCTTCCGCCCTGCGGGCACCTTCTCCCACGAGGGGAGAAGGGAAGGCATCGACCTCAGTCGGCTTCGCCGATCAACTCGCCCGCACCCTGCTCCAGCAACATCTGCGCGACTTCCAGCCCCAGGCATTCGGGAGCATCGCCCCGGCCTTCGGCGTCCGCGCGCACCAGGCGGCCTTCGCTGGCTGAACCCACCAGACCCGACAGGTGCAGGTGCTCGCCACTGAGCTGCGCGAATGCCGCAACCGGCACGTGACAGCTGCCGTGCAAGGCACGGTTCATCGCACGCTCGGCTTCCGCGCAGGTGCGCGTGGCGCTGTCGTCCAGACGCGCGCACAGCTCGCGCGTGGCGAGGTCGTCGTCCCGGCATTCGATCGCCACCGCGCCCTGCGCGGGCGCGGGCAGCCAGTGCGGGGCCTGCAGCCGCGAACGGATGCGCGCATCGAAACCCAGCCGTTGCAGACCCGCACAGGCCAGCACGATGGCGTCGTATTCGCCCGCGTCGAGCTTGGCCAGACGCGTGTTGACGTTGCCGCGCAGGTCGCGCAGCTGCAGGTCCGGACGCAGCGCGCGCAGTTGCGCCTGACGGCGCAACGACGAGGTGCCCACGCGCGCGCCCTGCGGCAGCGCCGCGATGTCATCGAAATGATTGCTGACGAAGGCGTCGGCATAGTCCGCACGGGCCAGGATCGCCGGCAGCGCGAAGCCGGGCTCCAGTTCCATCGGCACATCCTTCAGCGAATGCACCGCGCAGTCCGCCTCGCCGCGCAGCATCGCCAGCTCCAGCTCCTTCAGGAACAGGCCCTTGCCGCCGATCGCCGCCAGCGAGCGGTCCAGCACCTCGTCGCCGCGCGTGCTCATCGGCACGAGTTCGACCCGGAGGCCCGGGAAGACTTCCCGCAGGCGCTCGGCGACGTGTTCGCTCTGCCACAGGGCGAGCGGGCTCTTGCGGGTGGCGATGCGCAACGTATCCATCCGCGCATTATCGCCGCTAATCCCGCCGGACGCCGTAGGTGCTCAGGCCGGCTTGGTCACCATCAGCCAGAAGATGGCGATAACGCTGAGGAAGGCGGGCCAGCCGAGCCAGAACCACCACCGCATGGCGCGGTGATACGACGAAGGCAGGGGTTGCCCTGTTGCCACGCATTCGCGGGCCAGGTCGCGCGCGCGGACCTGCAGCCACAGCACGGGCAGCCAGCATGCGCCGATGACGAAGAACAGCAGCAGCGCCGCCTTCACCCAGAACAGACCCAGTGGAAGGCCGAGGAGACGGGTCAGCCAAAGCCCCGTGGCCAGTTGCACGATCACGGCCGGCGCGGTGAATACCGTGTCGGCGATGACGACGTGGCGCGCGGTGTCGGCGATCAGGCGCGCATCGCCCCGCCGGTGCGCCATCCACATGAAGAACGCGATGCCTAATCCGGTGCCGAACAGCAAGGTCGAAGACAGGATGTGAATCCACTTCAGCCAGAGATAGGTCATGCAAGCTCCAGTTCAGCGCCGATCGCCAAGGACCCACAGCACGGCCAACGCGGGAAGCACCACCAGGTTCTTGGCCATGCCCCCCAGCGGTTCCAGCCACGACTGCGGAAGCAGGCTGCCGAATACCAGGGTGTAAACCAGCACCGGCACGATCATCGATGCCGTCGCGATGCGCGGCGCGCGACCGGTGAGCAGCCACGCACCGAGCGCCAGGTCCAGCACGGCCGCGAGTCGTGCCATCGCCACCGGATGCCACGCCGACAGCACGCTGTCGCGCACGAGCGATTCGATCGTCGCCACAGGTGCAAGCAGTCCCGAGAATGCCGAAAGCAGGAACAGAGCCGCGACCGCCACGCGCAGCAGCGGACCAAGCCAGTACAGTCGCGCGTGCCAGCGGTCCTGCACCTGGCTGGGTTCGCTCACGAGTACGTCGTCCAGCGCGCGCGGCACCATGCCGAACGCTTCATGCAGCCGCACTGAGGCGTCTGACGAGGCCACGTTGCCCCGCTGCAGCATCTTCCACATCGTCTCGCCCAGCGGGCCAACACCGCATCGTTCGCCCAGCCATGCCGCCGCGGACACCAGCCACACCGGCACTTGCAGGGTCACAGCGGGCCCGACGCGCAGCCAATGCCGCCAGCGATGCAGGTACTCCCCTAGCATGACGGGCGCAGGCCCGGCGACTTCGAACACGCCGGTTGCCGAACCGGTGGCAGCCCTTGCCACGAGTTCGCCAAGGTCCTCGGCCGACAGCGGCTGCAGCGGCCAGTCACCGCGTCCCGGAAGCGCAAGCACCCCCGGCAGAGCCGCCATCGCGCGCAGCAGCGATGTGCCTCCGTAGGATCCGCGCGTCGAATAGACAACGGACGGTCGCAGCACCACAGCGCTCAATGGCAGGCGCAGCAAGGCCTCGTCGAATCGATGCTTGGAAGCTACAAACTCGCCGTCCTCCGGGCGCCCCAGCGCGGAAACCTGCACGAACCGGCGCACGCCGAGATCCACGCATGCCTGCGCCAATGCGAATGGCGCCCCGTCATGGATCGCTTCGAAACGCTGCTGCCCCGACTCGCGCAGGATGCCAGCCGCATTGACGACCACGTCCACGCCGGCGACGACGGCGCGCCAGTCCGTGGTGTCATCGCTCAGATCGCAGATGCGCGTATCGCCGTCGCGCTCGGGACGACGTACGCCGCGAATCACGCGCCAGCCGTGCGTGCGCAGGGCAGCGATGATGAAGCCGGCGATGAAGCCGCCCGCACCCAGCACGAGCACGGTGCGTCCCTGCCCGGCTTCGCGCATTTCCTCCATGGACCGGTCGTCGCCGGTCTGCGCCGCATGGACCATCACAGGTGCTTCAACGTCTCCTTCAGCCCCGACACGCAGCGGCGGCTGACTTCCAGCGGCTGCTTGCCGTGGCGGAGCACGGCCTGTACGTGGCCGTCCGGGGCTCGACGCAGCTCGACGATCTCGTGCCGCGCGACCAGGCAGTTGCGATGGATGCGCACGAAGCGCTCGCCGAACTCGTCCTCGAGCGACTTCAGCGATTCCTCGATCAGGTCCTCGCCACGTGCGTGGTGAACGACGACGTACTTCTCCTCGGCGTGGAGGTAGTGCACGTCCTCGATGGGGATCAGGCGCAGGCTGCCGCGCAGGCGCGCGCACAGGTGGCTGCGGCGCTGTCCGCCCTGCGGCACGCCCGCGGCGGCGGCGCGCTCGCGCCCGGCCGCGAAGGTGCGAACGCGCTCCAGTGCGGCGGCCAGGCGTTCGGCGCGCACCGGCTTGACCAGGTAGTCGATCGCTTCGGCCTCGAAGGCCGACAGCGCGTGCGCGTCGTACGCGGTGCAGAACACGACGGCCGGTCGCGGCTCGAACGCGGCGAGGTGGCGCGCGGCCTCCAGCCCGTCGATGCCCGGCATCGCGATGTCCAGCAGGACCAGATCGGGACGGTGCTCGGCACAGGCGTGCAGCGCGTGTTGGCCGTCGGCCGCTTCGGCCACGACCTCCACACCGCGTTGTTCGGCCAGCAACCCGCGCAGGCGTTCGCGCGCGAGCGGCTCGTCATCGGCGATCACTACCCTCATTGGCGCCTCCATCCCCTGTCGGCACAGCCACGGGGACGATGGTAGCCCCGGCCTTGGCAGGCTACCACTCGTCGGGAGGACTTACCCGGCGAACCTGCGGGCCAGCCAGTCGCCCAGGTCCCGGATCTCCTCGGCGCAGACCTGGTGGGCCATCGGGTAGACATGCCAGTCCAGGGGGAAGCCCAACGCCTGAAGGGTCGCGGCGCTGCGCTCGCCGATCAGGGCCGGCACCACGGGGTCGTACTGGCCGTGGGCCATGAACAACGGCTGCGTCCGGGCGGCGGCCTGGAGCACGGCCGCCACACGTTCGGTGGACTCGGGCAGGTAGGTCGACAGGCCGACCAGCCCCGCCAGCGGCACCTTGCGGCGAAGGCCGGCGGCCAGGGTGATGGCGCCGCCCTGGGAGAACCCTACCAGGAGGATCCGGTGCGCCGGAATGCCCCGGGCTTCCTCGCGGGCGATCAGGGCCTCGACCTGCGCCACCGATTCGGCCACGCCGGTTTCGTCCGCGCGCTTGCCCGCGTGCAGGGAGTCGAAAACGAAGCTGACGATGTCGTACCAGGCGCGCATGCGCACGCCGTTGTTGATCGTCACAGCGCGCACCGGCGCGTGCGGGAACACGAACCGCAGCGCCGGCCAGTCGCGACGCACCAGTTCGGGCACGATCGGCGCGAAGTCGTGACCATCCGCGCCCAGCCCATGCAGCCACAGCACGGTCCATTCGGGATTGGGGGCGGTTTCGAACTCGACGGTTTCGAGCAGCGGTGCGGTGTCGTTCATGCCCGCATTGTCGCCGCTGCACCGCGCGGCGACCAGCGAAGGGTCACCCCTTCGAGTCCGGCGGCAGGCGGAATGCCAGTGTGCGCGTGGTCGTCACGCGTCGGCCGGTGGCTTCAAAACGCCAGCGCGCCGCGGCCGCCAGCGCGGCGTCTTCGAACACGCCCGCCGGTTGCGCCGACAGCGAGCGTGCATCGCTGACGCTGCCATCGGGCTGGATGGTGAAAGTGACCAGCACGCTGCCCTCGATGCGCCGCTTCTGCGCGCCCAGCGGATAGCGCGGCGGCGAATCGGCCAGCAGGCGTGGCAGGGCCTGGGGTGCGGGCGATGAGGACTCCAAGGGTGCGACAGGTGCGACCGGTGACGCCGTGGCCTCGGCAGACGCCACCTTCGTCGGCGCGGGCGGGGGATTCGCGACGGGTGCGGTGGGCTGCGGCTGCGGCGCGCTCGCCATCGAAACCGGACGCGGTGCGGGCGACGGCATCGGCGGCGTGGGCTTCGCCAGCTCGACGATGCGCGCGCCTTCGGCACGATCGGCCGCCTGCTGGGCCACGCGCAGGCCTTCGCGCAGACGCGGCACGGCCGGGGCAGTCGCATCCATGCGCACCAGCAGCGCCAGCAGGCGTCGCGTTTCCTCCAGATCCTCGCGCGCCAGCGCCTGCTCCGCGGCGATCACCACATACGGTTGCAGCTCGGCCAGCGCGGCCCCGACACCGTGTCCCTCGCCGGCGCGTTGGCGCAGCGCGAGGTAGTAGTCCACCGCGCAGTCGGCCGCCGGTGCGTGGATGCGCTGCTCGTGCAGCGCGCGTTCGGCGCGCACGCGCAGACCGTCGGCGTCGAGGTCGCCGAACACCGGCGCTGGCAGTGCCGGCGCCTGCGGCGCATCGCCAGCCACGGATCGGGACGCGTCGGGCGGCGAGTCGCAACCCGTCACCGCCAGCACCAGCATCAGCATCAGCAAACCCATCGTCCCGACAATCCGCATCGCACGCCCCCGTCGAAAAGCGCGCACAGCGTAGGCAGGGCGTGTGACGGCAATGCGGCAGCCAATGGCTGCAATTGTGTATCGCGCAGTCCGCCGCGTACCCTGCGCGGCAATGCCTGCCCTTGCCGCCCTCGCCAACCTGCTCCGGCTGACGCTGTTCGGCCTGCTGCTGTGCGGCGTGGTGCTGAAGCCGTCGTTGGCGATCGCCGAGGAAATGCACGAACTGATCGCGCACGCGGCCGTGGCCGGCGATGGCCACGCGCATGCCGACGAACACGGCGTGGCGCCGCATGCCGGCACGCCGGATGGCCAGGTGCCGCACGACGACAGCCACTTCCATCTGACCCATTGCTGCGGCCAGCAGGCTGCCGTGCTGCCACGACTGGAACTGACGCTCGCGCAGGTCCATGGCGACTCGCCGATGCCGGCGCAGTCGATCGCCTTCGCGCCCGCGCCGCACACCGCGCCGTTCCGTCCTCCGATCGCGGCCTGACCGTTCTGCCGGCGCATTGCCGGCGTTCCGTCACCCCCTCATCGGAGCTTCCCCATGCTTTCGCGACTCGCGGCGTCTGCCGCGCTGGTCGTCGTGCTCGTTGCGGCCGCGCCCGCGCGTGCCGACGATCGATTGACCCTGGACGATGCGTTCGCGCGCGTCGCCGCTTTCCATCCCGACCTGCGCCTGCCTGCTTTGCGCAGCGAAGTGCTCTCTGCCGAGCGCGACGCCGCATCGCAGGCGCCACCGCTGCGTGCCGGCGTCGAACTGGAGAACGCATTCGGCAGCGGCGCTTACGCCGGCCTCGACAGTGCCGAGCTGACACTCACGCTGGCGTCCGTGCTCGAACGTGGCGGCAAGCGCGAGGCACGCCGCGCACTCGCGCAGGGTCGGATCGACGCCCTTGCGCCAGAACGCGAGGCCGCACGCCTGGACCTTCTGGCCGAGACCGCCCGCCGTTACCTGGACATGATCGGCGCCACGCGACAGGGCGACCTGGCGCAGGCCGACATCGCGCAACGTCAGCGCACCGTCAGTGCGGCGCGACTGCGCGTGCAGGCCGGCGCATCGCCGGAATCGGTGCTGCTCACCGCGCAGGCCGCACTCGCGCGCGCCGAACTCGAACAGCGCCGGGCCATGCAGGCACAGGAAGCCGCACGCCAGCACCTGGCCGCGTTGTGGGGCGAGCGCGAACCGACGTTCACACCCGCTGCGACCGATCCACTGGCTCTGCTGGCCATCGCCGATTTCGGTGCGCTCGCGGCGCTGCTGGAGCGAACGCCCGAACTGACCGCCTTCGCCGACCGTCGTCGCATCGGTGAAGCGCGTCTGCAGCTTGCACGGTCGCAGGCGAGGGCCGACATCGACTGGTCGCTGGGCGCACGCGCATTCAACGACGGCGACGACGTCGCCCTGGTCGCAGCGGCCTCGATACCACTGGGCAGTGCGCGCCGAGCACAACCGGAGGTCCGCGCTGCACAGGCGGAGCTGGCGATGCTGGAGGTCGAACGCGAATCGCGCGGCATCTCGCTGTATTCCACGCTCGCGGACGCGCACGGACGCTACCGCGTCGCGCAGCTGGAAGTGGTGCGGCTGGGCGATGACGTCCTGCCCAGGCTCGCGCGTGCCGAAGCCGCCGCCGAACGCGCCTACCGCGCCGGCGCCATCAGCTACCTGGAATGGGCTCAGCTGCAATCCGAACGCACCGCCACCGCGCGCCAGCAGCTCGACGCCGCGCTGCAGGCGCAGCGCGCCCTCATCGAGATACAGCGCCTGACCGGAGAAAGCCTCGTGCTACCGGTCGCGCGCCAGAACGGAGACACCCCGTGAAGATCCGACTCCTGATCACCGCATTCCTCGCACTGGCGCTGGCCGGCTGCGGCAGCTCCGGCGAAGCCGGCCATGGCCACGACGAAGGCGACCACGCCGAGGAGGAAGCCGCTCGCGGCGAACACGGCGGCCGCCTGCTGCAGCAGCACGGCACCACCGTCGAACTGGCGATCGCCGAGGACGGCGCGCCACCGACGTACCAGGCGTGGCTCTACCGCGACGGCAAACCGTTGCCCGCGACATCAGGTGAGGTCGATGTCTCGCTGGTGCGCCTGGGCAACGTGCGCGAGACGCACAAGCTGCGTGCACGCGAGGATGGACGCCTGGCAGCCACCACCGTCGTGGCCGAGCCGCACTCGTTCGACGTGAACGTCACCGCGCGCATCCAGGGCCAGACGCTGCAATGGAGCTTTCCCAGCTACGAAGGCCGCACAGTCATCGAGCGGGACGTCGCCAACCGCTCCGGCATCCGCATCGCAGAGGCGGGCCCGGGCGTCATCGCCGACGAACACGAAGTGCAGGGATTGCTCACGCCCGTGGAAGGTCGCGTCGCCCATGCGATGGCGCGCTTTCCCGGCCCCATCCGCGCGCTGCGCGCCAACGTCGGCGATCGCGTGAGTGCGGGCCAGGCGCTGGCGAGCATCGAGAGCAACCTCAGCCTGTCGCAGTACACCGTGACCGCGCCGATCTCCGGCGTGGTGCTGTCGCGCGACGCTTCCGTGGGTGCGGTCGCGGCCGAGGGGGCGCCGCTGTTCGAGATCGCCGACCTCTCGTCGCTGTGGGTGGACCTGCACGTGTTCGGCGCCGACGCCACGCACCTGCGGCCCGGAGCCGCGGTGACGGTGACGCGCATGAGCGACGGCGCCAGCACCGCGACCACGCTGGAACGCGTGCTGCCCGGCACGGCGACCGCCAGCCAGAGCACTGTCGCCCGCGCGCGGATCGACAACGCAGACGGCCTGTGGCGTCCGGGTTCCGCGGTCACGGCGAAGGTCACGGTGGCACGACAGCCGGTCGATCTGGCCGTGCCACTGTCCGCGCTGCAGACCTTCCGCGACTGGGACGTCGTCTTCGTGCGCGTCGGCGACACCTACGAGGTACGGCCGGTCACGCTGGGCCGGCGCGACGGCACGCGCGCGGAAGTCCTTTCGGGGCTGCGCGCCGGTGATCCGGTCGTGGTCGAGCAGAGCTACCTGGTGAAGGCGGACATCGAGAAGTCCGGCGCTTCGCACGATCACTGAGTGAGGGGACGCGTTTGGCCGATGCCCTATCGGCATCGGCTGCGGCCCTGAACGCCCAGCCAAGGATGGCCGGGCCAGGCGATCCGGAGCCCATGCGGTTCCGCCATGGACGGCATGCCACCCTTCGAGGAACTGAGCAATGCTCGAAAAAATCATCCGATTCGCCATCCGCCACCGCTGGCTGGTCATGGCATTGACCGCGGCGCTCATCGCGCTGGGCGTGTGGAGCTTCCAACGCCTGCCGATCGACGCCACGCCCGACATCACCAACGTGCAGGTGCAGATCAACACCGAGGCACCCGGCTACTCGCCGCTGGAATCCGAACAGCGCGTCACCTTCCCCATCGAGACCGCGCTGGCGGGCTTGCCGAAGCTGGACTACACGCGGTCGTTGTCGCGCTACGGCCTGTCGCAGGTAACGGTGGTGTTCAAGGACGGCACCGACCTGTACTTCGCGCGACAGCAGGTGGCCGAGCGCCTGCAACAGGTGAAATCGCAGCTGCCGGCAGGGCTGGAGCCGGAACTTGGCCCCATCTCGACCGGGCTGGGCGAGATCTTCATGTATACCGTCGAGGCCACGCCGCAGGCACGCAAGCCCGACGGCACGCCGTGGAACGCCACCGATCTGCGCACCCTGCAGGACTGGGTGGTGCGACCGCAGCTGCGCAACACGCCCGGCGTGACCGAGGTGAACACCATCGGCGGTTTCGCACGGCAGATCCACATCACGCCCGATCCGGCGCGGCTGGTGGCGTTGGGTTTCTCGCTGCGCGACATCGTCGAGGCGGTGGTCGCCAACAACCGCAACGCGGGCGCGGGCTACATCGAACGCAACGGCCAGCAGTTCCTCGTTCGTGTGCCTGGGCAGGTGGCCGACGTGGACGCCATCGGCGACATCGTGCTGGACCGTCGCGACGGCGTGCCGATCCGCGTACGCGATGTGGCGCAGGTCGGCGAAGGACCGGAACTCCGCAACGGCGCGGCCACGCAGAACGGACGCGAAGTGGTGCTGGGCACCGTGTTCATGCTGGTGGGCGCCAACAGTCGCGAGGTGGCGCAGGCCGCGTCGGCGAAGGTGGAAGCCGCCAACGCCAGCCTGCCCAAGGGCGTGCAGGCGCACGCGGTGTATGACCGCACGGCGCTGGTCGACCGCACCATCGCCACCGTCACCCGGAACCTGGTCGAAGGCGCGCTGCTGGTGATCGCGGTGCTGTTCCTGCTGCTGGGCAACCTGCGCGCGGCGCTCATCACCGCCGCGGTGATTCCGTTGTCGATGCTGTTCACCATGACCGGCATGGTGCGCGGGGGTGTCTCAGGCAATCTGATGAGCCTGGGCGCGCTGGATTTCGGCCTGATCGTCGACGGCGCGGTCATCATCGTGGAGAACTGCCTGCGCCGCTTCGGCGAGGTGCAACACGCACTCGCGCGGGAGCTCACCGACGAGGAGCGCTTCGACCTCACGGCATCGGCGACGGCGGAGGTGATCCGCCCCAGCCTCTTCGGCATCGGCATCATCACCGCGGTGTACCTGCCGATCTTCGCGCTCACCGGCATCGAGGGGAAAATGTTCCACCCGATGGCGATCACGGTGGTCCTGGCCCTGACCGGCGCGATGCTGCTGTCGCTGACCTTCGTGCCCGCATCGATCGCGCTGTGCCTGCGCGGCCGCGTGGCGGAGAAGGAAAGCCCCCTGGTCGCGTGGGCGCAGAAGGGCTACCGCCCCGCGCTGGCATGGTCGCTGTCGCACCGGCAGCTGGTCGTCGGCGCCGCGGCGGTGCTGGTGGTCGTGTGCACCTGGCTCGCCACGCGTCTGGGCACCGAGTTCATTCCCAGCCTGGACGAAGGCGATGTCACCGTGCATGCCCTGCGCATTCCCGGCACCAGTCTCAGCCAGGCGGTGACGATGCAGTCGCAGCTGGAGCGCGCCCTCGCTTCGCTGCCCGAGGTCGAACGCGTCTTCAGCAAGATCGGCACGGCGGAGATCGCCAACGACCCGATGCCGCCGTCGGTCACCGACACCTACGTGATGCTGAAGCCGCGCGACCAGTGGCCCAATCCGCGCAAACCCAGGGCGCAGCTGCTGGCGGAGATGGAGACGGTGGCGAAGCGCCTGCCCGGCAACAACTACGAGTTCACCCAGCCCATCCAGATGCGGATGAACGAACTGATTTCCGGCGTGCGCGCGGACGTGGCGGTGAAGGTGTACGGCGACGACCTCGACACGCTCGTGCGCGTGGCGCAGGACGTCGAACGCGTGATGCGCACCGTGCCGGGCGCGGCCGACGTGAAGCTCGAACAGGCGACCGGCCTGCCCTTGCTGTCGGTCACGCCGCAACGGCGTGCACTCGCCGGTTACGGACTCAATCCGGGCGACGTGCAGGACACGGTGGCCACCGCGATCGGCGGCGAGGTCGCCGGCCAGTTGTTCGAGGGCGACCGTCGCTTCGACATCGTCGTGCGCCTGCCCGAGTCGCTGCGGGCCGATCCTGTCCGCCTGGCGGACCTGCCGATTCCGCTGCGCGGCGATGGCAATGCCGACGAATCCAGTCGCGGCGCGACCTGGGCCTCCGGTGCACCGCGCACGGTGCCATTGCGTGAAGTGGCGCAGATCGAAACGGTGCTGGGCCCGAACCAGATCAACCGCGAGGATGGCAAACGGCGCGTCGTGGTCACCGCGAACGTGCGCGAACGCGACCTGGGCGGGTTCGTCGACGACCTGCAGCAGCGACTGCAACGCGATGTGACGCTGCCGCCCGGTTACTGGCTGGGCTACGGCGGCACGTTCGAACAGCTGATCTCCGCCAGCCAGCGCCTGGCCGTCGTGGTGCCGGCGACGCTGGTGCTGATCTTCGCGATGCTGTTCTGGGCGTTCGGTTCGGCGCGCGATGCGGGCATCGTCTTCAGTGGCGTACCGCTGGCGCTCACCGGCGGCGTGATCGCGCTGGCGATGCGCGGCATTCCGCTGTCGATCTCCGCCGGCGTGGGTTTCATCGCGCTGTCGGGGGTGGCGGTGCTCAATGGGCTGGTGATGCTCGCCTTCGTGCGCAAGCTGCGCGCCGATGGCGTCCCGTTGATGCGCGCGATCAGCGACGGCGCACTGGGCCGTCTGCGTCCGGTGCTGATGACGGCGCTGGTGGCCTCGCTGGGCTTCGTGCCGATGGCGTTCAACGTCGGTGCGGGCTCGGAAGTGCAGCGTCCGCTGGCGACGGTGGTGATCGGCGGCATCGTCTCCTCGACGCTGCTCACGCTACTGGTGCTGCCGGCGCTGTACGCGTGGCTGCACCGGCGCGAAGCCGAGACCGTGTGATGGATCAGCCGCGCGCCGGCGCCTGCGGGCACGGCGCGCCGGCATCCATCCACGTGCGGAAGGCCGCGACGAACTGATCGTGCGGCACCGGCACCGGCTGCCGGTTGCCGCCCGGCGCCCAGCCCCACAGCACCAGCTTGTCTTCGGCAACGTGCTTGAACATCGCTTCCAGGTCGCGGTTCCCGTTGCGCTTGCGGTCCTGGATCATCGCGCACAGCTCCGCCGTGGGCACGCCGATCCACGCCATCTTCTGGTCGGGCGGCGGCAGTGACCAGTGCGGCGCGCCCGGCGGTGCATTCGGACCGTAACTGGCCGGCAGGTTGGCTTCGCCGTGACAGGACGCACACGGCAAGCCGACGGCGCCTTCGCCCTTGGGTCCGCGCACCACACCCATCATGTGCGGCTGCTGCGTGTCGAACTGCAACGGCGCGTCGCCGGGAATGTGGCAGTTGCTGCAACGCGGATGCTGGAACACCTTCTCGACGGTGGCGAAAGCCTGCAGCGCCTGGGCCTGCTTCTGCGGGTCCACGCGCGGCGAGCACGCGGCCAGCATCATGGCGAGGATCGCGATCGCAAGACGCATGGTCGGCTCCTCAGGCGGCGGTACTGGTCGACGATGGGCGCAGCGGCAGTTCGCGCAGTCGCTCGCCCGTGAGCGCGAACAGCGCATTGGCGACGGCCGGCGCGATCGGCGGCGTGCCGGGCTCGCCGGCGCCGCCCATCTTTTCGGTGCTGGGCACGATGTGCACCTCGACCCTGGGCATCTCGTCCAGCCGCAGCACGCGGTAATCGTGGTAGTTGGACTCCTGCACGCGGCCGTCCTTGAAGCTCAATGCGCTGTGCAACGCCGCGCCCAGTCCGAAGGCGATGCCCGATTCCATCTGCGCGCGCACGCCTTCCGGGTTCACGGCCAGACCGCAGTCGATGGCGCAGACCACGCGATGCACGCGGATGGTGGGCCCGGTCGCGGCCTGGCGATCGAGCGATACCTCCGCCACCTGCGCGATGAAGCTGCCGAACGACTCGTGCACGGCCACGCCGCGCGCCTGTCCCTGCGGCAAGGGAGAACCCCATCCCGCCTTCTCGGCCGCCAGGTTCAGTGCCGCCAGATGGCGCGGGTGGTTCTGCAGCAACGTGCGCCGGTAGGCGATGGGGTCCTGCTTGGCCGCGTGCGCGAGTTCGTCGATGAGGCTCTCCATCACGAACGCGTTGTAGCTGTGCCCCACCGAACGCCACCACAGCACGGGAATGCCGGTGCGGGGCGAGTGGAGTTCGACGCGGTGGTTGGCGATTTCCTTGAAGTACGGCGAATCGGCAACGCCTTCGACCGAGGTCGAGTCGATGCCGTTCTTGACCATCGCCGCCTCGAAGGGCGAACCGGCCAGGATGGACTGCCCCACCAGCACGTGATGCCAGGCCACCGGCTTGCCCTGCGCGTCCATGCCGATGCGCGCCTGCTGCAGGTACATCGGCCGGTAGTAGCCACCGCGGATGTCGTCCTCGCGCGACCACACCGTCTTGACCGGCGCGCCGGCGGCCTTGGCCACCTGCACCGCTTCGCTGACGAAATCGGACGTGGGCGTGGCGCGCCGGCCGAAGCCACCGCCGAGGAAGGTGGTGTGGATATGCACCTGTTCCGGGGCCAGCCCGGTGATCTTCGCGGCAACCTGCTGGTCCAGCGTCTGGAACTGCGTGCCGGTCCAGATCTCGCAGGCATCGGGCGACAGCTTCACCGTGCAGTTCAGCGGCTCCATCGGCGCGTGCGCCAGGTAGGGCACGTTGTACTCGGCTTCCAGCGTGCGGGCGGCCTTGCCCAGCGCGCCCTTCGCATCGCCCGCCTGCGCGGCGACGGTGCCGTCGGTGACCGCAAGCGTGCGGAACTGTTCACGCATGGCCGTGGTGTCGAGCGCCGCGTTCGGGCCGAGGTCCCATTCGACCTTCAACGCGTCGCGGCCGAGCTTGGCGGCCCAGTAATGGTCGGCGACCACGGCCACGCCGGTGGGCACCTCCACCACGTTGCGCACGCCGGGAATGGCCTTTGCCGCGGTGGCGTCGAACGATTTCACCGTTCCGCCGAACACCGGTGCGCGCGCGACCACGGCGGTGAGCAGGCCATCGAACTGCACGTCCATGCCGAACTGCGCGCGGCCGCTGATCTTCTCGGGGGTGTCCAGACGCCGGGTCGGCTGGCCGATCAGCGTCCATTGCTTCGGATCCTTCAGCGCCACCTTCGTCGGCGCGGGCAGCTTCGCGGCGGCATCGGCGAGTTCGCCATAGCGCGCGCGCTGCTCGCCGGCGATGGCGAAGCCCTTCTCGGTGCGCACCTGCGCGACGGGCACGCCGAACTTCTGCGCGGCCGCTGCCACCAGCAGCGCACGCGCCGTGGCGCCGGCCTGGCGGTAGCGTTCGAATTCCGACCATGTGGACGACGAGCCGCCGGTCATCTGCATGCCGAACGCCGTGTGCGCGTACGCGGGTGCGGCCGGCGCATGTTCGACCTGCACGGTGGTCCAGTCGGCGTCGAGCTCATCGGCCACCAGCATCGCCAGCGTGGTCCACACGCCCTGCCCCATTTCCGAGTGCGCAATCAGCACAGACACGCGGTCATCGGGCCCCACGCGCAGGAAGGCGTTGGGCACCAGTCCGGTGGTCACCGCCGCGGCCGCTTCCGGCGCGGCGTATGCGAAACGCCGTGCGCCCGGCACGACGAACGCCACGACCAGGCCGGCGCCGACGGTGGCGGTGGCCTTGAGGAACTGGCGGCGGGATGTCTGGATCGGTGCGTTCATGGCCAAGCTCCGCGATGTCCGCAGTGGGAGGGCTATGCCTTGTTCAACTCCGCGGCGCGATGCACGGCGGCGCGGATGCGCTGGTACGTGCCGCAGCGGCAGATGTTTCCGGACAGCGCCTGGTCGATGTCGGTGTCGGTAGGCGCGGGCAACTTCGCCAGCAACGCGGCAGCGGACATGATCTGGCCCGACTGGCAGTACCCGCACTGCACGACGTCCAGTTCCGCCCACGCGCGCTGCACCGGATGCGAGTTGTCCTTCGACAGGCCTTCGATGGTCGTGATGGGCTTGCCTTCGACCGAGGCCACCGGCGTCACGCAACTGCGCCGCGGTGCGCCATCCACGTGCACGGTGCACGCACCGCACTGCGCGATGCCGCAGCCGAACTTGGTGCCGGTGAGGTGCAGCAGATCGCGCAGCACCCACAGCAGGGGCATGTCGGGCGGCGCGGAAACGTCGTGCTCGGTGCCATTCACAAGCAGCTTCATGGTGTCCCTCGCGGCGGCTGGGCGGGTCGAGCCTACTCCGGTGCCTGTGGACGTTCCATGCGGGCACCGGCTCGAACCATGACCCTAGCGGCGATGCGTCCGGCCCGGCCAGCCCATTCCTCGCCGATCCTTGCCCGATCCTCCGGTGCACGCGGCGCGACGAGGACGCCACGGCCCTTCGCTCCATAATCGGGCGCCATGCATCCCCTGCCGCCCGTGCCGCCCTTCGACGCGCCATCCACCGGCGGGTCGCGCGCCGTGCTCGATGCGTCCGCGCGCGCGCCGGTCGACGCTTCGACGCTGGCGCTGGTGCTCGAGACCAGCGGCTCCACCTACGTGCGCGCCGGCGCGGCGGCATTGTTCGGCGAGGACGGCCTGCAGGTCGGCTGGCTCAGCGGTGGCTGCCTGGAACCGGAAATCGCGACGCGCGCGCTCGAAGCGGCACGACGGCGGCGCGTTGGCTGGATGGAGATCGACACTCGCGACGACGAAGACCTGTTGTCCGGTTCCGCCGTGGGTTGCCGCGGCAGGTTGCGCCTGGCGCTGCTGCCGCTGTCGCTGCTCGGCGACTGGCCATCGTGGATCGATGCCTGGCGCGGTGGCGGCACGCCGCTGCGCATCGCCATCGACGCGAACGGGACCATCGACCTGACCATGGGGGCGCGCAATGCGTCCTGGTCGCTGCCGATGGAGTCGCCCACGTGGGATGCGACACAGGCCCGCTGGGCCGTGTCGATCGCGGCACCGCCCAGCGTGCTGGTCGTCGGCGCGGGTCCGGAGGCGCGTCTCCTGCTTCCGCTGCTGCGCGCCATGGGCGCGGTGACCACGCTGGTCGAGCGACGCCCGCGCTGGCGCGACGCCGGCGTGTTCGCGGACACCACGATCGACGACACGCCCACCGGCGCGCTCGCCGCGATCCCGCGGTCCTACGATGCGGCGTTGGTGATGCACCACCATTTCGAACTCGACCGCGAAGCCCTGGCCGCACTGGCCGGCGCGCCGATCGGCTTCATCGGCCTGCTCGGCCCCACGCGACGACGCGACGATCTGTTCCGGGTGCTGCCGGCTGAGGTTCGCGAGGCCTTGTTGCCGCGATTGCATTCGCCCGTCGGCCTGCACCTGGGAGGCAGCGGGCCGGAGGCGATCGCGTTGAGCATCGCCGCCCAGTTGCAGCGCCATCTGCACGGCGTCGGCGCATGACCGGGCACGCGGCGCTGGTGCTCGCCGCCGGCGGCAGTCGGCGTCTCGGGCAGTCGAAACAACTGCTCACTCGTAATGGCGAAACGCTGGTGCACCGCGCCGTTCGCCTGGCGGTGGACAGCGGTGCGGCGCGCGTGATCCTTGTCACCGGCGCCTTCGCGCACGAGGTCTCGGCCGCCGTTCACGATCTCGCCTCGCGCACCGCCTGCGGGGTACGGGTGGTCTTCAACGCGGCGTGGCCCGATGGTCTCGCCAGCAGTCTTGCTGCGGCCGATGCACTGCATGGGTTCGAGGGCCCGATCCTGGTGCTGGTCACCGATCAACCGGCGCTGGAGATTTCGCACCTGCAGCGGCTGCTGGCGGGCGCGGCGAGCGTGCCATCGCATTGCGCTGCGACCCGGCATGGGGAACGCGTGGGCGTGCCTGCGGTGGTCACCGCTTCGATGCTGGCGCAGGCGAAACATCGGCGGGGCGACAGCGGGCTGGGGGCGCAACTGAGCGCGATGCGCGACGTGTGGACACTGGAAGCGCCGGAACTGGCGCACGACATCGACACGCCCGCGGACGTCGCGGCAGCGGTGTCGAAAGGCTGGCTGGATACCTGAGCGTTGCCTCAGGCACGCGCGACCGTCACGCGTGCGGACGGTCGGCGGCGAACATCACGCAGATCGGTTCGATCCGCGGAAAGGATGCGGTGGCATTGCGCACACCGCATCCCGTGCGGTCATCAGGCCGCAGCGTCCTTCAGCTTCTTCAGCGGACGGACCTTGACCTTCACCGAAGCCGGCTTGGCAGCGAACCACTGCTCTTCCTTGGTGAACGGGTTGATGCCCTTGCGCTTCGGCTTGGCCGGAACGTTGACGGCAGTGATCTTCAGCAGGCCCGGCAGGGTGAACGCGCCAGCGCCCTTCTTGCTGATCGACGCGTGCACGGCGCCTTCCAGAGCGCCCAGGACCGAACGAACGTCCTTGGCGACCACGCCGGTAGCCTCGGCGATGTGAGCGACCAGGCCCGACTTCGACAGCGCTTCCTTGATCGGCTTCGGAGCGGCCGGCTTGGCAGCGGCGGCCTTCTTCGGGGCGGCTTTCTTTGCCACTTTCTTCGTCTTCGCCATATGTGTCTCGTAGTACTCGATGGTTGATGGGTGCCCGGAAACCGCAGCTAGGCAAGCGGAATGTAGGGCAACACCCGGGCCGCGCCAAGTGGGTTTAGGCCAAAAAAACGCGGAAATTGGCGTATTCGTGCAATGCGCGAGCAGAACAGAGCACGAAACGGCCGCCAATCACGCTCCGGAGAGGGCGACGGCCTCGCGCGCCAGGCCTTCGATGCGCGCCCAATCGCCCGTGCGCAGCGCGTCGGCGGGCGTCAGCCAGGAGCCGCCGAGGCATGCGACGTTCGGCTGGCGCAGGTACTCGCGCGCAAGCGTGGCATCGATACCGCCCGTCGGACAGAAGCGCGCATGGCCAAACGGGCCACGCCAGGCCTGGATGAGTTCGAGCGCATTGATCGCCTGCGCCGGAAACACCTTGAGCAGTCGATGGCCGGCCGCGAGCGCGGCCATGACTTCGCTGCCCGTCGCAACGCCCGGCAGGTAGGCGATACCCAGGTCCACCGCCGCGCGCAGCAGTTCCGGCGAGCTGCCGGGCGACACCGCGAACGTCGCGCCCGCGGCCTGCGCCTGGCGCATCTGCGCCGGATCGAGCACGGTGCCGGCGCCCACCTTCATGCCGGGCACCTCGCGCGCGATCGCGGCGATCGCGTCCATCGCCACCTCGGTGCGCAGCGTCACTTCGATGGCACCGACGCCGCCTGCCAGCAGCGCGCGCGCCGTGGACACGGCCTCGTCCACGCCGCCGGGCGTGTACACGGGCATGACGCGATGACCACTCAGCAGCGCGACGGCGTCAACGGCGGACATGGAAGCCCGCCTGCGAGATGACGTCGGCGACCTCGGCCGCCGTGGCCAGGCAGAAATCGCCCGGGATGGAGTGCTTCAGGCAGGCCGCACCGAGCCCGAAATGCAGGCTGTCGGCCGACGCCATGCCGGTGATGAGGCCGTGCAGCACGCCGGCGGCGAACGCATCACCGGTGCCGATGCGGTCGACGATGGCTTCCAGCGTGTAGTCGGGGGCACGGCGGCGCGAGCCGTCGCGTTCGACCATCACCGCCGACAGCGTATGGCGGTCCACGCTGTGCTGCGTGCGCAGGGTGCAGGCCAGCGTACCGAGGTTGGGGAACGCGGCGAACGCGTGCTCGGCAGCGCGCGCCACGGCTTCCTCGCCGTGCAGCGTCGTGCGTTCGCCCAGGACGATGTCGATGTCGCGGTGATCGGCGAACACCAGGTCCGCCTCGGCGAAGATCTGGCGCAGCAGGCCGGCCGCGTCGCCGTTCCACGCCTGCCACAGCTTGCCGCGGAAGTTGCCGTCGAACGACACCTTCACCCCGAGCCGGCGCGCGGCGCGCGCGGCGTCGATGGTCGCCTGCGCGGTGGCCGCACCCAGCGCCGGGCTGACGCCGGACAGGTGCAGCCACTGCGCGCCGTCGAGCAGCGCGTCCCAGTCGTATCCGGCATCGCCCACGAAGGCCGAGTCGGCGCGGTCGTACAGCACCTCGCTCGGCCGCTGCATGGCGCCATGCGCAAGGAAGTACAGGCCCATGCGGCCGGACGCGACGCGCACCTGGCGCGTGTCCACACCATGCCGGCGCAGTTCGCCGACGGCCGCCTCGCCCAGGCCGTTGTCGGCCACGGTCGATACCATCGCCGCGTCGTGTCCCATCCGGGCCAGCATCACGGCCACATTGGCCTCCGCGCCCCCCACGGCGACGTCGAACCGGGGGCTCTGCAGCAGCCGCTCCCGGCCCGGGGCCGACAGACGCAGCAGAAGTTCCCCGAAACACACGATCCTTTGGCTCACCGCCCGCCCCCCGATTAGTGGAATCACACCGCTACATGGTGCCCGGTTCCGGTCATTGCGCACCGCAGCATGCCATTGGCCATCCGGTTTGCTAGGGTTTTGACCATCGGTGTCATTGGCACCGCCGGAACACCATAGCAAGCGTCGCAAGCCAGTCAACAAGCACCTTACAAGCTGTCTGCCATATGGGAGGGGAGAACCTATGCAATTTCAGCGTGCCGCAAAAAAGACACCGGTTACCTTGCTGGCCGCCTCGATCGGCCTGGCGCTCCAACTGACCGCACTCAGCGCCCTGGCGCAGGAGACGGCCGCACCCGCCGCCGACGCATCGGCAAGCGCGGACAGCGGGCAGCGCACCGATCAGGCCACCGATCTCGACACGGTCGTCGTCACCGGCTTCCGCGGAAGCCTCGAGAAGGCCCTGGACAAGAAGCGCAGCGAAGTCGGCGTGGTCGATGCGATCGTCGCCGAGGACATCGCCGACTTCCCGGACCTCAACCTCGCCGAGTCCCTGCAACGCATTCCCGGCGTGTCGATCTCGCGCGACGCCGGCGAAGGTCGCAACATCTCGGTGCGCGGCCTGGACAGTCAGTTCACCCGCGTTCGCATCAACGGAATGGAAGCGCTGACCACCACCGGCGGCACCGACAGCTCCGGCGGCGCCAACCGTGGCCGCGGCTTCGACTTCAACGTCTTCGCCTCGGAGCTGTTCAACAGCATCACGGTGCGCAAAACGGCCTCGGCGGATGTCGAGGAAGGCTCGCTCGGCGCCACGGTCGACCTGAACACCGCGCGCCCGTTCGACTACGACGGCTTCACCTTCGTCACCGGTGCGCAGCTGGGCTACAACGACCTGGCCAGCGACATCGACCCGCGCGCCACGATGCTGATCAGCAACACCTGGGCGGACAACAAGTTCGGCGCCCTGCTGTCGGTGGCCTACACCAAGCGCCGCCTGCTTGAGGAAGGCCACAGCACGGTGCGCTGGGACAACGGCACCAGCAGTGGCGGCTTCGCGGCGTCCTCGCCGTTCGCCGCCGCGCGCAGCGCCAGCGTGTTCCACCCGCGCATCCCGCGCTACGGCGTGATGGAGCACGAGCAGGAACGCCTGGGCGTGACCGCATCGCTGCAGTTCGATCCCACCGACAAGACGTCGATGGGCCTGGACGTGATGTACGCCGATCTCGACGCCACGCGTACCGAAAACTTCCTCAACGGCCTGTCGTTCAGCCGTACCGGCACCGGCAAGCCGCAGACGGTGGTGGTGGACGGCGCGATCGATGGTCGCAACAACCTGGTCTACGGCGTGTTCAACAACGTCGACGTGCGTTCGGAAGCGCGCTACGACGAACTGGAAACCAAGTTCACCCAGTTCAACTTCTACGCCGACCACCAGCTGACCGACGACTTCACGCTCGACTTCCAGGCGGGCCGCGCGAAGTCCGAGTTCGCCAATCCGATCCAGACCACGATCACGCTCGACAAGCTCAATGCGCAGGGCTACGTCTACGACTACCGTGGCGACGACCGCCTGCCGGTCATCACCAACGGTTTCGACGTGAACGATCCGGCGCAGTGGGCGTTCATCAACGGCACCTCGGAAATCCGCCTGCGCCCGCAGTACGCCGACAACACCATCGACAGCGGCCAGATCGGTTTCGCCTGGCAGCTGACCGATGCGCTCAAGCTGCGCGGCGGCGGCCAGATGAAGGACTACACGTTCAAGACACGCGAAGAGCGTCGTGCCTCCGAACTGGTCGTTCCCGCGCTGCCGGCCGGCGTCACCCTGGCCGACCTGACCAAGCAGATCGGCCTGGAAGGCATCAGCAACGTCGGTGACAGCACCTGGCTGATCCCGGACATCGACGCGTTCAACCGCCTGTTCAACATCTACAGCGACAGCGGCATCTTCACGGTCAGCGACCAGGTGGCCGGCGTGCTGGGCAACAACCGCTCGGTGAAGGAACGCGACCAGGGCTTCTGGTTGCAGGCCGACTTCACGACGCAGATCGGCAGCATGCCGCTGAGCGGCAACGTCGGCCTGCGCCAGGTGGACACCACGCAGACCTCGTCGGGTTTCTCGACGGTCGGCACGGGCACGCCGCAGCTGACCACGGTCAAGCGCAGCTACGACGACACCCTGCCCTCGTTCAACCTCGTCGCCGACGTGGCACCGGACTTCCTGGTGCGCCTGGCCGCGGCCAAGGTGATGGCGCGTCCGGGCCTGGGCAACCTCACGCCGGGCGTGACGGTCAACGTCAGCGGCGGCAACCGCGTGGTCACCGGCGGCAACCCGCAGCTCGATCCGTTCCGCGCGAAGACCGTGGACCTGAGCTTCGAGTGGTACTTCGCCGAGGAATCGCTGCTGGCGCTGGGCCTGTTCTACAAGGACATCGACAGCTTCGTGCTGACCTCGCGCGAAACCCGGCCGTACTACACCTCGGGCCTGCCGGCGGAACTGCTGGCCGGCACCGGTGCCACGGTCAACGACGACTTCCAGTTCAACATCCCGGTCAATTCCAAGGGCGGTCCGCTCAAGGGCCTGGAGTTCACGTACCAGCAGCCGTTCGTGTTCCTGCCCGGCTTCTGGAGCGACTTCGGCGTGCAGCTGAACTACACCTACGTCGATTCGAAGATCCAGTACGTGACCTCGACGGGTCTGCCCTCGCTGCGCACCGACCTGACCGGTCTGTCGAAGAACGCCTACAACGCCACGCTCTACTACGAAGGCGAGAAGTTCGGTGCGCGCGTGTCGGCTGCGTACCGCGACGACTTCCTGACCACGGTGCCGGGCCGCAACAACAACGACGTCGAAGGAACCGCGGAAACGCTGACCATCGACATGTCGGCCTCGTACAAGATCAACGACCACTTCGAACTCACCCTGGAAGGCCTCAACCTCACGGACGAGTACCAGGACCAGTGGGTCGATTCGATCGGGGATCGCGCATCGGTCTACCACCACACCGGGCGCCAGTACTTCCTCGGCGCGCGCTACAAGTTCTGACCCTCGAACCGCGGCGGACGGGTTGCCACCTGCCCGTCCGTCGCGGTTTTTTTGTTCCACCGTAGGTCCTGTCCGCAGCACCCGGCCCCGGCCGGTTCCGTCCGCAGTCGCAGTCGTGAGCCTGACCGCCATCGGCGGACGCCGCGCCGCCATCGACGCCGACGTCCGCTTCGTCCACACCACGAAGGAGCGGCACCGATGAGCACTCGCACCTGCCTTGTCCTTGCATTGATGCTGGCCCTGCCGTTGTGCGCGCAGGCCGGGGTTGATGCGGAACGCCAGACCCTCTCCGCCAACGACGGCTGGGCCGCGATGCCCACCGCCGCGCTGCCGCAAGGCACCACCGGCGGCTCCGCTGCCGATGCGGCGCACGTCTACACCGTCTCCGACCGCAACGCGCTGGTCGCGGCACTCAACTTCCCCGACGCCACGCCGAAGATCGTGCGCATCGAAGGCGTGATCGACGCCAACGTCGACGCGGCCGGGCAACCGCTGTCCTGCGCCGACTACGCACGGCCGGATCCGACGACCGGCGAGCTTTACTCGCTCGACGCCTTCCTCGCCGCGTACGACCCGGCCGTATGGGGACGCGTCAACCCGAGCGGCCCGCAGGAGCGCGCCCGCGTCGCCTCCGCCGCGGCACAGCAGGCACGCGTGCGCATCCGCGTGCCGGCCAACACGACCATCATCGGTGCGGGCCACGGCGCCGGCCTGCGCGGCGCATGGCTGGACATCCGACCAAGTTCGACCAGCGGAAACCAGCCGATGAACGTCATCGTGCGCAACCTGTTGCTGGTCGACAGCGTCGACTGCTTCCCGCAGTGGTCGCCCACCGACGGCGCAGAGGGCAACTGGAACTCGCTCTACGACGCCATCTCGGTGCGCAACGCCACTCACGTCTGGATCGACCACAACGCGTTCCTGGACGTCGCCACGCGCGACGAGGACGCACCCACCTACTTCGGTCGCCTCTACCAGCGCCACGACGGCCTGGTCGACGTCACCAACGAATCGGACAACGTCACTGTTTCGTGGAACCTGATGGCCAACCACGACAAGGCGATGCTGATCGGTTCGTCCGACAGCGCGACGGCCGACCGCAACAAGCTGCGCGTGACGCTGCACCACAACCTGTTCCACGACCTGGGCCAGCGCGTGCCGCGCGTCCGCTACGGACAGGTGCACGTGTTCAACAACCAGTACACGCTGACCAGCGATGGCGCGGCGCGTTACGGCTACCACTGGGGCGCCGGCATCGAATCGCAGATCTTCGCGCAGAACAACCACTTCATCGTGCCGGACGCCGTCACGGCCGACCTGTTCGTCGATCGCTTCAACGGCACGGCGCTGCACGACGAGGGCACGATGCGCAACGGCGTGAGCCGGCACGCACGCGTCGATGTCGTCGCCGCCTACAACGCCGTCAACACACCGACGCTGGATCCGAACGTGACGTGGACGCCGACCTTCTTCCGGCGCATCGACCCGACCCAGGCGGTTCCGATCCTGGTCATCCTGGGAGCAGGTCCGTTCAAGTGATCGACACGATCGAGCAGCCACGACGGCGACGCCTGCTGCAGGCGTCGCTGTTCTCCGCCGCAGCGCTGTCCATGCCATCGCTGCGTGCGAACGCCGGATCCATGCCGTTCGATGCCGTCGTTGCCACCGCGCCACACCCAGGCGCGCGCGTGTTCGCCAGCCTCGGCGAGGCCATCGGCGCGGCGCCGACGGACGGAACGCGACCGTTCCGCATCCTCGTCACGCGCGGCCGCTGGCACGAGAAGCTGGTGATCGATCGCCCCAACATCCACCTGATCGGCGAGGACCGCGCGAGTAGCGTGCTGACCTACGACGCCGCGGCCGGCATGGCACGCCCCGATGGCGAGCCCTGGGGCACCTGGGGCTGCGCCAGCGTCATCGTCCGCGCGCCGGACTTCCGCGCTGAGAACCTGACCATCGAGAACGCGTTCGACTACGTCGGCAACCTCGCCGTACCGAAGTTCGAACCGATCGGCCCGAACGGTGCGCAGGCAGTGGCGTTGATGCTAGACGCCGGCGCGGACCGCTGCGCGTTCGAGCGCGTCGACCTCGACGGCCACCAGGACACGCTGTTCACCGATGCCGGTCGCGCGTTCTTCCGCGATTGCCGCATCCGCGGCAGCGTGGATTTCGTCTTCGGCGGCGGCAATGCGCTGTTCGAGCAGTGCGAGCTGCACTCGCGCTTCCGCCCGGGCAAGGAACGCCAGGGCTACGTCGCCGTGCCGTGCACGCCATCCGCGCAGCCGTATGGGCTGACCTTCCTGCGCTGCCGCCTCACGCGCGATGCGGAGATCCCGGATGGTTCGGTCGCACTGGGCCGCGCATGGCGGCCCGGCCGCACGTTCCCCGACGGCAAGTACGGCGACCCGGACGCGGTCGGCGCGGCCGTCTATCTGTCGTGCTGGATGGACGCGCACATCGATGCGCGCGGCTGGGACGAGATGGGCTACACCGCACGCGACGGCCAGCGCGTGATGCTGCAGCCCGGCGCCGCGCGTCTGTTCGAACACGACAGTCGCGGGCCGGGGGCGCAGCGCACCGCATCGCGGCGCGTGCTCACCGCCGATCAGCGCGCGCGTTACACGCGCCAGGCGATCCTCGCCGGCTGGTCGCCGGACTGATCCATTCGTCTTCGTCCACTCTTTCGCGTGATGCCCATGCACCGTTTCCTGATCGGTCTGCTGCTTGCCTTGACCTCCTTCGCGACGGTCGCCGGCGGCCCGCCTCTCACCATCCACCTGGCGGGCGACTCGACGATGGCGGAGAAGCTGCCGACGAAACGGCCCGAGACCGGCTGGGGCGAGTTCCTCGCTGCGCAGTTCCGCGACGGCAGCGTGGTGGTCGACAACCGTGCGAAGAACGGTCGCAGCACGCGTACGTTCATCGAGGAAGGTCGCTGGAACGATCTGCTGGACGCGACGAAGGCAGGCGACGTGGTGCTGATCCAGTTCGGGCACAACGACCAGTCGGTGGAGAAGCCCGATCGCTACACGCCACCGGCGGACTACGCACGCAACCTGGCGCGCTTCGTCGCGGACGTGCGCACGAAAGGCGCCACGCCCGTGCTGCTCACGCCCGTCGCGCGCCGCCGCTTCGACGAGGCGGGCCATGTCGTGCCCAGTCATGGCGAATACCCCGATCTGGTGCGCGCACTGGCGGCACGCGAACGGGTTGCGCTAATCGACATGGAGCGACGCAGTTCGGCGGTCCTGCAGGAAACCGGCGTCGAGGAATCCAAGGCACTGTTCCTGTGGGTCGCGCCGGGTGCGAACGCCAACTATCCGAACGGCGTGGAAGACAACACGCACTTCTCGCCCGCCGGCGCGGAGCGGATGGCGCGCGAGTTCGCGTACGCGCTGCGCGGATCGGGGCTGGCGCTGGCGCAGCGGTTGCGCGAGGGTGGCAAGCCGTGACCCTGCGAGCGACGTTTGGCCGCAACCCATCGCACCGTTCGTCCTGAGCGTAGCGCGTAGCGCGAAGTCGAAGGACCCGCGACGGGATCGACCCTTCGACTACGGCCTGCGGCCTACGCTCAGGGTGAACGGAATTGCACCCCTTACTTCAGCGGCGCCCGTCGCGGCAGCGGCTTCAGCGGCTCCATCGTGTCCATGTTCCAGTCGGCCGGAACGAATGCCTGCCGCGTTTCGGGCTGCTTCGGATAGCCGCCCACCTGCTCCTGGCTGTCGATGATGCGGCCGCGGCCTTCGATGGTGTCGGCGAGGATGCGGCGATCGACATCGTCTCGATCCCACGGACGTGCGCCCGCATTGGCGACCACCTCGTCCTGCACCTTCGCCGACGGCAGCAGCGTCACGCCGAAGGGCAGTGCGGGCGGGCGCTTCATGGTGTCGACCTTGATCGGCGTGGTGGTGTAGCGGCCCTGCTGTTGCACCGGATTGCCCAGGCGATCCACCGCCAGGTTGTCCTCGAAGTACACGTCGAGGTCGCCCGAGCCACCGACCTGGAAGAAGGCGACCTTCTCGGTCGAGATGCCTTCGCGCATCACGTTGCCGCGCGCGACCACCTGGCCACGCGAGTACGGATGGCCCAGCCATTCCTCGGCGATGAGGTTGTAATGCACGGCGCGCTGGCCGGGATCGTAGATGAGGTTGTTGATGACCTGCCCGCGCGCACCGCCCTTGAACAGCGGGTTGCGTTCGTAGTTGTGCGCATACAGGTTGCCGACGATCAGGATGTCGTTGACGTGGTCGTGGATCAGCGAACCCTTGGAATGCTCGCCCTTGGCGTGCGTGGCATTGGCCAGGCCTTCGGCGATGATGTTGTTGCTGTAGGTGATGCGGCGCGAGGCTGCTTCCATCCACTCCTTCTCGCTCTCGCCGAAGAAGCGCGTACTGGAGGCCGAGAGGTTCTCGTCCGTGGCCCACGTCAGCGAGCAGTGGTCGACGATCACGTCATGCGCGCCGCGCACGGTGGTGATGGCGTCGATGTCGCCCGACCACTTCGGCCGCAGGCCATCGCCGGGTCGCACTCGCACGTGGCGCACGACGACGTCGTGTGTGGCGATGGTCAGCCCGCCCTTGATGACGGTGATGCCCGGCTGCGGCGCCGTCTGGCCGGCGATGGTCAGATACGGCTCGGTGATGCGCAGCTCCTTCATGTCCAGGTCGATCACGCCGCCAACCTCGAACACCACGATGCGCGGCCCCGGTGTCGCCAGCGCCTCGGCGAACGAGCCCGGACCGCTGGCAGCCAATGTGGTCACGCGGATCACCTGGCCGCCGCGACCGCCCGGCGTGTGCGCCGCCCAGCCCTGCGCACCCGGAAACGCCAGCGCTGTCCCTTGGGACAAGTCGGGTTGCGCGGCCTGGACCACGGCGCAAGCGCCACCGATCAGCGTGCCGACCAGCAG